>JAGQSS010000352.1 GCA_020439405.1 Ilumatobacter sp. | reverse complement strand
ACGCCGGGCACGGCGAACACGACCTTGTCGACCCCGTCGACCGTCACCGGACAGATCAGGCCGGGTGCCGTGCCGCGGGTCTGGGGGATGATCTCGGCACCGGCGGGCACCATCGCCTGACGCAGGTTGTTCTCGGGCATCCGGCGGCCGCGGCTCGCGAACATCTCGCGGATCACGTCACCGAGCGCCTCGTCGAGGACGAGTTCGACGCCCATCACCCGGGCGATCGCCTCACGGGTCAGGTCGTCGTGCGTGGGGCCGAGCCCGCCACACATGATGACGGCATCGGCCTCGGCGAGGCGCCGTTCGAGCTGGAGCACGATGCGGTCGATGTTGTCGCCGACCTTGACCTGCACCAACGAGTCGATGCCGTGGGCGGCGAGCTCGCCCCCGATCCACGCCGAGTTCGAGTCGATGATCTGCCCCAGCAACAGCTCCGTCCCGACCGCCACCACGTCACATCGCATGGGGGAAGTTCTACCGCACACCAGAAGGGGTCAGGCACCTTCTGGCACTGCAGGTCCTGCTCTCCACCAGGCGCCTGGCCAGAAGGTGCCTGACCACTTCTGGGCGCTCACGCGTTGGATTCGGCGAGCGCCTTTTCGGTGACTCGCGAGTACCAGAGGTATTGGATGCCGGAGATGACCGAGAGGGCGACGGCGATCCAGAGCAGCGACACCCAGACCCACTTGTAGTCGACCGCGAACCACGGCCACAGCGCGAAGCCGACCGCCAACTGCTGGAACAGCGTCTTCCACTTGGCGAGCTGGCTCGCCGGGATCGAGACGCCTTTCGAGGCGACGAAGGTCCGGTAGATCGAGATCACGAACTCGCGCACGGCGATGATCGCCACCGGCAGGATCCAGAACATGTCGGTCGTGACGAGGGTGAACATGGCACCGAGCACCAGCACCTTGTCGGCGAGCGGATCGAGGAACGCTCCCGACGTCGTGGTGCCGTGGCGGCGGGCCAGGTATCCGTCGATGCCGTCGCTGGCACACAGGACGAACCACAGACCGAACGCCACCCACGAGCCCTGGTTGTGATCGGGGATCACCAGGAACATCACCGGCGACAGCACGATCCGGCCGACCGTGATGAGGTTGGCCCAGGTCGCGAGCTTGTCCGGCGGCACGGGCATCAGTCGTCGTCCTCCTCGAACGACGCGCCGTCGGCGACCAGGTCGGGGCCGAGCGCGTCGACGATCTCGACGTCGTGGAACTCGCGCACGGTCAGATCATGCCCGACGTGGACGACGCCGTCGATCTCGGGCGCCTCCCGCACCGACCGGGCGATACCCGGCTCGTCGACGAGCACACGCACCGTGCGCCCGATCATCTCGTCGCGGCGGTTGCCGGTGATCTCGTCCTGCAGCTCGCGCAACTCGGCCAGCCGCTCGTCCATGAGGGCCGGGTCGACGGCACCGTCGAGGTCGGCGGCGTACGTGCCGTCTTCGCGCGAGTAAGAGAAGAAGCCGCACCAGTCGAGCTGGGCCTCCTCGACGAAGCGCAGGAGCTGGTCGTGGTCGTCCTCGGTCTCGCCCGGGTAGCCGACGATGAAGTTCGAACGGAACGCGGCGTCGGGCTCGCGCTCGCGAATCGTCGCGATGCTGTCGAGGAAGCGTTGTCCGTCGCCCCACCGGCGCATGCGGCGCAGCAACGGCTTGCTGACGTGCTGCAGCGACAGGTCGAAGTACGGCACCTCGGTCGCGCAGATGGCGTCGATCAGCGCATCGTTCAGGTCGCTCGGGTACAGGTACAGGAGGCGGACCCAATCGGCCCGCTCGGCGACGGCGTTCAGGAGCGGCACGATCGACCCGTTGCCCAGCTCGCCCGGACGATCGCGCCCGTAGGCGGCAAGGTCTTGCGCCACCAGCACGATCTCTCGGGCGCCGAGCTCGTCGACCTCGCGCAGGATCGCATCGACGTCACGGCTGCGCTGTGGCCCACGGAACGACGGGATCGCGCAAAAACCACACGACCGGTCGCAGCCTTCGGCGATCTTGACGTAGGCCCACGGCGCGACCGACTTCGGTCGGGGCAGGTTGAGCAGGTCGAGCTCGGGCAGCGGTGCCGTCGAGACGGGGATCAGCTTCTTGCCCGCCGACGACGGCGCGGGGGTGTGGACCGGCACGCCGAATCCGGCGACCTGGTCGACCTCGGGCAGCTCGGCCGCCAGCTCGTCGCCGTACCGTTCGGCCATGCAGCCGGTGACGACGAGCCGGGCGCCGTCGCGGCGCTGCTCCTCGAGGGCGAGGATCGTGTCGATCGACTCGCGGCGGGCCTCGTCGATGAACGCGCAGGTGTTGACGACCACCAGATCGGCCTGTCCCGCATCGTCGGTCGCCTCCATGCCGTCGGCGAGCAATGTGCCGATGAGCTTGTCGGAGTCGACCTGGTTCTTGGGGCAGCCGAGCGTCTCGACGTAGAAGCGCTGCGACATGAGGTGGCCAGGCTATCCGTGACAGGTTTCCGGTCGGCGGAAGGTGTGACGAGCGGCCGGTCTGGGCAGACTCGACGCATGCCGCTGAGTGTGCAGTTCTGGGTCGACCCCGTTTGACCGTGGTGTTGGGTGACGGCCCGTTGGGTCGTCGACGAGGTGCAGCCGCATCGTGATCTCGCCATCACGTGGCAACCGATCAGCCTGCTGAAGAAGAATCAGCCCGAGCCGGGCAGCCCGTACTACGAGGGCGCCATGCGCGGCCATCGGGCGCTCCGGGTGATGGAGGCCATCCGTGCCGAGCTCGGCGACGGCCCCATCCAGGACTGGTACTGGCAGTGCGCGACGCGCATCCACCACGACCGTGAGGAAGGCCTCGACCTCGAGGACGCATTGACCAAGATCGGTCTCGACACGAAGTTCGCCGCAGCGGCCGACGACGAGCAGTGGGACGCCGAGATCCAGACCCGCATGGACGCCGGTCTCGAACTGGTCGGCAACGACGTCGGCACCCCGATCATCGCCTTCCCGTGCGACGACGGCACCACCCGTGGCATCTTCGGGCCGGTCATCACCGAGGTGCCCGACACCGAGCAGTCGCTCAAGTTCTGGGACGCGATGGTCGTGTTCACCACGACCGACGGCTTCTGGGAACTCAAGCGAACCCGCACCGAGGGCCCGAAGTTCGGAGACCGCCCCGACGTCTGACCGTCCGGCCTAGGCCAACTCGGGCCAGGCGCGTTCGGCGCCTTCGGGGAGGTCGACGTCGAACAGGTTGAGCAGCATCGAGATCAGGCAGTAGTAGCCGGCGATCGAGACCAGTTCGACCATCCCCTGCTCACCGAGCAGCTCGCGACCGGCGGCGTACGTCGCGTCGTCGACCCGATGGTTCGTGAGCGACTGGCTGACGATCTCGTACACGACCTGCTCGTCGTCGCGTTCGAAGTCGGGACGGGCACCGGCCCGCAGTGCGGCGAT
>JAGQSS010000351.1 GCA_020439405.1 Ilumatobacter sp. | reverse complement strand
CAACCGACCTCCCACGACCTGGTCGGTTCTGGTCTGACATCAGCCGACCATCAACCGACCCTCCCACCGACCGATGCGGGTGTTATCACCCTGCTCCGCACGCGACTAGGTTGGCGCTCGAGCGGACGGGACGGCCCACGGGCGGTTCCGGAATGGAGACCCCCCGATGACCGAGCACCCCTGTCGGCGCGCGATGGCGCGTGCCGGTGCACTTGCCGTACTGCTGACGACGACCGTCGCCCTCACGTCCGCCGGCCAGGCGCTGGCTGTGGCGCCGGCGAACGACGACATCGACGACGCTCGCGTCATCGACCTTCTCGACTTCACCGTCGACGGCATCACCGACGAGGCGACGATCGAGAACGGCGAGGGGTCCGTCCTCCCGATCTGTCAACCGAACGTCGGCGCGTCGGTCTGGTATCGCTGGGACTCCGGCCCGGGTGGGACGATCACCTTGTCGACCGACAACGTCCTGACCGACTTCGACACCGTCATCGACGCGATCGTCGTGAACCCGGCCGCCGAGAACGGTTTCGAGCAGCGCACGGAGTGGTGCAACGACGACGTCGACGGCGACAACCTCACCTCATCGCTCACGTTCGATACCGAACCCGACACGACCTTCTACTTCCGGGTGTCGGGCTACCGAGAACTGACGGGCTACTTCTGGCTCGACGTCGACATCGCGCCGTGCGCGCTCCTCGTCGACGACGACGCCACCGGCCTCGACGACGGCACCACGTGGGCCGACGCGTTCCCGAACCTCGACGACGCGCTCGACGCGCCGTTGCCGTGTGCCGGCGTCGACCGTGAGGTGTGGCTCGCTCCCGGCACGTACGTGCCACCTGGCGGCACCAACAACTCGACGTTCTTCGTCGACGAGGCGACCCAGCTCTACGGCTCGATGCCGTGGGGTGCCGGCAGCCGTTCGCTCGTCGGGACCGCGAACGAGCGCACCGTCCTCAGTGGTGACCAGTTCGGGGACGACACCTCGACGCCGTCGAGCCGTCACGACAACTCGATCACCGTGCTGACGATCTACGACGCCGACGGCCAGCATCGCATCCGATCGCTCGACATCACCGGTGGCGGACCCGGCGCACCCGGCAACCCGAACCGGGGCGACCCGGGGCTCGGCGCGCTCACGGTCGCGGCGACGGCGTACACCTGGGCCGTCGACGTCCACCTGACCGACAACACCGGCGCCACGGTCGTCGGCGTCCAAGGCGACAGCCCGACCCTGATCGCGACGAGCCGGATCGGGCACAACACGATCACGAACGATCTGGGTGGCGACGCCACCGACCAGTTCGCCCCGCTCCACAGCGCCGACTCCTTCCTCGGCGTGTACAACACGGTGATCGCCGACAACGTCGGTGACGGCATCGCCGGCGCCGTCGTCGTCACCGGACCGCTCGCCGAAGGCCACGTCGCATCGACGACGTTCGTCGGCAACGGCGGCAGTCATGCCGATGCGCTGCTCATCGCCGACGACGGCGCGTCCGTGGCGCTGCACAACTCGATCATGTTCGACAACACACCGAACTTCTCGACGGTCTCGGGCTCGGGCTCGTTCCTGCAGGTGCGCAACAACCTCGTCGGCATCGACCCGCTGTTCGTCGACCCCGCCAACGGCGACTACCGGCTCGGCATCGACTCGCCCGCTCGCGGCTTCGGGAACAACGACTACCTCGTCCCCGACGAACCCGACGTCGACCTCGACGGCGACACCACCGAGCTGATGCGCGACCTCGGTCTCGGCGCTCGCATCGTGAACAGCACGACCGACGCCGGCGCGTTCGAAGGCACCGGTCCCGACACGCGTCCCGACGGCGACGGCGACGGGGTCGCCGACGAGTTCGACAACTGCCCTGCGGTCGTGAACCCGGGCCAGTCCGACGTCGACGGCGACGGGATCGGCGACGCGTGCGACCCGACCGACGACCGTGACGCCGACGGCGACGGCGTGGCGGACACGACCGACAACTGCCCGGCGGTCGTGAACCCCGGCCAGTCGGACGTGGACGGCGACGGGGCCGGTGATGCCTGCGACGACCGCAACGACAACGACGCCTACACGTCCCTCGAACCGGGCCGCTTCGTCGACACCCGACCGGACGGCGAGACCCTCGACAACCGCTACGAGAAGACCGGCGTCAACCGGGCCGGCACCTTCATGGAGGTCGACATCACCGGGCGGGGTGACGTCCCCGCCGACGTCAACGCCGTCATCGTCAACCTCACGACGCTCGGCGCCAGCGCACCCGGCCACGCGACCGTCTACCCCTGCACGGCCGATATCCCGACTGCGTCGACGGTCAACTACACCCCGGGGGCCGTCACCCCGAACGAAGTCATCGCCAAGGTCTCGGCGCGCGGTTCGATCTGCATCTACACCCACGCCGACGTGCACGTGATCGCCGACGTCGTCGGCTACGTCGCCGTCGGATCACCACACACCCCGATCGACCCCGCCCGCTACGCGGACAGCCGTGACGAATCCACCTTCGACGGCGCGTTCCGCAACGTCGGCCCCATCCCCGGCGGCACGAGCTGGAAGATCCAGATCGCCGGCCGCGGCGACATCCCGGCCGCGGCGACCACCGCCGTGCTCAACGTCACCGCCGTCGGACCGACCGGCCCCGGCCACTTCACCATCTATCCGTGCACCGCCGACGTGCCGACCGCCTCGTCACTCAATTACGCGGCCGGGCAGGTCCGACCGAACGAGGTGGTCGCCAAACTCTCCGACACCGGCCACATCTGCATCTACAGCCACGCCGACAGTCACGTCATCGTCGACGCGGTCGGCTATCTGACACCGACGGACGGAGCGACCCCGCTCGACCCGACCCGCCACGGCGACACGCGCGACGAACCCACCTTCGACGGGACGTTCCGCAACACCGGGCCCATACCCGGCGGGACATCCTGGACCGTGCAGATCGCCGGACGCGGCGCCATCCCCGCCTCGGCGACGACTGCCGTCCTGAACGTCACCGCCGTCGGCCCACAGGGTCCCGGGCACCTGACGGTGTACCCCTGCACCGACGAGGTCCCCAACGCCTCCCACGTCAACTACACCCCGGGCGACGTCCGCGCCAACGAGGTCATCGCCAAGCTCAGCCCCACCGGCCAGGTCTGCGTCTACACCCACGCCACTACCCACATCCTCCTCGACGCCACCAGCCACAACGGCTGACCCACGACCCGGTCGGTTGATGTCAGACCAGAACCGACCACCCCACCAAACCCGGTCGGTTGATGTCAGACCAGAACCGACTTTCCAGCGTTCGGTGATCTGCGCAGTCCCGGTCGGTTCTGGTCTGACATCAACCGACCCCGTTACGGGCGGCCGCCGACGGTTTGGATCTCGACGACGGGGTAGGTGACCGGTTCGCCGGTGATGGTGAGCGG
>JAGQSS010000350.1 GCA_020439405.1 Ilumatobacter sp. | reverse complement strand
CGTGGTAATTTTTTCTCTTCTTCTACTGCATACGCCGAGGTTGAACATGTCTACTCGAGATGGCCGCTCCATTGGTTTTCGCTTTTCCGTCCCCGTTGCCTGCGTGATGTTGCTGGCTGCCTGCCCAAGTGACGACACGGGCGCAGACGGCAACAGCAACGGCAGCCTCGACGAGATCGGCAGCGATAGCGTCGACGGCAACACCGTCGGTACCGACGAGAGCGGGACCACGGCAGGGACCACCGACACGACGGCAGGGACCACCGACGACCCGACGGCGGGGACCACCGACACGACCGCCGGCACGACGACGACCACCACCACCAACGACGACGGTCCCGGGCCCAAGTTCGACCTCGGCGCCCTCAGTGACCTCGGTGAGACCGGCGGCGTGCCCGGCCCCGGCTCGTGCCGGCCCTCGGAGATCCACGGGGCCTCGGGCGGCTTCCCGACCTACGAGGACCCCAACTTCGCGCCCTTCCTCGATCGCAAGATCGCCATCGTCACCCACCGGGCCCACGGCGGCGGAGCGCCCAACGTCATCACCATCGTCGACATCGACGGACCGGTGCCGCCGCCCAACATGAACTACCTGGCGCCGCTGTACTGGAACAACAACTGGACCGCCGCCAACCTCGGCAACGTCTTCGGTCTGACCCTCGACTCCTACGGCAACATGTACGTGGCGCCGTCGACGGTCTACGGCTCGACCAGCAACGCCAACACGATCAAGCGCATCGACGCGATCACCGGCGCCATCAGCAACTTCGCGACCCTGCCCAACAACGGGCCGGCGATGGGCAACATCAACTACGACTGCGTCAGCGAGACCATCTACGTCGCCAACCACGAGGACGGTCGCATCTACCAGATCGACATGGACGGGCAGATCGTCAGCACCTACCACCACGGTACCGGTGACGTGACCCTGGGGCCGGCCAACGATCCCGGCGAGCCCAACGGCGCCTTCGCGCCCCTCGGCGATCGGGTCTGGGCCGTGCAGTCCCACGCCGGCCGGCTCTACTACAGCGTGTGGTGGGAGCACTCGCAGGTCTCCAACCCCAACCACAACAACGAGGTGTGGTCGGTCGCCTACGAGGACGACGACGGCGTGCCGGACCCGGCCACGGCCAAGAAGGAGTTCGACGTCCCGCCGGTCAACAACACCTCGCAGCCGGTCTCGGACCTCAGCTTCGCCCACGACGGCTGGATGCTGATCTCGCAGCGCACCATGTACGGTGACATGCAGACCAGCGCCCACCAGTCGACGACCTTCGACTACGACTACCAGAACGGCGTCTGGGTGTGGCAGGGCACCAACTACGTGGTCGGCGAGCTGCTGCCCTACAGCGCCGCCGGTGGCGTCGACCACGACTTCGATCCCGACGGCTACGTGTGGATGACCGGCGACGCCCTCGACTTCTACACGCCCAACGTGGTCTACGGCCTGCAGGGCACGCCTTACGGTGGTGGTGGTATCGAGACCAGCACCCTGATCGACCTCGATCACGAGATCACGCAGCAGGACAAGACTGTCTACGGCGACGTCGAGCTGCCGATCCCGGGCGACGTCGACCCGGTGCCGCCGCCGGCGTAATTCTCGGGCCTCAGGTCGACATGGGGCCGAAATGGGGGCCGACATGGCGCGCCGGGCTGCAACCGCAGTCCGGCGCTTGCTTTCATGGGCGTCCCCGGCGACCGTGAATCATGCGCGCGCGGTCGTCTCACCTGTCTCTCCTCGTGCTCCCCCTGGCCCTGAGCGCCTGCCCGGCCGACGACGGCAGCAGCGGCGACGAGATTGGCACCACCGAAACGGACACCGACGCCACCGACACGACGGACGCCGATGTCGACGCGGACACCGATGTCGACGTGGACACCGACACCGACACGACGGACACCACCGACACCACCGAGACCTCGCCGCCCGATCCCTTCTGCGGCGACGGCAACGTCGACCCCGGCGAGGTGTGCGACGACGGCAACGACGACGACACCGACGACTGCACGATCCTCTGCATGCCGCCCGCCTGCGACGACGGCATCGTCAGCGGCGCCGAGACCGACATCGACTGCGGCGGCCCCGAGTGCGAGGCCAAGTGCGACGCCGATCAGGGCTGCTTCCAGAACGAGGACTGCGCGAGCCTCAATTGCGACCCCGACAACAACGTCTGCTTCGCCGCGGCCTGCGACGACGGGATCCTCAACGGGACCGAGGAGCAGGTCGACTGCGGCGGCGACACCTGTGACCCGTGCCCCGATCCTGCGGTCGTGATCAACGAGATCGACTACGACCAGCCGGGCGGCGACACCGGCGAGTTCGTCGAGATCTTCAACGGCACGCCCGACGACCTCGACCTCATGGGCCTGTTCCTCGTCATGATCAACGGCTCGAACAACACCGTGTACGGCGCCGTCGATCTCTCGAACGCCGGGCCGACGCTGGTCGCGGGCGGCTATCTCGTCGTCGGCGTCCCGGCGATCACCGGCGGCGTCCCGGACGACGTGCTGACCATCGACCAGGCCAACAACTTCCTGCAGAACGGCTCCCCGGACGCGGTCGCGCTCGTTGATGTCGTCAACATGGAGGTCATCGACAACGTGGCCTACGAGGGCCCGATGGGGGACGTGATGTTCATGGGCATCGACATCGTCTTCACCGAGGCCCAGCCGATCGACAACGATGACGGCTCGCTGCAGCGCATCCCCAACGGCTTCGACAACGATCAGCCGGGTGATTGGCTGTTCATCAACCCGCCGACGCCGGGTCTCGAGAACATCGCCCCGTAGCAGGCGTTCGCGGGCATGGGCCCGCAGGCGCGCCCCAGAGCGAAGGCGTCCTTGGTAAGGGCGCCTTCGTTTTTTTCTTCGGTCATCGCTTCTCCCGGGGCGCTTTGGTCGAAACGGTCGTGTGCTCCGTCACGGAATTCTTCGCGCTTCGAGCTCGCCGAGGTCCATGGATCGTCGCGTGCGCGTCCGTAGCGCGGGGCAAACGCGTTTCCCCGATGATGCGCTGGCGCCGGCCCACGCCTCGCCGCCCCCTTGAAGGAACCCGAGTCCATTGGACATACACGCGGTGCTCGCCGGGACGTAGGACGTCGCCGCGCGGCACGCACGCGCGATTTCGGTCGCTCAAATGCATCCATCCATGAAGGGAATCAACACGATGAACTCGACTACGTTGAAGACGCTGGCTTGTTTCATGACCGCTGGCGCTCTGCTTATCGGTTGTGGCGATGACTCGAACACCACGTCCGCCGAGACCGACAGCGGCACGGACACCGACGATACTGATGACAGCGGCGAGACCTCCGCGGGGCCGTCCACCGACGGCACTGACTCGGGCATGACCCAGACCGGCGGCAGCGACAGCATGACGGACTCCGGCACGGGCGACGGCGACGGAGACGGCGACGGAGACGGCGACGGT
>JAGQSS010000034.1 GCA_020439405.1 Ilumatobacter sp. | reverse complement strand
GGTGACCTCGGGCCCCGCCGCCACCAACATGGTGACCCCGCTGATGGACGCCTACATGGACTCGGTGCCGATGGTCTGCATCACCGGCCAGGTCGCGAGCTCGGGCATCGGCCTCGACGCGTTCCAGGAGTGCGACACCGTCGGCATCACCCGGTCGTGCACGAAGCACAACGAGCTGGTGCTCGACGCGAACGACATCCCGCTGGTCATCCGCCAGGCGTTCCACATCGCCACGACCGGCCGTCCCGGTCCGGTCCTCGTCGACCTGCCGAAGGACATCCTCCAGAACGAGATGACGTGGCACTGGCCGACCGACGAGGAAGTCGCCGCGTCGCTCCCCGGATACCGGCCCACCACCAAGGGCCACCCGCGCATGATCAAGGAGGCCGCCAAGCTGATCATGCAGGCCGAGCGACCGGTCCTGTACGTCGGTGGCGGCATGCTCAAGGCGCGGGCCGCCGAGGCGCTGGCCGAGCTGGTCGAACTCACCGACATCCACGTCGTCACGACCCTGATGGCGCGCGGCGTCCTGCCCGACGAGCATCCGCTCAACCTGGGCATGCCCGGTATGCACGGCACGGCGACCGCGACGACCGCGCTCCAGAAGAGCGACCTGCTGATCGTGCTCGGCGCGCGGTTCGACGACCGCATCACCGGCCGGGTCGACTCGTTCGCCCCCGAGGCGAAGGTGATCCACGTCGACATCGACCCCGCCGAGCAGGGCAAGGTCCGCCGCCCCGACGTCCCGATCGTCGGCGACTGCCGCCAGGTCACCGAGGAGATCGTGAAGGCGGTCCGCGACCTCAAGGAGAACGGTGTCGAGCAGCCCGACCTCGGTCCGTGGAAGAGCCGCATCTCCGGCTGGCAGGAGCAGTTCCCCGTCACCTACGAGGCGAGCGAGCCCGGCCGCGCGCTGAAGCCCCAGTACTGCCTCGAGCAGCTCCGCGACCTGGCGCCCGAGGGCACGATCCTCGCGTCGGGTGTCGGTCAGCACCAGATGTGGTCGTCGCTGCACTGGAACTTCTCCGAGCCGTACACCTGGGTCAACTCGGGTGGCCTCGGCACGATGGGCTTCTCGATCCCGGCCGCCATCGGCGCCAAGGCCGGCCGCCCCGACCGCACCGTGTGGGCCGTCGACGGTGACGGCTGCTTCCAGATGACGGCCCAGGAACTCGTCACCGCCACGGTCGAGCGGATCCCGATCAAGGTGGCCCTGTTGAACAACAGCTACCTCGGCATGGTCCGCCAGTGGCAGGAGATGTTCTACGACGAGCGCTACAGCGAGGTCTACCTGTCGACCGACGTGCCCGACTTCGTCATGTGGGCCGAGTCGATGGGTTGTGTCGGCATCCGCGTCGAGTCGCCCGAGGAGGTCGCACCCGCGATCGAGAAGGCGAACTCGATCAACGACCGCACGGTGGTCATCGAGTTCCGCACCGACGCCAGCGAGAAGGTCTTCCCGATGGTGCCCGCCGGCGCCGCCAACGACGAGGTGATCGTCCACCCGACCCAGCAAGCCATCCGCGATCGCCTCGCCTGACCTGCCTCTTCAGCTCCAAGGAACCCTTCGATGACTGCCATCAACCCCACCGGTGCGTCCCTGAACCACCACATCCTGTCCGTGCTCGTCCAGAACCGGCCCGGTGTGCTCGCCCGCGTCGCCAGCCTGTTCGCCCGGCGCGGCTACAACATCTTCTCGCTCGCGGTCGCCCCGGCCGAGGAAGCGGGCATGAGCCGCATCACGATCGTCGTCGACGTCGAGTCGGCACCGCTCGAGCAGATCGTGAAGCAGCTGTTCAAGCTGATCGACGTGATCAAGATCAGCGAGCTCGACCCGCGTCGCTCGGTCGAGCGCGAACTGCTGCTCGTGACCGTCCGGTCCGACGCCGCGACTCGGAGCCAGATCACCGAACTCGTCGGCATCTTCGAAGCGAAGATCCTCGCCGTCGCCCCCGACGCCCTCACGATCAGTTTGGAAGGTCATCCCGGCAAGTTGGATGATTTCGAGGGCCTGCTGGCCGACTACGGGCTCATGGAGCTCCAGCGCACCGGTAGGGTCGCCCTGCCCAAACTCGACCGTGGCACGCACCTGCGTGCCGTCACCAACAATGCACAAGGAAAGGTGAGCTGAGATGGCCGCCAACGTCTACTACGAAGCCGACGCCGACCCCTCGATCATCCGCGGCAAGAAGGTCGCGATCATCGGATACGGCTCGCAGGGGCACGCCCATGCGCTCAACCTGAAGGAGTCGGGCGTCGACGTGTGCGTCGGCCTGCGCGACGGGTCGTCGTCGACGGCCAAGGCCGAGAACGCCGGGCTGACCGTCAAGTCGATGGCCGACGCCGCCGCCTGGGCCGACGTGGTGATGATCCTCGCCCCCGACACCGAACAGAAGAGCATCTTCGACGAGCACATCGCCGCCGGGCTCGAGCCGGGCAACGCGATCGCGTTCGCCCACGGCTTCAACGTCCGCTTCGGTCGCATCACGCCGCCCGAGGGCGTCGACTGCATCATGATCGCCCCGAAGGGTCCGGGTCACCTCGTGCGTCGCACCTACGTCGAGGGCGGCGGCGTGCCGGCGCTCATCGCCGTCGAGCAGGACGCGACCGGCGACGCGAAGGCGCTCGCGCTGTCGTACGCCGAGGCGATCGGCGGCGCACGGGCCGGCGTCATCGAGACCACGTTCCCCGAAGAGACCGAGACCGATCTGTTCGGTGAGCAGGTCGTGCTGTGCGGTGGTCTCACGAAGCTCGTGCAGTACGGCTTCGAGACCCTGACCGAGGCCGGCTACGCGCCCGAGATGGCGTACTTCGAGTGCCTCCACGAGGTCAAGCTGATCGTCGACCTGATGTACGAGGAGGGCATCGCCGGGATGCGCTACTCGATCTCCGACACCGCCGAGTACGGCGACCTGACCCGTGGCCCGCGCGTCATCACGCCGCAGACCAAGGAGATCATGAAGGAGATCCTCGGTGAGATCCAGTCCGGTCAGTTCGCCGACGAGTGGGTCGCCGAGTCCGAGTCGGGCCGGGCGAACTACCACCGTCTGCAGGACGAGGGCAAGCAGCACCCGATCGAGCAGGTCGGTGCACAGCTGCGGTCGATGATGCCGTGGATCTCGGCGGGCAAGCAGTCCGTCAAGGACGCCTCCGGCGGCGACAGCTGACACAACCCGCGGCGTCGCACCGTGTGACGTCGTTGCCAGGTCGGCGAGGCCGTTCTCCGTCCGGCCGATGTCACCCCGAGGTGGAAATCGGGCCCAGGAGGTTCCGGAACCGCCCGATCAGCTGCTAGAACAACGATCGAACACTTTCCCTGGTGTTCACAGAGGTCGGCTGCGATGTCTCTCGACATGGCGCCGACCATGCGGCTGAGCACCGTCGCACACCCCATCCGCCTGGGGTGACGGTGGTTCGGTCGTGGCTGGGTGCCGGACGGCGGGTCCGGCACCCAGCGCCGTTTTCGGGCCGGGTTGCGTCGCTCGTCAGTCGGAGGTGGCGACGCGGCAGGCGAGCCGCATCATCGCGTCGACGCCCTGCTTCAGTTCGTCGTCGCTGATACGCGAGGTGTCGCCCGACTCTTCGAGCAGGTCGGACACCGTCATGATCGCCAGCGATTCGAGGCCGCGCAGCGCGGCGACGGTGTACATCATCGCCGCCTCCATCTCGACGCCGATGTGGCCGGTCCGCTTCCAGCGGGCGAACGTGGTCGGGTCGGGGTCGTAGAACACGCCACTCGTCACGATCGGCCCGACGTGCACCGTCGCGCCCGACTCCCGGGCGAGTTGTGCGGCACGCTCGGCGAGCGTGAAGGTGCCCGTCGGCGCGTACGACGACATCTGGGCGAGCCGCAACGGGGTTTCGTCCTCGGCGGTCGCCGAGATGCCGACGACGGTGTCGCCCATCCGCATGCCGTCCTTGAGGCCGCCGCACGTGCCGACCCGGACCAGCCGCTTCGCACCGAGCATCGCGAGCTCTTCGAACACGATGCCCGACGACGGTGCGCCCATCCCGGTCGTCTGGACGCTGATCGGCGCGCCCTCGAACGTGCCGGTGAACCCGAGCATGCCGCGTTCTTCGTTGACCGTCCGGTAGCCGGGGTCGAAGAACGTCTCGGCGATGTAGGCGGCGCGACGTGGGTCGCCCGGGCACAACACGTTCGGGGCGTAGTCGCCCTCGTCAGCTCGCAGGTGAATCGGCATGACGTCCAGCGTACGAGACGGAAGGGCACAGGCGGGTGGTCCCAGTCGGATGGGGTCAGGGTCGTTTCAGGGGGTGGCTGCAATTTGGTGGGTTCCACCGGTTGGTGTGCGTGACGGGCGATGATGCCCGCTGTCAAAAACCACACAAATCACCAACCGGTGGAGGTCACAGCATGCCAGGCGAAGCATTAACGCGTCACGAACGCGAGGTCATCAAGGCCGGGATCCGGGCCGGCCGCTCGAACTCGGCGATCGCTCGAGAACTCGATCGGGCCCCGTCCACGATCGGGCGAGAAATCACCCGCAACCGCGGCCGATCGAACTACGACGCTGAACGAGCCGAGAAACAAGCAGTTCAGAACCGGCGACGCCCCAAGCAGGCTCGCCTCGAAGCCGACCCGGAACTCGCGGTCTACATCGCAGAACGGCTCCAGCTCCGCGACTCACCCACCACGATCTCGATCGAACTCAAGCGCCAGGTCCACGGCCGACAAGCACTCATCTCGCCGGAGTGCATCTACCAAGCCATCTACAACAAGCGTGGACTCGACAAGCACGCCCGCAACTGTTTGCACCTGCGGCGCCGCAAACGCAAACCCCGCAACCATGGGCGCGCCAAGCACTACAGCCATCCCCTCGGCAACTACCAGACCGTTCATGAACGCCCACCCGCCGCCGCTGATCGCAGCGAGATCGGCCACCTCGAAGGCGACTTGATCACCGGCAGCTACAACCGATCAGCACTCATCACCGTGTTCGACCGGGCCAGCCGACGCTGCTGGATCCAACGCACCGCCAACAAGTCCGCCGACGCCGTGTTCGACGCACTCATCGCCCTGTTCGACCGGATCCCCGCCACCGCACGCAAAACGCTCACCTGGGACCAAGGATCCGAACTCGCCCGCTGGGCCGAACTCGCCCACCGCATCGGGATCGACATCTACATCTGCGACAAGAACTCACCCTGGCAACGACCCACCAACGAAAACGGCAACGCGTTCATCCGCCGCTACGTCGGCAACGGCACCAACCTCAACCTCATCCCCACCAACCACCTCGCCTGGATCGAACACCGAATCAACACCACACCCCGACGCATCCACCACTGGCAAACCGCCCTCACCATCTACGATCAACTCATCGTGCACTGACCACCTGAAACGACCCAGGCACCTTCTGGCGTTCGACCTCGTGGTGACCTCGACCTGGCTGGCCAGAAGGTGCCTGACCCCATCTGTCAGTGGAGGTACTGGCTGAGGCCGCGCTTGACGTATTGGCCGTGGCCGACCTTGCCGGTGAAGGCGTCGTTCTCCATGACGACCATGCCGCGTGACATCACGGTGTCGACCTTGCCGTCGATCTCGAAGCCCTCCCAGGCGGAGTGGTCCATGTTCATGTGGTGCTTGTCGTTGATGCCGAGCTTGGTCTTCGTGTTCGGGTCCCAGACGACGATGTCGGCGTCCATGCCCGGGGCGATCGCGCCCTTCTTGTCGAGGCCGAACATGCGCGCCGGCGTGGTGCAGCACGTCTCGACCCATCGTTCGAGGGTGAGTTCGCCCGTGACGACGCCCTGGTAGAGCAGCTCCATCCGGTGCTCGACCGAGCCGATGCCGTTCGGGATCGCCGAGAAGTTGCCGAGCCCGAGTTCCTTCTGGTCCTTCATGCAGAACGGACAGTGGTCGGTCGAGACGATCGCCAGCTCGTTCATGCGCAGACCCTTCCAGAGATCCTTCTGGTGGTGCTCGTGCTTGGTGCGCAGCGGTGTCGAACACACCCACTTGGCACCCTCGAAGCCGGGCTGCATCAGGTGGTCTTCGAGCGACAGGTACAGGTACTGCGGGCACGTCTCGGCGAACACGTTCAGTCCGGCGTGCTGGGCGGCGGCGACCTCTTCGAGCGCTTCGGACGCCGACATGTGGACGATGTAGAGCGGCACGTTGCCCGCCACCTTCGACAGCTCGATCGCACGGTGCGTCGCCTCGCCCTCGAGCTCGGCCGGTCGGGTGAGCGAGTGGTACATCGGGTCGGTCTCGCCACGGGCGAGCGCCTGCGCGACGAGCACGTCGATCGCGATGCCGTTCTCGGCGTGCATCATGATCATGGCGCCGTTGTCGCCGGCCTTCTGCATGGCCCGCAGGATCTGGCCGTCGTCGGAGTAGAAGACACCGGGGTAGGCCATGAACAGCTTGAAGCTGGTGATGCCCTCGTTGTCGACGAGGTAGTCCATCGCCTTCAGCGAGTCGTCGTCGACGCCGCCGATGATCTGGTGGAAGGCGTAGTCGATGGCGCAGTTGCCGGCGGCCTTCTCGTGCCAGGCGGCGAGACCGTCCTGGACGAGTTCGCCGGTCTTCTGCACGGCGAAGTCGACGATCGTGGTGATGCCGCCCCACGCCGCGGCGATGGTGCCGGTCTCGAACGTGTCGGAGGCGAACGTGCCGCCGAACGGCAGTTCCATGTGGGTGTGGGCGTCGATCCCGCCCGGGATGACGTACTTGCCGGTGGCATCGATCGTGCGGTCGGCCACGACGCCCATCGCCTCGGCCTGGCCGGGGGCGAGGATGGCGACGATCGTCTCACCGTCGACGAGGACGTCGCCGGCCTGGCGACCGGTGGCCGACACGATCGTGCCGTTGGCGAACAGTGTGGTGGACATGTGGTGACTCCTTGTCGTCGCTGCGGTCAGTGGGCGGTGATCTCGCCGTAGGCCTCGGGGCGGCGGTCGCGGTAGAACTGCCAGCCGTGTCGGACCTCACGGATGAGGTCGAGGTCGAGTTCGCGCACGATCAGTTCGGGCTTGTAGGCGTCGCCCGGCTCGCCGACGAACTGGCCACGCGGGTCGACGAAGTAGCTCTGGCCGTAGAAGTCGTTCTCACCGAGCGGCTCGATGCCGACCCGGTTGATCGCCCCGACGTAGTACATGTTGGCCACGGCAGCAGCCGGCTGCTCGAGCCGCCACAGGTACTCGCTCAGACCGCGATGCGTGGCCGACGGGTTGAACACGATCTCGGCACCGTTGAGGCCGAGGATTCGCCAGCCCTCGGGGAAGTGACGGTCGTAGCAGATGTAGACGCCGACCTTGCCGACGGCGGTGTCGAAGATCGGGTACCCCTCGGTGCCGGGCGTGAAATAGAACTTCTCCCAGAAGCCCTTCACCTGCGGGATGTGCTGCTTGCGGTACTTGCCGAGGTACGTGCCGTCGGCGTCGATGACGGCGGCGGTGTTGAAGTAGTGGCCGGTGTTGACGGCCTCGTACATCGGCAGCACCATCACCATGCCGAGTTCCTTGGCGACGCTCATGAAGCGCTGGGTGGTCGGGCCGTCGGGGATGTACTCGGTGTAGCTGTAGTACTCGGCGTCCTGCACCTGGCAGAAGTACGGCCCGTAGAACAGCTCCTGGAAGCAGATGATCTGGGCACCTTGGGCGGCGGCTTCGCGAGCGGCCTCCTCGTGCTTGTCGATCATCGACTCCTTGTCGCCGGTCCAGTCGGTCTGCAGCAGCGCTGCCTTCACGATGTTCGCCATGGGGCGACAGTATCGACGCAGTTGACAGTTCGTAAAGGGTGGGGCCGCACCCGGCCGCTGGTTTCACACGCCGTTCACGCTCAGATGGGGTCAGGCACCATCTGGCCATCCAGGTCGAGGTCGCCGAGACGTCGATCGCCAGATGGTGCCTGACCCCATCTGGTCACTCCGTGCCGGGTCTCCGCTGGCGGCGGTCGAGGGTGAGGGCGAGGAGGCCGGCGAGCAGGAGCACTGTTGCGACGAGGGGGATCGTGCGCGTGTCGCCGCCGGTGGGCGGGAGCGTGCCGACCGGCCCGGTCACCGTCACGGTGAACGATGCCGAGGCGCTGTTGCCGGCGGCGTCGGTGGCGGTGCACGTGACCGTGGTGACACCGAGCGGGAACGTGGTGCCCGAGGCCGGGCTACACGTGACCGTGGGTGGGCCGGCGTTGTCGGTCGCCGACGGGAGCGGGAACGTCACGACGGTCCCCGACGCCGTGGCGGCCGACAGCGCGAGGTCGGGCGGTTGTGCGATCACGGGCGGCTCGTTGTCGACGACGGTGATGGTGAACGTGTCCGTCACCGTCACCTCGGCGAGGGCCTCGGCCCCGGCGCCGTCGGTGGCGGTGCACGTCACGGTCGTGACACCGAGCGGGTAGAAACCGCCGCTCGGCAGGTTGCACGACACGTCGATCGGGAGGACGCCGCCCGTCGTCGTCGGCGACGGGTACGACACGACGGCACCGGCCTGACCCGGATCGTTGTTCACCGTGATGTCGGCGGGCGCTGCGATGGTGAGCGGCGCGTCGACGAGCGGCGCATAGGTGACGACGTTGTCGGTGGAGGTCGACGCGGTGCTGGCGTTGAGCGCAGCATCGGTGGCGGCGCCTGCGGTCACCGACGCGATGACGGTGCCGGCACCGGTCATCCCCGACACCGACACGGTGTACATCGGGCCGCTCCCCGACACGACGGCCGTGGTGGCACCCGCGGTGCCCGTCAGCGCCACATCGCCCGACTCGAACCCGGTCACGGGCTCGCTGAAGACGACCGTGAAGAGGATCGGCGACGCCGACGTCGGGTCGGCCTGTCCCGCCGCCTGATCGATCGTGACCGTCGGTGCGGTCACGTCGGGTTCGTCGACCGGCGGGTCGTACGTGACGACGTTGTCGGTGGACGTCGAGCTCTCGTTCGGATTGCCGGCCAGGTCGGTGGCGACGGACGCGTCGACCGTCGCGATGACCGTGCCGGGACCGGTCATCCCGGACACGGCCACGTCGAACTCCATGTCGTCACCCGAGTTGGTCACGACCGCCGTGGTCGCACCCGCGGTGCCGGTCAGGGTCACGTCCCCGGTCGTGAAGCCGACCACCGGCTCGTCGAACACGACCGTGAAATGGATGGGCCCCACCGTGGCCGGGTCGGCCTGCGCCGCCGCCTGGTCGATCGTGACCGCCGGCGGCGCGATGTCGGGTTCGTCGACCGTGTACGTCACCTCGTTGTCGGTGGAAGTCGAGGCCACGTTCGGGTTGGCGGCGAGATCGGTCGCCACGGACGGGCCGACCGCGGCGATCACCGTGCCGGCGCCGGTCATCCCGCTCACGGCCACCTCGAACTCCATGTCGTCGCCCGAGTTGGTCACGACCGCCGTGGTCGCTCCCGCGGTGCCCGACAGCGTCACGTCGCCCGTGGCGAACCCGACCACGGGTTCGCTGAAGACGACGGTGAAGAGGATCGGCGACGACGAGGTCGGGTCGGCCTGGCCCGCCGCCTGGTCGATCGTCACCGTCGGCGCAGTCGTGTCGGGTGTGCCGTCGTTGTCGACGATCGTGATCGTCGCCGTGTCGTCGGCGAGCCGGCAACGCGGATCGCCGTCGGCGACGAGCGTGAGTTCGACCGTGAACGACTCGCCGTCGTCGTCGTCGCCGTCGTCGACGATGGTGAAGCCCAAGACGTCGCTCGGCCCGCCGAGCGTGAACACACCGGGCGGCGGGACTGCGTAGTCACCAGGGGCGGCCGCCGTACCGCTCACGAACGTGAGGGTGAGGTCGCACGCGAGCAGCGGGACCCAGTTGGTCATCGAGATCGTGGTCTCGTCGACGTCGCCGGTCTCCTCGGTGACGAGGGCGTCGGCGATCGACACGTCGGCCCACTGATCGTCGCTGACGATCGTGACGACGCCGGTGCCGTCGGCGATCACGCAACCGGGATCGGTCTCGTCCGTCGGCACGATGATCACCGAGAACGTCTCGTCGCTCTCGACGACCTGGTCGTCCATGATCGTGATGCCCGCACCGTCGACCCCGTTCACGCCGAACTGGGTGCCGGCGATCGACGCGTAGTCACCGGGTGCGACGGCGGTGCCGTCGGCGGTCATCAGGGTGACCTGGCAGTCACGTGTCGGATCGCTGCTCGAGATGGCGATCGTGGCAACACCGACGTCCTCGTTCACCGTGACGTCGGCGACCTCGAGCAACGCAGGCGGGTCGTCGTCGGTGATCGTCCCGGTCGCCGGACCGGCGGGCGCGTTGACGTTGGTGGCACTACTGAACTCCAGCTCGAACGTCTCGTCGCCTTCGACGTCGAGATCGCCGACGATCGTCACCGACACCTGAGCGCTCGGCACGCCCGGGGCGAACGTCACCACCTGCGACACCGCGCCGTAGTCGACACCGGCGGTTGCCGTCACGTCCGCAGTGGCGACCATCACGCTCTCGGTCCCCTTCGCCGGCTGGTCGAGCAGCAGCGTGAACACCAGCCCGCTCGTGTCGGGCGGATCGCCCTCGACGATCGAGACGTCGGCGACCGTGATCGTCCGCGTGGCGTCGTCGTCGACGATGGTGCCGGTCGCGGTGCTGTCGGTCATGGTGAGGTCGTCGGTGGGATTGGTCAGGGTCACCGTGAACGAGTGGTTGCCCTCGTCGAGCAGGTCACCGACGACCGGCACCTCGATCGCGGCACTCATCTGGCCCGGCTCGAACACGATCGACGTCGGGACGGCGGTGCCGTAGTCGGCCGGTGTGGTGGCCGTCCCGTCGGTGAGGGCCACGTCGATGACCTCGCCGCCGTCGGCGGGCTGGTCCAGCTCGATCGTGAACTCGATCGAGTTCGTGTCGCCGGGGTCGCCTTCGGGTGACGATGCATCGGCGAACGTCGTCACCGTCGCGTCGTCATCGTCGTCGTCGACGATGACGACGGTGCGGGTCGGCGTGGTCGAGATGATGGTGTATCCGGGCGGCGGCGCGGCGACGGTGAGGTCGAGCTCCAACGTCAGCGTCTCGTTGCCCTCGGCGTCGAAGTCGGGGTAGGAGTTGACGTTGGGCGGCGTCAGGGCCGGGTCGAACGGGATCATGTTGGCCCCCGGGGGGACGGTGATCGTGTTCCCGTAGGTCCCCATGAAGTCGCTGTTGGCCGTCGCCACCCCGACGACGATCGGGTCGCCGACCCGCGGCGCGATCCCCCAGTCGATCTCGAAGCCCGGATGATCGGGCGGAGCGTCGATCACGAGGTACGCCTCGGCATCGTCACCCTCGGCGATGTAGAGCGGATCGCTCGTGTCGAAGGAGATGTCGATCTCCTCGCCCTCCTCGATCTCGATCGACACCGAGTCGAAGTCGAACCCGATCCAGGGCGCGACCACGTCGTACGTCCCGGTGTAGTACTCGAAGAACCCGGCCGACGCGATCGGCAGCCCGTTGTTGCCGAGGTCGGACACGAGTGCGTACAGGTCGCAGGTCGTGCCTTCGATGTAGGCGCCGGCGTTCGACGGGCCGGGCTCGCGGGCGAAGAACGTGACCTCGTCGAACGCGTCGAGCACGCCCGGCAGGTCGTTGGCGAGACCGACGAACGCGCCGACCCGCTCGTTCGAGAACTCGGACTGCGTCGCGAGCAGGGTGTCGTCGAGACCGGCCGCCGTGAGGGCGTCGTCGACGGCGACCTTCGCCGCGTCGATGGCCGCCTCGAACAACGGGTTCTGCAGCGTGGTCGAGTCGTAGAGCGAGTCGAAGTGATCGTCGATGACGTCACCGAGGTGCTCGGACACGGCGAATGTGTTCTTGTTGGTGATCTCGAATGACCCGCACGTCGACCACATCGCGACCAACAGGTCGTCGAAGGGCCCGTCCTGCATCGGGTCGGAGCCCTCGTCGTCGGCGTCCTCCTGGGTGCCGTCGTCGTTGTCGCCATCGGTCGTGTGGAACCGGGTCCCGGTGTAGAGCGTGTTGTCCTCCGGGGTGACCGGTGCGTCGCCGAACGCCACGTTGGTCGCCGCCGCGATGGTCACGTCGCCGGGCGCCGTGACCTCCGGCCAGTCGTTGACGTCCATGACTCGCAGATAGATCTTGCGGGAGCTCGACCCCGAGATCGAGCCCTGCGCCGTGCTGAGCGTGATATCGAGGCTCTCGATCTCGTTGGAACCACCCGTGTGGTAGTACCCGTCGACCGGGTCGTACGACAGCTCGGCGAGGGCGGCGTTGATCTCCGACTCGAGGCCGCGGATGTACAGCTCGAAGGCGTCGTTGCCGTTGCTCGCCTCGTCGTTGTCGATCGTCGTCTGCACGAACGCTCCACCGCTGTGTTCGGTGTGGGCCGGGAACTCGGCCGGGATCGCACCGCCGATCCGGAGGTCGCCGTGTGACACGTTCAGCTTCACGAAGCTGCATCCGCTGTAGCTCGGCGGCGTATTGGCACGACTGGCATCGCAGGTCGCCGCATTCTCGGTCGTGTCGACCTCCAACGAGCGCTCGAACCCGGTGATCGGGTCGTCGGCACCGTCGAACAGCAGCACACCCTGTGGCACCGCGACGGGATACGGGATCAGGCCCGACCCCGGCAGGTTGTTCGGCGTCATCGCCATGTAGAAGACGCGATCCTCGGTGTCGGGGAAGTCGACGTACCCCTCCGCGCTCGCCACGCCCGCGGGGACGAGCACGACGGCGACCGAGGCGGACGCCACCAGTCCCGCGGCGATCGCGATCCGCAGGGCTCCGAACGTTCGATGCGACATGACCCACTCCATCCGTACGCCGATCCCGACGATGCCGACCCGCCGCGGGGCCGTCGACCTTCCGCCGGCCGACGGGCCCCGCACCGTCATCGAACCATCGCGATCACGCGCGTGCAGTCCCAGATCAGTCCCACTTCGGTGCCGTGGCC
The DNA here is from genome assembly GCA_020439405.1 of Ilumatobacter sp. Lineage (GTDB taxonomy): Bacteria > Actinomycetota > Acidimicrobiia > Acidimicrobiales > Ilumatobacteraceae > Ilumatobacter. Next base: position 6,548 of record JAGQSS010000034.1, on the reverse strand, counting down.
CGGCGGTACCCGGGTCAGACGTCGCCGCGGAGGCGGGCGGCGAGTTGGACACCGACCCGTTCGGTGGCGGCGTGGAGCCGCCGGAAGTACGCCGACCGCGAGAGGTGGAGCTCCCGAGCGATCGCATCGTGCGGCGCGCTGTCGCCGAGGTACGCCCGCACGACGACGTCGCGGGCGAGTTGGTCGTCCCGGTGGGCACCGAAGACCACCAACGACTGCTCGACGAGCCGACGGAGCCGCTCGAGTCGCTCCGACGGCGACCCGCCGAGCCAGCTCGGTCCGTGCGCCAGCCGGTCCGGGTCGCGGAGGAGCTTGAGCACCTCGACCGGGTCGACCTCGGGTGCATCGACCGGCGGCGGCGCCCCGGTCTCGCGGTAGATCCAGTCGCGTTGGAAGCCGAGCAGGCCGCGTGGTCCGAAGTCGACGATGTGACACTCGAGCTGCTGGCCGTGGGTGTCGATGTCGAGCTCGGCGACATGATCGGCGTCGAGTGCCTCGCTGAACTGGCGTGCCGCCGGGACCAGGGGCGAGATCGGCAGGAAGCCGTACCGCGGGTTCGCCACGCCGGTGGCGAGCAGGCCGCCGGCGCCGAGCAGTGAGGTCACCTCGCCCAGTTCGCCGGTGAGGTCGACCGCCTCGCGCCACAGCACCGCCGCGTTGGTGCGGAGTTCGTCGCGCGCGTAGGCCAGCCACGGGCCGAGCAGCGGGTCGGTCTCGGCGGCGGCGGGTGCCCCGTGGGGCGACACGGCGATGAAGTAGCCGCCGACCCGGCCGTCGGCGTCGCGGGCGATCCCGCAGTACTCGGGGTGGTCCTCGAAGAACACCTTCGTCGTCGCCCACCAGTCGTCGGCGCCGACGAGCGAGAGGATCGATCCGATCGTCTCGGTGTCGCCGGGGCGCACCTGATCGATGTGGTAGCGGCTACCGACGTCGCTCGCGAACCCCCACCGCACCTCCGGGTCGACGACGAGGTGCTGGAGCTGTGTCGACAGACCGCGGTGTCCGGCCAGTGCCCGGCGGTGCAGGTGGTCGGCGATCCGCCGTCGCAGTTCGGCCTCGCCGACCGGGTCTCGCTCGCGCAGCGACGCCCGCACGGCGTCGGCGACGAGTGCGTGCAGGGCGATCCCGGTCGCCAGCGGGTCGGCGAACGATCGCGACGCCAGCCATTTGAACCCGTCGGTCGGGTCGTCGGTGTCGAGCACGTCGGCCAGCATCTCGGGCGTCGTGATCCGCGCGATCGAGGCGACGCCGAGCACGCGGTGGTGGACCGGATCGTGCTCTTCGCCGATCAACCGATCGGCCAGCTCGCCGACCGAACGGCCTGCGCCACGCTCGGCGCCGACGACGACCGCCAGGGGCGATCCGTGGCTCCAACGGACGAGTTCGGCGGCCTCGTCGTCGTCGGCGCCGTGACCGCGAGCGAGTTCGATCACCTCCGACTCGCGCAGCGGGAGCAGGTCGATGACGTGGGTCAGCCGGTCCCAGCCGCGTTCGGACCAGCCGCGCGACGGCGCCTCGCGCGAGGCGAACACGACGATCGAGTCGGCGTCGAGGTCGGGCAACAACACGTCGCGGAGGTGTCCGTCGAGCGAGCTGATCAGCTCGTACGAGTCGAACACGACGAGCGCCCCCTCACCCTCGACCACTTCGGCCAGAGCGGCGTCGACCTGTTGCGGGAACGGGGCGACCTCCCGCCCGTCGATCCACACCGTCCGCAGCCCCTCGGTGGCGGCCCGTCGCTCGACCTCGCGGAGCAATGTGCTCTTGCCGATGCCGCCGGGACCGACCACGTGAACGAGTCGCTCGGGGACCTCGCGTCGGAGCGCCTGCGCGAACCAGTCGAGCTCAGCGGTTCTCCCGACGAAGAACTCGGCATCCCGCTGTGCGACCCGAGCCCGGAGCGTGGACATCGCCGCGAACGCTAACGCGTGCACCACCAGATGGGGTCAGGCACCATCTGGCCGACAGGTCGAGGTCACCGAGGCGTCGTTCGCCAGATGGTGCCTGACCCCATCTGGTCAGTGGAGGAGGTCGATCGGGGGGACGTAGTACCAGGCGCTGTCGGTGGGGGTGGAGAAGTCGGTGATGCGGTCGCGGATGCCGTCGACGCCGGCCATCCGTTCGAGCATCGTCTGGAGCCGTGCCCGGTCGGCGCTGAACGCCAGGAACATCAGCCCGTTGACCCGGACGCCGCCGAACGGAGCGGAGCGACGGAACACCTCGAGTTCGTCGCCGTCGTCGTCCTCGATCACCACGCGGGCGATGTGCGCGCTCGGATGGTCGTCGAGATCGTCGAGCTCGGCGTTGTCGGCCAGGGTGCGGCCGAACACGAGCTCCTGGTCGCGCGGCGACAGTGCCTCGAACCCGGCGAGGTCGTGCTCCCAGCGCTGCAGCAACGCGACGCTGCCGTACGCACCGGGCTCGCCGTCGGGCACGACGGCGGCGCCGATCGCCTCGTCGATCGGCGGGTTCTCGGTCCCGTCCTCGAACCCGGTGAGATCGAGGCTCGTCCGGTAGACGAACGGCTGCTCCTCAGCGACCAGATCGGCGACACCGGCCAGCGTCTCGACCGCCTGGCGAGCGACCACGAGCATGGCGTCCTCGGAGGCGCCGTGCAGCCAGATCCAGAGGTCGTGCTGCGCCGCCGGCATCGTGTACCCGCCGTCGCCGACGATCGGCTCGAAGTCGGTCAGACCGGTCGGCACCTGCCCCGGCCACAGGCGCTCGGTCAGTGTCGGTGAGAACCCGACGACGATGTTCGCGCCGGCGACGGTGCCGTTGCCGTCGCGGATCGCGCCGATCCGTTCGAGCAGGTCGCCCGGCTCGCCGCGGAGCGCGAACTGGAGGTGGTGATGGGCCTTGGTACCGATCGCGAAGATGCCGGGTTGGGGGATCGTCATGTCCGATTGTGTAGCCGACCGGCGCAGCCACCCGGAACCGAGAACGTTCGCGAAACGCTCGGCGGTCGTCTGCAGCCCGTCCGGCACCCCGGTGTACGGTCGCCGGAACGCCGCCCCGGCGGCGTGACCCACCCAACCACCCGACAGGAGACTCCCATGTCGTTCCCCGGAGGCCGGGCATGAACGCCCGCACGACGCACGCCAGTTGGCGAGCACACGACACGTCCACCGACCGCCCCACCCATGCGCGCCGCACCCGGCGCTCCGTCGCCGCAGTCGCCGTGCTCGCCCTCGGGCTCGCAGCCTGCGGCAGCGACGACGACACGTCCGATTCGTCCGACACCACCGACACCACCGACACCACCGACACCACCACGGCGGCAACGGCCGACAGCGGTGCCGACACCGAGACCACCGACGCCCCGTCGGGCGGCACGCTCCGGATCGGCGCCATCCCCGACCAGGACCCCGAGGTCCTCCAGCGTCAGTTCGGTCTCGTGACCGATCACCTCGAGGCCGAGACCGGTCTCGACGTCGAGTACGTCCCCGTCACCGACTACCAGGGCGCGGTCAGCGGCTTCGCCGTCGGCGACCTCGATCTCGTGTGGTTCGGCGGCCTCACCGGCGTCCAGGCCCGCCTGGAGGTCGACGGTGCACACGCCACGGTGCAGCGCGACATCGACGCCGAGTTCACGTCGGTGTTCATCGCCGGCACCGACGTCGGCATCGAACCGTTCGACGACGTCGCCGGGCTCTCGGCCGTCGCCGGTCACTCACTCACCTTCGGCTCCGAGTCGTCCACCAGCGGCCGCCTGATGCCGCAGTACTTCCTCGCCGAGGCCGGCGTCGACGTCGAATCCGACATCACCGGCGAGGTCGGCTTCTCGGGTTCACACGACGCCACCGTCGAGGTCGTCACGGCGGGCTCGTACGAGGTCGGCGCGCTGAACTCGCAGGTGTGGGACGCCCGGGTCGAGAGCGGCGACGTCGACACCGACGCCGTCGTCGAGATCTTCCGCACCCCGCCGTACTACGACTACCACTGGGTCGCCCACCCGTCGATCGACGAGCGGTTCGGCGCCGGCACGACCGACGAGATCACGGCGGCGTTCCTTGCATTGTCGGCCGACGATCCCACCGACGCCGAGATCCTCGAACTGTTCGGCGCCGGCGCGTTCATCGAGACGAGCGACGACAACTACGCGGCGATCGAGGCGGTCGCACGCGACATCGGCGCCATCCGCTGACGTGGACGCCCCGGCCGTTCGGCTGTCGGGGGTCGGCGTCACCTACCCGAACGGGGCGACCGCCCTGATCGGTGTCGACCTCACGATCCGGCCCGGTGAGCGCGTCGCGCTCGTCGGGCCGTCGGGCGGCGGCAAGTCGACACTGCTCAACCTCTTGAGCGGACGCGTGCTGCTCGACGGCGCTCGCGTCACGGGCGCCGTCGAGGTGTTCGGTGCCGACCCGGGCGCATTGCGGGGCCGTCGACGGCGGCGGCACGCAGTACGGGTCGGCACCATTCGCCAGGACCTCGACCTCGTCGGGCCGCTGCGGGTCGTGCACAACGTCAACGCCGGTCGACTCGGGGCGTGGCCGACCTGGCGAGCCGTGGCGTCGCTCGTCCGGCCGGGCGAGCGGGACGAGGCCATCCGAGCGATCGAGGCCGTCGGCCTCGAAGCGGAGCTTCTCGACGTGACCGCCGACGAGTTGTCGGGCGGCCAACGTCAACGGGTGGCGGTCGCCCGGGTGATCCGGCAGGCACCCGATCTGCTGCTCGCCGACGAGCCGGTCGCGAGTCTCGACCCCGGTCTGGGCGAGCTCGTGTTGGAACTCCTCGTCGATCCCCGGTCGCCTTGGTCGACATCGGTCGTCAGCCTGCACCAACCGGAGTTCGCCCGCCGGTTCGCCACCCGGGTGGTCGGCGTGCGGGCCGGCAGTATCGCATTCGACGTGGCGGCCGACCTGCTGACCGACCGCCACCTCGCCGACGTCTACGAACGATGACCATCGCCACCGTCGACCGGCCGGTCCGTCGCCGCCGGGCGTCACCGACCGTCACGGCGACCGGCGTCCTCGTCGCATGGGCCGCCTGGCACGCCACGACGAGCCGCGACGTCCTCAACACCCGCGGCTGGTCGTCGTTCCTCGAGTTCTGGGAGGCAGCGCTCGACCCCGACGTGAACGCCGACTTCCTGCGACTCACCGGCGAGGCGATGCTCACCACCGGCGCCTACGCCGTGCTCGGCGCCGTCGCCAGCATCGCCGTCGGATTGGCCGGCGCACCGCTGTTGGCCGAACGCCCGTGGGAGACGGCCGGCGGCTCCACGTTCGGCCGCCTCGCACGGGCGGGATGCCGCCGGATCGTGCGTGCCCTGTTCGTCGTCCCGCGCGCCGTCCACGAGATCATCTGGGCCCTCCTCCTCGTGCAGGTGCTCGGATTCGACCCGCTCGTCGCCGTCCTCGCGATCGCCTTCCAGTTCGGGGCGATCACCGCCAAGGTCTACGCCGACCTGATCGACGACGCGAACCCGTCGGCGTTCCGTGCGATGCGGACCGCCGGTGCCGGTCGACTCGCTGCCCTCGTCTACGGGCTCGTGCCGACGGTGCGGCGCGACATGATCGGCTACGGCTTCTACCGACTCGAGTGCGCGGTGCGGTCGGCTGCGGTGCTCGGCATCGTGGGGCTCGGCGGTCTCGGCAACCAGCTCGACCTCAGCTTCGAGTCGCTGCGGTACGACGAGATCTGGACCCTGATCGCTGCGCTGATGCTGCTGTCCGGACTCGCCGACCGGTGGTCGACCGCGGTCCGCCACAGCGGCTCCGCAACAGTGGTGCGGGGTTCGTGGATCGCGTTGCTCGTACTGGTCCCCGTCTCGTGGTGGTACGTCGGGATCGACATCGCGAACATGTGGTCGGAGCGGACCCGTCGCCTGTTCGGCGACCTGGTCGACGACCTGTTCCCGCCGCGACTCGGGCCGGGCGGCTGGTCGGAGTTGGTCGACGCGACGATCGACACGCTCGCCATGTCGGTGCTGGCGACGGCGATCGCGGTGGCGGGCGGACTCGTGCTCGCGACGGTGGCCGCGCACCCGCACCGGCCGGACGCGACGTTCGGTCGCCGGGCCGCCGGTTGGATCGTGCGGGCCGTCCTGCTCTTGTTCCGTGCCGTGCCCGCACCGGTGTGGGCGTTCCTCGTGGTGCTGGTGATGTTCCCGGGCATCTGGCCAGGAGCCGTCGCACTCGGCGTGTACAACACCGGTGTGCTCGGCCGACTGTTCGCCGAGGTGTTCGACGACCACGACGATCGCGGCCGCCGCTACCTCGACACCGCGGGTGCGGGTCCGGTCGAGCAGCTGACGTACGGGGTGCTGCCGGTGTGCGCGCCACGGCTCGTCTCGCTCGCCGTGTACCGGTGGGAGGTCATCACCCGGGAGACCGTCGTGGTCGGTGTGGTGGGCGCTGCCGGTCTGGGGCGGCTGATCCAGGAACACCTCGTGGCGCGCGACTTCGCCGCGGTCACCGGCGCCATCGGCGCCCTCGTGGTACTCGCCGTCTTGATCGACACCATCGGCCGCCGCCTCCGCTGACCCGACCCGCTTCCCTCCCTCGGGTCAGGTGCCAGAGGTGACGGGCGAGGCGCCAGCC
>JAGQSS010000349.1 GCA_020439405.1 Ilumatobacter sp. | reverse complement strand
TTGACGGCGGCGATGATCGGGATGTCGGTGTGCAGCAACGTCCCAGCCGTCGGGGTGAGCCGCGGCGGCGGCCGTTCGCCCGCCTTCGCCTGGTCGCCGACCTTCGACAGGATCTGCTTGACGTCGTCGCCGGAACAGAACGCCGGGTCGGCGCCGGTGATGATCAGGCAGCGCGCCGTCGAGCGTTCGACGGCGTCGGCGAGCTCGGCGTAGGTCGTGTACGTCAGCGCGTTGCGCGCCTCCGGCCGGTTGATCGTGATCGTCCCGACGTGGTCGGCCTCGTGGTATTCGATCTCTTCGTACATGGTCCCCTCCGACCCCGATCGACGACCCCGCCGTCGTTAGGTTGCGACTCGTGTCGTCTCCGACGCTGAACGACCCCAGCATCGCGTGACCGACCATCGACATCACGACGGAGGTCCCATGGCATTCGAGCAGATCGCCACCGAGCAGCGCGACGACGTGTTGCTGATCACCCTGAACCGCCCCGAGCGACTCAACGCCTGGACCCCGACGATGAGCGGTGAGTTGACCGAGGCGATCGAAGACGCCGACGCCGACGACTCGATCGGCGCCGTCGTGGTCACCGGCGCCGGGCGCGGCTTCTGTGCCGGCGCCGACATCGAGGCCTTCGACGCCCAGATCGGCGGTGACGAACTCGCCGCAGTGCCGACGTCCGACCGCGACTGGATCGACCTCGTCCGCACGACCAAGCCGATCGTCGCCGCGGTGAACGGTGCAGCCGTGGGCATCGGGCTGACGATGGTGCTGCCGTTCGACCGGATCATCGCCTCGTCGTCGGCGCGGTTCAGCTTGCGCTTCGTCAAGATGGGGCTCGTTCCCGAGCTGGCCAGCTCGTACTTCCTTCCCGCTCGCGTCGGGTGGAGCGCAGCCTCCGATCTCATGCTGTCGGGCCGCATCATCGATGCAGGCGCAGCGCTCTCAGTCGGACTCACCGACGAGGTCGTCGAGCCCGACGCCCTCGTCGACCGGGCCATCGAGCAGGCGCGCGAGTATGGCGAGAACCCGACGCCGCAGCTGCGTTGGATCAAGGAACTGCTCACACTGAACGCCGCCGAGTCCGACACCCGTTTGGTGCAACGCCGCGAGGGTGAGTTCCTCGCCAAGGCGTACGTGTCGGAAGAACACAAAGAGGCCGTCAGGTCGTTCCTGGCTGGACGAAGCGGCAGCTGACCGACGGTGCCGGGCCGGCCGACTCGCCCTCTCGACCGGGAACGCGTGACGATGGGTGCACCGGCACGGCCGACCACGACCATGACACACGGAGAGACGACATGAACTTCGACCTGCCCGAGGATCTCGCGGCGTATCTCGACGAGCTCGACGAGTTCATCGAGCGCGTCATCAAGCCGATGGAAGAGCGCGACGACAACATCCGCTTCTTCGACCACCGGCGCGAAGACGCCCGCACCGACTGGGAGCGTGGCGGCCTCCCCAACGACGAGTGGTACGCGCTGTTGCGCGAGGCGAAGTTGGCCGCCGACGACGCCGGCCACTTCCGGTACGCCCTGCCGAGCGAGTTCGGCGGCAAGGACGGCACCAACCTCGGCATGGCGGTCATCCGTGAGCACCTTGCCCGCAAGGGACTCGGGCTGCACAACGACCTCCAGAACGAGCACAGCATCGTCGGCAACAACGTCGGCCTGCTGCTCATGCTCAACTACGGCACCGACGAGCAGAAGGCCGAGTGGATGGAACCGCTCGCCCGCCTCGAGACGGGCTTCGCGTTCGGCATCACCGAACTGCACCACGGTTCCGACGCGACCCACATGGACACCCGTGCGGTGCGCGACGGCGACGACTGGATCATCAACGGCAACAAGACGTGGAACACCGGCATCGACACGGCGCCCTACGACCTGATCTTCGCCCGCACCAGCGGCGACGACGGCGACGGCACCGGGATCACCGCCTTCCTCGTCCCGACCGATGCGCCGGGGTTCAAGGTCGAGGAGTTCCTCTGGACGTTCAACATGCCGACCGACCACGCGACGATCTCGCTGACCGACGTGCGTGTGCCGAACTCGGCCATCTTCGGTGGCGAGGGTCGCGGCCTGCAGGTCGTCCAGCACTTCTTCAACGAGAACCGCATCCGTCAGGCGGCGTCGAGCCTCGGCGCGGCGGAGTTCTGCATCGACCAGTCGATCGAGTACGCCAAGGAACGCAAGCCGTTCGGCAAGCCGCTGTCGGCGAACCAGGCGATCCAGTTCCCGCTCGTCGAGCTGCAAACGCAGTGCGAGATGCTGCGCGCCCTGATCCAGAAGACGGCGTGGCAGATGGACACCTACGGCGTGTGGTCGGTGTCCGACAAGGTCTCGATGTGCAACTACTGGGCGAACCGGCTGTGCTGCGAGGCCGCCGACCGGGCGATGCAGGTGCACGGCGGACTCGGCTACTCGCGCCACAAGCCGTTCGAGCACATTTACCGTCACCACCGCCGCTACCGGATCACCGAGGGCACCGAGGAGATCCAGATGCGTCGTGTGGCCGGCTACATGTTCGGCTTCATGGGCCAGAAAGCCCCCAAGGGCGTCAAGGAGTAGCGGTCATGTGAACGCCCGGCGGTCTGCGAACCGATCGCCGGGCGACCCGTCCGGGCGACACATGTACTCCCCGACATGTGGTTGTGCACGCTTGGTGGCCGCTTGACCACTCTGGTACGTTTGCATGAGTCGGGTGCGTCGGCGGGGCGTCGTCGCGAACAGGACGGGAGATCCACATGACACGGATTCGCCGCGGCGTCGCCGCGGCAGCCATCACGGTCACGGCGGTACTGGCGGGAGCGTCGACGGTCGGCGCATCCGACGGTGACGCATCGGCTGCGCCGGCGGGCGACGTCGCCACAGCCCGATCGGGCATGGCCGAACCGGGCGTCGAGCTCGGGGCCTCGCTCGCCGCAGCCACGGCGCTCGCCCTCGGGCTCGCCTGCGTGGCCGCCACGCGTCGCGACGAACCACGCCGCGAACGCATCAACTGGTGACCCGCCCCGGCGTCGCCGGACCGTCGATGTGACACCCCCGTCGTAGGGTCGTCCGCACCGACTTCCCCTTCCTCGCACGACGGAAGGACACACCATGCGCGAACGACACCCGGCCCCGCTGGCCGGCCGGGCCCCCGCACACGAACCGATCACGGCGGCGCTCGTCGCCGCGGCCTCCGGCGTCGATCGCGATCTCGTGGCGCGGCTGCTCACCGACTGGTTCACGGCGATCGGCGACGCATGTCGCGCCGGGACCGTCGTCGTCTTCGACGACTTCGTGGTCGGACCCGCCGAGCCGCTCCTGCTCGAGGCGCGGCACGCCGTCCGGTCCGCGGCCCGCGCCGAAGCGTCCGGCGTGTTCGACGAGTTGGAAGACGCCTGGTACGACCGCCACGGCGACGACGATGACGCCGAGCCGTTCGAACGTCCGAGTGTCACCGAGTG
>JAGQSS010000348.1 GCA_020439405.1 Ilumatobacter sp. | reverse complement strand
GGACTCCACGGCGCGTCCGCTGAACATGTAGCACGGTCCGTAGCCCGTCGAGACGTAGCGATCGCCAGTTACCTGCGGATTGAACGACGCGAACCCCACAGCGGCGTCGGTGGTGCCGGGCGCGTGGATCAACCAATTGCCGCTGAGCGCCCACGTCGCATTGAGAGCGTCAATGTCGATCGTGGTCGTCGGCCCGAACGTGGTCGTCGTCTGCTGTGACTCGTCATCGCCCGTGTCGCACGCACCACCGAGCATCACGACCACAACGACAGCGATGACCACACCTCGCATGACATGTAGACGTATCACGGCACCAACTGGTTCCGCACGCGCCCAGAACCGGCACACCGGGCGATACGACGCCTGTTGTCGGAGGCCACGGTCCGTGATCGCGTTACGGAGCGCCCTCGCTGAGATCGCTCCCGGTATACGTGCCGTTAGCGAGCGCTCTGTTCGTCCGATGGGTGGGTCTTCTGAGCGGCGCCGATGGCCCAGACGTCGGATCTCTGCGATAGAACCGACTGGGCTGTGCCCGCTGTACAAGACCGAGTGGCTGGTGCGTTGTGTACTTGTGTGATGGATCCCACGGTTGACGCTGAGACTGGCGACGACGATGTCGTGTGTGGTCGCAGTGACTTCGTGGCGTTCTACGCATCGGAGCATGCGTCGCAGGTTCGTCGCGCGTATCTGCTGGTGCGGTCGAACGAGCTGGCGAATGACATCGTTCACGATGCGATGGTCGGTGTGTGGCGCCGTTGGCCTCTGGAGAATCCGGCTGGGTATCTGAGCCGGTCGGTGTTGAACGGTTGTCGGGACGCAGGCCGGCGGCGAGTCTCACGCGCTGATCTTCTCGGTCGACTGCGGACCGATCCGGTGGACAGTCAGCCGTCGGAGCATCTCGACGACGTCTTGATGGCGTTGCCGTTCAACCAACGCGCCGCAGTGGTGTTGCGGTTCTACTGCGGCTGGTCCACGAAGGAAATCGCGGCGGCGATGGACTGTCCGGCGAACTCGGTGGGGCCGTGGATCACGCGCGGCCTCGAACGGATGCGAAGGGAACTCTCATGATCGACATCGAAGCCGAGCTTCAGCGCCACCTCCGCACAATCGCTGAACGTGCGGAGCCGATGCCGGACGTGGACTCAATCGTGGAAGGCCACCCCAAAGCCAGTGGCGCGATGTCGTCGTCGGGGCGCCGCCCGTGGCTTCCGGCCGTTGCCGCCATCGTGGTGCTTGTTGTCGGGGCGGTCGGCGTGGTCGCCGTGGCCAACCGCAGGACGCCGAGTGTCGATACACCGACAACGGCGCCCGGAACGGTCCCGGACGGAACCGCCGGGGAGCACGCCGGGCCCATTGACGTGCCCGGGGTGAGCAGCGTGCAGCGCAGCGCCGCGACTCCCGAGTCGATGTCGTTCTCACAACGTGTTCTGACCCTGTTGGCCGTTGAGTACCCAGGTCTCGTACTCCAAGAGCACGCGACCCGCACCACCGACAGCGGCCACGAGGTGACGTGGGCGTACCTCCTCGACGGTGACCGCCGCCTCTTCATCGTGGAGGGGCCGACGGGCTTGATCGATCCCGAGGGTCTGCGTCGAACCGCCGACGGTTTCGAATGGCCCGCCGAGGTAGGCGCCGTCACGACAGCGATCACCCGGCCGAAGTCGACCGTCGTTGTTCGCTCCGAGTCGACCGACGGCAACCATGTGCCGCGAGACGTCGACGACGTCCATCACATCGCTGAACTCGTTGCAGCATCGGTCCCCTCCGTGGCCGGCACCAACGACACCACCGAGCCGTCGACCACAGCGTCTCCGGTTCTGGCGTTGCCCGCCGACGACATCGCCTGGGAACGGACCACGGACATCGGTTCGATCGCACGATCCCAGGTGACGCAGGCGGTCGCAGGACCGGGAGGCTTCGTGGCCGTCGGCATGGGTTTCGACGACGGCCGCAATCAGGGCCGCGTCTGGTACTCCACCGACGGGCACAGCTGGGAAGAGCCCGCACTCGATCTGTTCGACGCCAAGGTCATCGATACGGTCGCTGCGACGAGCGACGCCTACTTCGTGGTCGCGTACACCAATACCGACCGTCTCGGTCTCGGCGAAGGCGCGAACCCGACCGACGCGCAACTCTTCCGGTCGATCGACGGCCGCAACTGGGAACCGTGGGGCGCTCCGTGGAGGGAAGCACACGTCATCGGCGGAGTCGGCGGGGCGCTGCTTCGCTCGCCGAGCCAACCAGGTCCACTCGAGTGGAGCGCAGACGGAATCACGTGGAGTGCCGCGGAGTTCCCCGACAGCAACGTCGACGGCTCCTACTTCAACCTGCGTGGCGGCCTCGCACACACCGTTGACGCCATCTACCTGACCGGATCAACGACCAATCCGAGCGACGAGTTCTCGTTCGCCGTCTGGTCGAGCGACGACAACGGACGCAGCTGGCACCAACTCACCACACCCCCCGGACTCGGAACCATCGCCACAGTCCCCGACGGTGTCGTCATGATCATCAACCCCAGCGACCCCGACTGCGCCGCAGCAACAACGTCGCCTGACGCGCAGTGGACATGCACCATGCGACCCGACGTCTATCGATACGACACACGCACGACCACGTGGGCGATCAACCCCAACCAACCCGGCGAGACCGTGTCGGGCCTGCCTGTCGCACGCCTCAACAACACACTCGTCGTCGCACTTACCGAACCAAGCAAGGCGTTGACGATCTGGACCGCGCCCGCCGACACCGTCGACTTCACCGAACTACCTCGAACGCGCCTCGCATACATCGACAACACCGGCAGCCCCGGCATGGCGATCATGGCAGCATCAGACAATCAGGTCGTCGTATTCACCGAAGACCGGCTCGTCGACGGACAAACCGCCGTTATCGCTGGCAGCCTCCAACCGTCGTCTCCGTGATCAGTCTGGCAAGTCCCCGGGCACAGTTCTCGTCCTCATCGGTCGGTGAGGAGTCGAAGGTTGGGGACCGCCTCGAACACCTTGTCGTCCGAGACGAGCTCGAGGTCTCGAGCGAGGGCGGTGGCTGCGATCCAGCGGTCGGAGTCATGGACCTTCTGACCGAGCGGGTGACCGAGCCGGCTGCACTCGACACGCAGCTCCGCCCAGCCTTGGACGACGTCCCCGGCGGGTTCGACGACGGTCAGTGCCGACAGGCTCCGACTCAGGGCCCGCATGCGGAGGTCGCCCCACGCGGCATTCAATGCGCCAAATCGGAGCTCGGCCACGGTAGCGAACGAGACGACGAGTCGTCGGCCACGAACCAACGAGTCGTACGGCGTCGCCTCGCCCGGTCGGCGTTCACGTCGAAGGAGCGCCGACGCCACCATTGTGTCGATGACGAGGGGACGCGCCGGAGGTTCGCTCACGTCTTCGACAGCGACTCGATGAATGCGTCCCACTCGTCGTCCGTGACGTCCTCGAGGCCGGTCCCGCCG
>JAGQSS010000347.1 GCA_020439405.1 Ilumatobacter sp. | reverse complement strand
GTGGGGACCGGTGGGAAGGTGTGTGTGTTCTCGTTGGCGGAGACCGATCTGGTGGTCGACGTGAACGGGTACGTGCCGGCGGGTGGTTCGGTGGCGTCGGTGGTGCCGGCGCGGTTGTTGGAGTCGAGGCCGGGGCCGGGGAATGCGACGGTGGATGGTGAGTTCTTCGGGTTCGGTCGTGTGGCTGCGATGTCGGTGACCGAGGTGAAGGTGACGGATCGTGGTGGTGTGTCGCCGGATGCTGCGGCGGTGATGTTGAACGTGACGGCGGTGGGTCCGTCGGCGGCTGGGTTCTTGACGGTGTTCCCGTGTGGTGAGTCGGTGCCGTTGGCGTCGAATGTGAACTATGTGGCTGGTGATGCGGTGCCGAATGCGGTGTTGGCGAAGGTGGGGACCGGTGGGAAGGTGTGTGTGTTCTCGTTGGCGGAGACCGATCTGGTGGTCGACGTGAACGGGTACGTGCCCTAGGTCGGGGCGGCGGGTCCCCGCGGCGGGGCCCGGTCCCGGCACGCCGGGTCCCGCCGCATCCGCTCGCGCCCGGTTGGATCCGGGTTCGGCCCTGTTAGCCTTTCGGGCTGACATATCGGTTTGCTCGCCGAAGACCGCTGGCCATCCCTGTGATGAGAATGGGTTCGCCCCACCAGCCGAGGTGCACGCTCCACGAGACACGAATCGTTTCGACGTTTCGCTCCTCATGGCGTTCGCCCACGCGAGCCATGAGTTGAAGCGAAAGGAGGTGCACACATCAATGAGTGATACAGCTACCCGTGAACCCCGTGCCGACAAGGTCGCGGTGGTGGAAGAGATCGGCGCCAAGCTGGCCGACGCGCAGGCCGTGTTCGTTATCGAGTATCGCGGCCTGACGGTCGCGCAGCTCGCCGGCGTCCGCAACGCGCTGCGTCCGGCCGACGCCCAGCTGGCCGTGTACAAGAACACGCTCGCCAAGCTGGCCGTCCGCGAGGCCGGCCTCGACGGACTCGACGACCTGCTCGTCGGTCCGACGGCCCTCACGTTCGTCAAGGGAGACGTCGCCGGTGCCGCCAAGGCCCTGCGCGATTCGTCGAAGACCCTGCCGAACCTGGTCGTGAAGGGCGGTGTCCTCGGCGAATCCGCCCTGTCCGACAAGGACGTCATGGCGCTCGCCGATCTGCCGTCGCGCGAAGAGCTGCTCGCCAAGTTCGCCGGCGCCCTGCAGGCCCCGCTGGTCAAGACCGCCGGTCTGCTCCAGGCGCTCCCGCGCAACTTCGCCTACGGCCTCAACGCCCTCATCGAGAAGCAGGCCGCCTGAGCGGCCCGCTTCCTACCCACACCCATCGATCAACACATTCGAGGCGCCGAACGGCGCGACCCCATTTCAACAAGGAGAACCATCATGGCCACCAAGGAAGAGATCCTCGACGCCATCAGCAACATGACCGTCATCGAGCTCAAGGAGCTCCTCGACGCGTTCGAAGAGAAGTTCGAAGTCACCGCGGCCGCTCCGGTCGCCGTCGCCGCTGCCGGTGCCCCGGCTGCCGGCGGTGGTGACGATGCCGGCGCTGCCGAGCAGGACGAGTTCGACGTCATCCTCGCCGAGGCCGGCGGCCAGAAGATCCAGGTGATCAAGGCCGTGCGCGAGCTCACCAGCCTCGGCCTCAAGGAGGCCAAGGACCTCGTCGACGGCGCCCCCAAGCCCGTCCTCGAGAAGGCGTCGAAGGAAGACGCCGAGGCCGCCAAGGCCAAGCTCGAAGAGGCCGGCGCCACCGTCGAGCTCAAGTGAGCCGACGCGTCGCCTGACGCATCTTGCCGAGCGAGCCCCGGGTGTGAACCCGGGGCTCGCCCGCGTTTTCGAAGGGGTCGGATACGTTTCGTCGGGACCGACGAAACCTATCCGACCCCTTCCGACGAGAGACTGGCGCCATGCGTCTCGTCGTCATCGCTCTGGTCGTGCTCCTCGCCGCATGCGGGGACGACGCCGCCGGTGGGTCGGCCGAGCTCTCGGTGACCGTGGTGGCCGACGGTTTCGTCGGGCCGACCCAGATCGCCCACGACGGCCGTGGCGGGTACGTGATCGCCGAACTGAACGGGGGAGAGGGCGACGGGACCGGTCGGGTGCTGCACCTCGAGACGATCGAGGCCGAGCCGACCGTGCTCGTCGACGGGCTCCTCACCCCGACCGGTGTCTCCGTCGACGGCGAACTGCTGTGGATCATGGAACGTCGCACACTGAGCGTCGCCCCGCTCGACGACCCGTCGGATCGCCGTGTCGTCCTCGACGACCTGCTGTTCAACGGGCGATCCGAAGGCACGATCAGCGCCGTCGACGGTGGCGGCATCCTGTTCGACACGTCGGGTCGACGGGACGGTGGTGCGCTCGCCGACGGATCGGGTCGACTCTTCTTCCTCGCATCGCCCGACGACGAACCCGTCGAGTTCGCCGTCGGCTTCAAGCACGCGTACGCCCACGCCCCGATCGGCGACGACCGCTGGCTCGTCACGGAGATCTCCGACGGCCGCCTCGACGGCGACGTTCCGCCCGACGAGGTGGTCATCGTCGAGCGGGGCGACGACTTCGGCTATCCACGCTGCATCGGGGATCGCGTGCCCGTGGTCGAGACGGGTGGCACCGCGGACGACTGCGACACCGGGCCCGCGTCGCTCGCACTCTTCGCCGCGCAGTCGACGCCGACCGGCGTCGCGGTCGCCCCCTGGGACGACGGAACCGCGCTCGTGGCGCTGTGGGTCCGGGGTGAGATCGTTGCCGTCCCGACCGATCTCGCCGACGCGCCGCACGAACCGACCGTCGTCGTCGACACGATCGAGCACCCGCAGCACCTCCTCGTCGACGGCGACCGGATCCTGGTGACCGATCACGCGAGCGGCCGGATCCTGGCCCTCCGACCGTGACCCCGCAACTCGCTGACCTGGGCCTTCGTCCCGGAGCGAGCCGGAACGCTTGACATCCGGCTCCGATTTCCTTACCGTGTGCCGCAATTCGACGCCCGGCCGGGAGGCCAGGGCCGGTTCGATGCAGAGACGCCCGCAGAGCAGCGGTTGACGATCCTGTGACGATCAGGATAGGATCGCCTGTTGCCGTGCGTCGTTGTGCCCCCTCTCTCTTTCAGGCGGAGGCCTTCGCGCGCGCCCTCATCCACGCCGACAACATCGAGGTGATCTGTGGCTACTCGCTCGACCTCTCGTGAGCGTTACTCGTTCGCGAACCTGGACGAACCCCTCGAACTGCCTGACCTGATCGCGATCCAGCGCGAGAGCTTCACGTGGTTCATGGAAGAAGGGCTCGCGAATACCTTCCGCGACATCAGCCCCATCAAGGACTTCTCCGAGGCACTGCAGCTCGAGCTCGAGTTCGACCCGTTCGACGAAGACCTGCGCCCACCGCCGAAGTTCTCGGTCGAGGAGTGCAAAGAGAAGGACATGACCTACAGCGCGCCGATCTTCGTGCGCGCCCGGTTCATGAACCGCAACACCGGCGAGATCAAGGAGC
>JAGQSS010000346.1 GCA_020439405.1 Ilumatobacter sp. | reverse complement strand
CCCGACGCGATCATCTGGTGGGCGAGGTAGATCGAGTTCAGGCCCGACAAGCAGACCTTGTTGACGTTGACGGCCGGCACCCGCATCGGGATCCCGGCGTTCACGGCGGCCTGGCGGGCGGGCACCTGGCCCTGACCGGCCATGAGGACCTGGCCCATGATGACGTGGTCGACCTGATCGGGTGATACGCCGGCACGCTCGAGTGCTGCGGTGATGGCGTGTCCACCGAGTTCGGCGGCGGAGAGCGAGGAGAGGGCGCCCGACATCTTCCCGATCGGGGTGCGAGCGCCGGCGACGATGACGGAACCTGGCATGGACCGAGGTTACCGCGGGGTAGCCAGGCCGGTCGATTCGAACTCGCGGGGCGGATCGCGGGACGATCCGTGGCAGGGTGGCGTCGTGACGTTGTCGGTGCGCGGGATCACCCAGTCGTTCGAGCACCGGACGGTGCTCGACGGTGTCGATCTCGAGGTGCAGCCCGGCACGATCACCGGCCTGCTCGGTCCGAACGGTGCGGGCAAGACGACCCTGATGCGGATCGTGTTCGGCGTGCTCGACCCGCTCGGTGGCGAGGTGCGATGGAACGGCCGACCGGTCACCGACGCCGACCGCCGCCGATGGGGGTACATGCCCCAGGAGCGCGGTCTCTACCGCGAGATGCGCGTCCACGACCACCTCGTCTGGATCGCCCGTCTCTACGGCATCGACCGGCGCGAGGCGGGCGACCGCGCCGACGACCTGCTCGGTCGGCTCGGACTCGCCGACCGTGCGCGCGACGCGATCTGCGACCTGTCGGGCGGCATGTCGCAGCGGGTGCAACTCGCCGTGGCGATGGTGCACACGCCCGAACTGCTCGTCCTCGACGAACCGTTCGCCGGTCTCGACCCGACGGCGGTCGAGTTCCTCTCCGACGTCATCCGCGACCACGTGGCGCGCGGTGGGCACCTGGTGTTCTCGAGCCACCAACTCGACCTGGTGGAGCACCTCTGCGAGTCGATCGTGCTGATCGATCGCGGTCGGGTGGTGCTGCGCGGCACCCTGCGCGAACTCCGCGCCGCCAGCACCGACCGGTTCCTGCGCGTCGACGCCGATGTCGCCGACGACTGGGTGGCCGGCGCTGGGGTGACCCGCCTCGACCGATCGGCGCGCGGCACTCGACTCCTGCTGCCGCCCGGCGCCGACGCCGCAACGGTCCTCGACGACGTCCGCCGACACACCTCGGTCTCCGACTTCGGCGTCGAGGCGCCGACCCTGTCGGAGCTGTTCCTCGCGGCGACCGGCCGCGACGTCGCAGAGACCGACGCGGAGACCGCGACGTGAGCGTCCGCACGACCCGGCTCGTCGTCGAGCGCGAGGTGCGCGAGGCGGCGCGGCGCAAGGGGATCTGGGCGTTGGTCGCGTTCACGTTCCTCGGCTCGATGGCACTCGTGCTCCTCCCCGAACTGCTCCCCGACGGCGGCGACGACGGAGCGAGCGTGATGATCGTCGGTGACGACGAGCTCGGTGTCACCGCCGCGCTCGAGGCGATGACCGACCCCGAACTCGAGGTGTCCGTCGGTGATGACCGCGGCGAACTCGAGACCGCCATTGCCGACGACCAGGTCGACGTGGGTGTCGTGCTCGGCGATCCGCCGATCGTCGTCGCCGAGGACGTCGACGCGTCGATCGTCGGTGTCGTGTCCGACGTGATCGCCGACCGCGTGGTGGCGGCGAGGCTGACCGAGGTCGGCATCGACCCCGCCGAGGTGCGGGCCGCGTTCGCCGATGCGCTGCCGACCGTCGAGCCGATCGACGCCGAGCGCGGCGCCAAGCGCGCCGCCGGCTTCCTCGTCAGCATGGTGCTCTACCTGCTCACCGTCATCCTCACGTCGCAGGTGGCGAGTGGTGTGGCGGTCGAGAAGTCGAACCGGGTGAGCGAGGTGCTGTTGGCGATCGTCCCGCCGCGGTCGCTGTTGTTCGGCAAGGTGATCGGCGTCGGCTGTATCGGACTGGTCACCCTGATCGCTGCCGCGACGCCGGTCGTCGTGAAGTACGTGGCGGGCGGCGACCTGCCGTCGGGGCTCGGCCCGACCCTGCTCGCGTCGTCGATCTGGTTCGTCGGCGGACTCGCCCTGTTCCTCACGCTCGCCGGGTCGCTCGGCGCACTCGTGTCGCGCCAGGAGGAAGCCGGCTCGGTCGTCGTGCCGCTGACGATGATCCTCGTGGTCGGCTACCTCACCGCGCTCTCGGCAGGCGACAGTGTGGTCGGGGCGATCATGGCCTACTTCCCGCTCACGTCGCCGATGGTCGTGCCGTACCGGGTGGCGGTCGGCGCCGGATCGACGTTCGAATACGTCGTGTCGGCGATCCTGCTGTTCGGCGCCGTCGTGCTCGCGGCGCGGGTGGGTGCCGTGGTGTTCCGGCGGGCGATCGTGCGGACCGGCCGCCGGCTCAAGCTCCGCGAGGTCCTGTAGCGGTCGGCTCGCCGGCACCGAGCATCCGCACCGCGAACTCGGCGTAGGTGGCGGCGAGCTCGTCGGGGGCGACCGAGCCGCCCGGGTTGTACCAGGCCGACACCCCGATGCCCATGTCGAGGATGGCGTACGACGCCCACCGGTCGGACGAGGTGCCGAACACCTCGAGTTCCCGACCCTCCTGCACCAGCTCGCGGAACCGTGACTCGTACTCGCGCCGCAGGTCGAGGATCCGGCTCCGCTCGGGCTCCTCGAGGTTGTCGATCTCGTGGTGACCGACGAACGCCTCGTAGCGGTGTTCGGCGTGGTACTGCACGTGCACCGCGGTGATCCGTTCGAGCCGCTCGCGCACGTCGCCGCCCGCGTCGAGGGCCGCGCGCTGACGACGCAGCAGCTCCTCCATCATCCCCGCCATGATCTCGACGAGCATCTCCTGCTTCGAGTGGACGTGCTTGTAGAGACTCGGGCCGCGGATGCCGATCCGGTCGCCGATCTGGGCCATCGTCGTGGCGCGGTACCCGATGGTGGCGAACAGCTCGAGCGCGGCGTCGAGGATCGCGCCGTGGCGGTCGGCGGCGCGCTCGCCGGGCGCGTCCGAACCGTCCCGGCGCGCGGCAGCACTGGGCACGTGGGTGCGGCCGCCGGAGGGTCGTTCGCGGGTGGGCATCGCCGACACGTTACGCGCCGACGGCCCGTCCGGCTAACACTCGTTAGCCGGAACGCGCTACAGTCCGGCTAATCATCGTTAGCCGTTCGGGCCGTTTCGGGTCGTTACCTGCCACGCTCGGACCTTCTCCCACGGAGCCACTGCGACATGCAGCACATCCTCGAAGCCATCCAAGCCGGCGCCTCCGGTGACGACCTGGCGAACCTGCCGATCCCCGAGTCGTACCGAGCCGCGTTCGTGAAGCGCGACGAGGTCGACATGTTCGAGGGCGTCGAGTCGTGGGACAAGGACCCGACCAAGTCGATCCACATCGACGACGTCGCCACGCCCGAGCTCGCACCCGACGAGGTCTACATCGCCGTCATGGCGAGCT
>JAGQSS010000345.1 GCA_020439405.1 Ilumatobacter sp. | reverse complement strand
CTGAGGCCCGCGCCGGTTGGTCGGCCGACCCCCACGATCTGACATGCTGCGAGCATGACGTACCACGAAGGACGCGATCTCGACGTCGACGGCGGTCGCGGTCGCAACAGCCCACCGATCAAGCTGATCGCGTTCGGCGTCGTCGCGATCGCCATCGTCATCTTCTTCCTGCAGAACGGTGAGTCCGCTCCGATCCACTTCCTGTGGATGGACGTCGACTGGCCGATCCGCATGGTCATCCTCGTCTCGCTGGTGGCCGGCATCCTGATCGACCGGCTCGGCAGCTACTTCTGGAATCGAGCGCGACGCCGCAAGCACGAGCGCGACGACTGATCGTGCTCCGCCTCGATTCGGTCGACGACGCGTCGATCGCCGTCCACGAACTGGCCGGCGACGCGTCGCTCCCTCCCCTCCTGATCTCACACGCGACCGGCTTCCACGCCCACTGCTACCGACCGGTGGCGCGTGCCCTCGGCGACCGCTTCCACGTCTGGGCGCTCGACCATCGCGGTCACGGGTTCAGCACCGTGCCGCCCGAGTGGCGGGTCGACTGGAAGCCGTTCGGCGTCGACACCGCGCTCGTCGCCGAGCACATCGCCCCGGACGGCGGACTGGTCGGCGTCGGCCACTCGATGGGCGGTGCGACCCTCCTGATGGCCGCACACGCCGACCCGGGCCGGTTCGACCATCTCGTGTTGTTCGAGCCGATCGCGTTCCCGGGCACCGACTACGACCCCGACCCGAGCGAGGAACTGCCGATCGCCGCCGGCGCACGGCGACGCCGCCGCAGGTTCCCGACGCGGCAGGCAGCGGTCGACAACTACGCCGCCAAGCCCCCGTTGGCCCTCATGCTGCCCGAGGTCCTCGCCGACTACGTCGAGTACGGGTTCGCCGACACCACCGACGACGAGGGCGAGCCGGCGATCGAGTTGCGCTGCACGCCCGAGTTCGAGGCGGCGGTGTTCATGACCGGCGGCGGCAACGGAGTCTGGGACCTCCTGCCCGAGATCGAGACGCCGTGCACGATCGTGAGCGGTGTCGTCTCCGAGACGGAACCGTCGCGCGTCTCCGAGCCACTCGCCGAGCGGCTCCCGAACGCCCGGTACGTCCGCTTCGACGACCAGACCCATTTCGGTCCGTTCAGCCATCCGGCCGAGTTCGCTGCGCTCGTCTGACCGACGCCGCGTCCGCTCGCTCCGCGAACCCTGTCGCACCCCGCGCGTACCATGGACGCCACGATGACCGATCTGGCCGCTGCCCCCTCCGACACCCCGACCTGGACCGTCCCGACGAGCCTGTCGCCGTCGCGCGTCGAGTCGTTCCTGTCCTGCCCGCTGGCGTTCCGCTTCTCCTCGATCGAGAAATTGCCCGACCCCCCGACGGTCGCGACCACCCGCGGTTCGCTCGTCCACCGTGCGCTCGAGCACCTGTTCACGCTGCCCGCCGGCGATCGCACGCCGGCCGCCCTCGACCGCAGCCTCGACCGCGCCCTCGCCGAGTACCGCGACCTGCCCGACTACACACTGCTCGGTCTCGACACCGAACAGGCCGAACGGTTCGAGCGCGACTGCCGCGAGCTGTGTGCCAACTACCTGAAGATCGAAGACCCGCGCACGATCCGCGAGATCGGCCTCGAACTCAAGCTCGAGGCGCCCGTCGGCGACCTGACCCTGCGGGGCATCATCGACCGGCTCGAACTCGACGCCGACGGCGAACTCGTCGTCACCGACTACAAGACCGGGCGGGCGCCGAGCCCCAACTGGGAGCGCAAGAGCCTGTCCGGCGTGCACTTCTACTCGTTCCTGTGCGAGTCGGTGTTCGGCAAGCGGCCGGCGGCGATCCGACTCATGTACCTCAAGTCGGGCGAGACGATCACGGCGACGCCGAGCGAGCAGTCCACGCGGTTCCTCACCACCCGCACGAGCGCGGTCTGGAAAGCGGTCGCGACCGCGTGCGAACGTGACGACTTCCGCCCCCGACAGAGCACGCTCTGCAGCTGGTGCGCCTACCAGCGGTGGTGTCCCGAGTTCGGCGGCGACCCGGCGCTCGCCGCCACCGAGGCGCCGGTCGCGCTGACTGGGCGCTCGTGACCGACGAGCATCCGATCCGCGACGGCGTCGACCACGCCATCGACGAGGCGCGCCATGTCCCCGGTGTCGGCGCCATCGTCGACGCCGCGGCGAACGCCGATCAGGCCGAGCACGAGTTCCCCGGCGACGATCGTCCCGGCGGTTCGTCGTTCGGCGACGCGGTGCGCTGGTTCGACGACACCGTCGATGCCTTCCTCGAGCCGTGGCGCGACCAGCCGGTGATCAGCGCGGTCATGAACGCCGCTACGAACGCCGGCGAGTTCAGCGGCATCTGGCACGCCTCGAACATCGTGCGCGGGATCGCGCTCGGTCGCCCCGACCAGGTGGTGGCACTGGGCGTCGGCATCGGGCTCGAGAGCCTCGTGGTCAACCAGGGCCTCAAGCGGCTGTTCAAGCGCCGGCGCCCCACCACCGACGGCGACGAACGGTTCGACATCCGGACGCCGCTGACGTCGTCGTTCCCGAGTGGTCACGCGAGCGCTGCCGCCTTCGCCGCGACGACGCTGATGGCCTGGGACGGCAAGCGCTCGATCCCGCTCTGGGGCACGATGGCGGCGACGGTCGCCGTCAGCCGCCCGTTCGTCCGGATCCACCACGGGTCCGACATCGTCGGCGGTGTCGTCGCCGGGGTGGGCATGGCGCTCGTCGCCCGCCGGGTGTTCCGTCGACTCGGCGTCGCCTGAGCCGGTCCACGCGACGGCCCGACGCTTTAGGATCGGTCGACATGACCGAGGAAATGCGGTTCGACCGGGCGATGTCCGACGCCGAGGGCCTGATGTGGCGCCTCGAGAAGGACCCGCACCTGTCCTCCAACTTCGCGAGTGTGGCCATTCTCGACCGGCCGCCCGAACCCGACGCGCTCCGTCGCCGTATGGAGCACGCAGTGGCGAACGTGCCCCGGCTGCGCCAACGTGTCGTCCCCAGCCCGGCGAACATCTCGGCGCCCGTGTGGGCCGACGACCCCGACTTCTCCCTCGACCGGCACCTCCGGCGCATCGCGTGCCCGAAGCCGGGCACGGTGCAGCAGGCGATCGACCTGGCGACGCTCCTGGTGGCCGATCCGTTCGACCGCACTCGGCCGCTGTGGCAGTTCATCGTCGTCGAGGGCCTGCGGGGCGGCAAGGCCGCCCTCATCGCCAAGATGCACCACACGATCACCGATGGCGAGCGCGGTGTCGAGCTCTCGATGCAGTACCTCGATTTCGAGCGCGACGCCCCCGAGCCGCCGCCACTGTCGGTCGACAGCGATCCGACGCCGCCACCCACCGCCGACCCGGCCGACGCGGTGCGCGACCTCATCGCCGGCGGGATGCGCATCCCGATGGGCATCGCACGCCAGGTGCGCGACCTCCTCGCCGACCCGACGAGCCTGCCCGACGCCTCGAGTGCGGCGACACGCACGCTGCACGGCATCGTG
>JAGQSS010000344.1 GCA_020439405.1 Ilumatobacter sp. | reverse complement strand
AAACGGTCCGGATGATCGTCGGTGGCGGCGATCTGGGCCTGGACGTCCTTGATCCGCTGCCACACCGCGACGAGGTCGACCTCGGGCTCGCCGCCTCGGACGCCGTATCGGTCGGCGGTCCGCACCGTGTGGGCGACGCGGGCGCTCGCGATGAGCGTCTTCGATGGGACGCAACCGGTCCAGAGGCAGTCGCCCCCGATCGGACCGCGCTCGACGGCGGCGACCTTGAGGCCGACCTCGCCGGCGGCGAACTCGGCGGCGAGGGTGCCGCCCGAGCCCATGCCGATGATGACGAGGTCGTACTTCGGGCCCATCAGTGGGTGGCGGGGGAGTGGTCGTGGCCGCGCATGCGACGCACACCGTAGACCGTTCGCGGGTGCATCGCTCGGAGCAGTACGCGCGTTCTGCAAGACTCGCGCCTCAGGGGGACAACCCAGACCACGGAAAGCGAGCTGTCAGCAATGAAGAACATGATCAACGAGTTCAAGGACTTCATCAACAAGGGCGACGTCGTGACGATCGCCGTCGGCTTGGTGATGGCCTTGTACTTCAAAGCCATCGTCGATGCGATCATCGCCGGCATCATCACGCCGATCATCGCGGCGATCTTCGGCGAGAGCGACATCGCCCAGGTCGGCACGTTCAGCATCAACGGGGCCGACTTCTCGATCGGCCTCGTCCTCAAGGCGGCCATCGACTTCATCATCGTCGCCTTCGTCCTGTTCGTGCTGGTGAAGGCCTACAACAGCTGGAAGGCCGACGCGCCGGAGGAAGAGGCCGGCCCGACCGAGGTCGAGCTGCTCACCGAGATCCGCGACTCGCTCCGCAACCGCTGAGCCGTCGCTCGACAACTTCCGGAACCGACCCTCGGGCGGGTCCGCGCGTGGCGCGGGCCCGCCCGTCGGCTTGAATGGCGGGTCATGGAGCGGGCGCTTCTCGGACTGGTGATCGTGGCGGGACTCTCGACCGCTGCATGCGGTGACGGCGACTCGGCCGTGTCGACGCTGCCCGACGTGCCGCCGACCGTCGCTCTCGGCCCGATCCCCGAGCCCCCGACGCCGATCTCGTCGACCGTCGTCCCCGACACGGTGCCGCCCCCGACGACGATCCCCGAGGTCGAGCCGATCACGGGCCCGGTCGGCGAGGTGGCCGACGGTGATCGGCTGCTGCTGATCGGCGACTCGGCGATGCTCACGCTCACGCCGCGCGCCGACGGCATCGCCTGCGACGTGCTCGGCGACATCGGGTGGCAGGTCGACATCGAGGCCGAGCTCGGACGGTACGTGAACTTCGCCGACGAGGTCGTCGACGAACTCGTCGTCGACGCGGGCGACCAGTGGCACGTCGTCGGCCTGATGTTCGGCCATCAGCTCGACACGAGCGTCGAGGAGTTCGGTGACGCCGTGCGCGAGGTGCTCGACCAGATCGGGTCGATCCCCGTCCTGCTCTACACGCGCAGCGAGGTCGACGACGCGAGCGCCGAGCTCAACGAGGTCATCCGCGACATCGCCGACGAGCGGCCCAACGTGGTGCTCGTCGATTGGGGTCAGGCGGTCGCCGACGAGCTCGAACTCGACCTGGTCGACGACGACGGGCTGCCGACGTCCGACGGGATGGAACGCATCACGCTCCTGACCGCCGCCGCGCTCGGTGAGTCGCCGACGGGAGCGGGCGGGCTCTGCTTCGAGCCGACGTTCGACGACGACTCCGCCATCATCGTGTGACGACCGGCGGCCGAACCGGGCGTTCGTCGGCCCGTTCGGGCTCGTAGCCTGTCCGGATGCTCCAGGCCCAGGCACTCTCGGTGGAAGTCGGAGGTCGGCTCGTCGTCGACCAGGCTTCGTTCACCGTGATGCCGCGCGACAAGGTGAGCATCGTCGGCCGCAACGGCGACGGCAAGACGTCGATGTTCAAGGTGCTCGGCGGGGCTGCCGAACCGTCGGCCGGCAAGGTGCTGCGCAAGGGCGGGTTCGGCTACTTGCCCCAGGATCCGAAGATCGACGGGTCGCAGGAGCACCGTTCCGCCGTCCAGCACGTGCTGTCGGGACGCGGCATCGACGCCGAACTCGAGCGGATCGAGAAGCTCCGTGTGGCCATGGAGGAGTCGCCGAGCGACGACAACGTCGCCCGCTACAGCCGCGCCGAAGAGCGCTTCCGCCTCGCCGGCGGCTACTCGGCCGACAGCGAGGCCCGGTCGTTGGCGGCCGGCCTCGGCATCGGCCAGGACCGCATCGAGCTCCCGATCGGCGTGCTGTCCGGTGGCGAACGCCGCAGGGTCGAGCTCGCCCGCATCCTGTTCGCCGGTTCCGACGTGCTCTGTCTCGACGAGCCGACGAACCACCTCGACGTCGACGCCAAGGCCTGGCTGATGGGCTTCCTCCGCCAGTACCGGGGTGCGCTGCTCGTGATCAGCCACGACCTCGACCTGCTCGACGAGGCGATCACTCGCGTCCTCCACCTCGACCGTCCGACCGAGACGGCGACCGGCCACATCGTCGAGTACAAGGGCACGTACTCGCAGTACGTCGCGGCACGCGCCGAGGACGAGCGGCG
The DNA here is from genome assembly GCA_020439405.1 of Ilumatobacter sp. GTDB lineage: Bacteria > Actinomycetota > Acidimicrobiia > Acidimicrobiales > Ilumatobacteraceae > Ilumatobacter. The sequence goes on along the minus strand of JAGQSS010000344.1, from coordinate 964 downwards.
TCTGACGAAGCAGGCGGCCGAGCAGGAACGCGAGATCGCCCGCATGCAGAAGTTCGTCGACCGGTTCGGCGCCAAGGCCACGAAGGCAGCTCAGGCGCACTCGGTCGAGAAGCGGATCGCCCGTCTCCAGGCCGACAAGGTCGACGCTCCGAAGAACACCAAGCAGATCACCGTCCGGTTCCCCCCACCGCCGCCGTGTGGTGAGACCGTGATCGAGGCGACCGAGATGTGCAAGGGGTACGGCGGCCCGCCCGTGTTCGAAGACGTCGCGTTCGACCTCGGTCGTGGCGAGCGACTGCTCGTCCTCGGTCTCAACGGCGCCGGCAAGACCAGCCTCCTGCGCATCCTCGCCGGCGAGACCGAGGCCGACCTCGGTCACTTCGAGTTCGGGTACCAGGTCCAGGCGGGGTACTACGCCCAGGAGCACGACAACCTCGACATCCACCGGTCGCTGCTCGACAACATCCGGGCGTCGATGCCCCCCGGGGTCAACCTGACCGAGACCGAGCTGCGCGGCCTGCTGGGCATGTTCGGACTGTCGGGCGAGAAGGTGTTCCAGGACGCCGGCACGCTCTCGGGCGGCGAGAAGACGAAGCTCGCGCTCGCCATGCTGATGACCGGCCGCAACAATCTCCTGCTGCTCGACGAGCCGACGAACAACCTCGACCCGCCGTCGAGGCAGGCCGTCGCCGACGCCCTCACGGGCTGGCCGGGCGCGATCATCTTCGTGAGCCACGACACCGAGTTCGTCACCGAACTCGCACCCACCAAGGTGCTGCTGATGCCCGACGGCGACGTCGACTACTTCAACGACGAGTGGCTCGAACTCGTCTCCCTCGCCTGATCAGGGGTCGGATACGTTTCGTCGGTCCCGACGAAACGTATCCGACCCCAGATTCGGCACACTGGGGTGATGGCCGGTGACGACGACCTGAAGGCACGACTGCTCGCGGTACGCAAGGCG
>JAGQSS010000343.1 GCA_020439405.1 Ilumatobacter sp. | reverse complement strand
GTGGGTGTGGACGGGAAGGTGTGCGTGTATTCGCATGCCGAGACGGATCTGATCGTCGACGTCAACGGTGCGTTCGACTGATCACCGTGCCGCCCAGTGGGACGCGTCGCTCCGGGCGGCGTGTCCCACCGGGCCCGCGTTCGGTGCCGTCGGTACCATGCTCACATGCCGGACCCCGCAGCTCCCTCGCCGAGTTCGGGCGGTCGCGACGACGCCGGGTCGGTCGACGACACCGTCGCCGCAGCGATCGCCGACCGTCTCGCCGACGCGTACCACACCGGGCGTCCCGTCGCCCCGATCCGCGACGAGCTCGCGGCGGGTGGTATCCCCGCTGCGTATCGGGTCCAGGAGTTGACGGTCGAGCGGTGGGAACGCGAAGGGCGGCGTGTCGTCGGTCGCAAGATCGGCCTCACCTCGCGCGCCGTCCAGCAGCAGTTGGGGGTCGACCAGCCCGACTTCGGTGCGCTCACCGCCGACATGTGCCTCACGAGCGGGGAGTCGATCCCGACGGCGGCGATCCTGCAGCCGAAGGTCGAGGCCGAAGTGGCGCTGGTGCTCGCGAGCGACCTCGATCAGCCCGACAGCACGGTCGCCGAACTCATCGCCGCGATCGACTTCGTCGTGCCGGCGATCGAGGTCGTCGGATCGCGCATCGCCGACTGGGACATCGGCATCCTCGGCACCATCGCCGACAACGCGTCGAGCGGGATGTTCGTCCTCGGCACCCGACCCGTGGCGCCGGGTGAGGTCGACCTCGCCGAGGTCCGGATGGAGTTGCGCGTCGACGGCACCGTCGCCTCGACCGGCACCGGCGCCGCCTGTCTCGGGCACCCCTACATCGCGGCGCTGTGGTTGGCGCGTCGCTCGTACGAGGTCGGTCGTCCGTTGCGCGCCGGCGACGTCGTCCTCACCGGTTCGCTCGGACCACTCGTCCCGCTCGAACCGGGCGCCGAGGTCGACATGTCGATCACCGGGCTCGGGTCGGTCCGGACGGCGCGCGACCACTGACGTCGCGCCACCTCAGCCGTTCCAGGTCGCGTCGATCTCGTCGACGAGCCCCCACTCGAGCGCGACGTCGACGCCGATCGTGTCGGTGCCGATCGCGAGCGCCATCGTGCGCTGACGTCCGATCCGGCGGGGCAGGCTGACGGTGCCACCGGCCCCGGGCACGAGCCCGAGCCGCGTTTCCGGCAAACCGAACCGGGTGTCGGGGTGCGCGGTGACGCGACCGGCGAACGCTGCCATCTCGATGCCGCCACCGAGTACTGCGCCGTGGAGTTGCACGTGGAGGCGCGCTGCGAGGCGGTGCAAGAGCCGCGCCGGGCTCCGGGCGAGGCGGATGCGGTGCGCCGTGGCCGGGTCGGCCCGGCTCCCGAACTCGTCGAGGTCGCCGCCCGAGCAGAACGAGGCGCCGGCGCCGCGCAGCACGACCCGCTCGACCGTGTCGTCGACGGCGGCGACGGTGAGCGCCGCCACGAGGTCGTCGCGCAGACGGCTGGTGATCGCGTTGTGGCGGGCGGGACGGTGGAGCTCGACCGTCACCACGTCGTCGTGGCGCTCGGCTCGGACGGTCGGTGCGTCGTCGGTCGGCATCAGCGCCGGCGGACGCGTCGAGCGCCACGCCGCGAACTCGGGGCCGGCCTGCAACATCGAGTAGTTCGCCGACTCGAGCGCCAGCGCCTCGTCGACCGGTGCTGCGGCCGACCCGCGCAGCAGCGTCGCGAGGCTCGTCGCGGCGAGTGGGTTGGTGGCGACGAGTTCGGCCACCCGGTCGACGTCGCCCGGACCGACGACGACGTCGGCGGCGACAGGACCGTCGCCGCCGAGCACGTCGGCTACCCACGCGACGACGATCGGCAGCGATCCCGGCGACTGCGTCGGTGGTTCGTCGCCCTCGATCACGACGAGCGACACCCCGTCGACCCCGATGCGTTCGTCGGTCGTCACGTCGGCGACGAAGGTGTCGAACTCGTTCGGGGTGAGGAACACGGTGGTGATGCACCGGCATCGTACGACGCGGTCGTCGTGGCGGCCGGGGCGGACTTGGCCCGTCGACCGACGGCGAGCAGACTGAGCCCGTGACCGCTCAGCCGTTCTCGCCGGCGTGGGAGCCGGCCGACGTCGACGCCGGGTCGCTGTGGGCCGCCTCCGGCGCGGCCTGGTTGACCGATCGGCGGGCGGGTGCTCCGGCTCGACTGGTCCGCGAGGTCGTCGGCGCCGTGCGGTACCTCGACCACCACGGCGCCGGCATCGGGGATCTCGTCCCCGGCGACGGGTTGGGACTCCTCGCCGAGCGCGCGGCCCTGGCGGGCTCGGCGCCGAGCGATCTCACGAGCGCAGGTGGCGGCTCGCGGTTGCTCCGGACGCTCGACGGGTGGCTCGCCGTGACGATGGCACGCGACGACGATCTGGCGATGATCCCCGCGTGGCTGTCGATCGATCCGCTGCCGGCACTCGCCGATCACTGGCAGACGATCGAGCGCGAGGTGGCCGGCCGCCCATCGGGCGAACTCGTCGAGCGCGCCGAACTGCTCGGGCTCCCCGTGGCGGGTGTCGGCGAGGTACCGCACGGCGGGGTCGAGGTGACGACGTTCGGGTGGGCCGACGCGCGGTCGGTGGCGGGGGCACGGGTCGTCAACCTCGCGTCCTTGTGGGCCGGCCCGTTGTGCGGCGACCTGCTGGCACGGTGCGGTGCTGATCTGGTGACGGTCGAGAGCCGCGAACGACCCGACGGGTCACGCCGGCAGCGACGCTTCTTCGAGTCGCTCCACGGCAGGAGCCGATCGGTCGTCGTCGACTTCCGCGACCCCGGCGACGTCGACCGGCTCCGTCGTCTGCTGGCCACCGCCGACGTCGTCATCGAGGGATCCCGGCCGCGAGCGCTCGCCCAGCTCGGTATCGATGCCGCGGCGCTGCTGGCCGACGGCCCTCGCGTGTGGCTCTCGATCACCGGGTACGGACGGGCCAGGGGACATCGCGTCGGCTTCGGCGACGACGCCGCTGCCGGAGGCGGCCTGGTGGCGTGGGTCGACGACGAGCCGCGGTTCGTCGCGGACGCCGTCGCCGATCCTGTCAGCGGGATCTCGGCGGCAGCTGCGACGGTGCAGTTACTGGGCAGCGGCGGGCGTTGGCTCGTCGACGTCGGGCTGGCGCTGGTGGCGCGGTCGATGGTCGGGGAGTGGGTGCCGCTCGACGGCCGGTCGCCGGTCGCAGTGCCGGTCGCCCGGAACGATCCGGGGGCTCCGCTCCCGTTGGGCGCGGCAACGAGGCGTTGCTGCGGTGAGCCCGCGTCGCCGCCTCAGGTGAAGAAGCCGAGGACGTCGACGACGAGTTCGGTCGGTCGGTGCGAGGTGTAGTTCATCCGCCCGTCGGCCGGCAGCTTGGTGAACGCGAGGACCGCCCTGGTCTGGCCCACCCCGTCGACATTGAGATTCGAGACGACCGGCGTGGTCGGCGTCGGGTGGGCGGACAGATGGCCCGGTTCGGCGGTCTCGGTCATCGTCAGGTTCTGCACCAGCGCGCTCGAA
>JAGQSS010000342.1 GCA_020439405.1 Ilumatobacter sp. | reverse complement strand
CTGCCGACGAGCGGCGGCGACGGGTGGGAGCGCTGCTCGACCTCGTCGGCCTCTCCGGTTTGGAGCACCGGTCGGTCGGCGATCTGTCGGGCGGCGAGGCGAAGCGAGTCGCTGTCGCCCGTTCACTGGCACCAGAACCGAAGGTGCTCCTCCTCGACGAACCCCTCACGGGGCTCGACCGCGAACTCCACGACCGGCTGTCGGTCGAGGTGGCCGCCTTGCTGCGTCGCGTCGGAACGACCGCCGTGTGGGTGACGCACGACGCCGAGGAAGCGACGACGGTGGCCGATCGGATCGTTCGCCTGTCGGGTCGGTGAGGCTCAGTCGACCGGGATCGGCCCGGGGTTGCAGGCCATCAGGTTCGCGATGTTCTGTGCGTGCTGGGTGAACACGGAGGCGGCGTCACCGAAACGCTCACCGCCGACGTCGGCCGCCCAACGATCACGTTGCGCGATCACGGCCTCGCATCCCTCGTCCATGGCGGCCGTCATGTCCTGGATCGCGACGGGCTCACCGTCCCGGAACGGGATCAGCGCGCTCGGCCGGATCTCGACCACCCGTCCGTCCATCGTCGTGCCCTCGTACGAGGCCGATGGCGGCGGGGCAGTCGAGACCGCTCCCTCGACGGTCTCGGCACTCCCATCACCCAGCATCGCGACGACGCCGACGAACGCGACGAGCGCGACGGCGGCGACGACGCCGAGGATCACCGGTGCCCGTCGAGCGGGTCGCCGATACGGGGCATCGCTCGGCGGCAGAGGTTGGACGGCCGTTGCGGGTGATTCCGCCGCTACGGCCTGGGCATCGGACGAGGTGAACCCGTCCGAGTCGAACACATCCATCGCGACAGTCGCCGGCACGTCGTCGTCGCCGCCGGCATCGAGGCGGGGGCAGGTCGTCGCCAGCGCAGCGCTGAACGCCTCGACCGACTCGAAACGTCGACCGGCGTCCGGTTCGGTGGCCCGCATCACGATCTCGGCGAGCGCTGCCGGCGTCTCGGGTGTCTCGGTGCGCGGATCGAACCGCTCGGCGGTCGCTGCGGCATACGCCGCGACCTCGGCGGACGTGGTGGCCCCACGTCGTCGACACGTCAACATCTCGTCGAGGACGACGCCGACGGCATAGACGTCGGTCGCCGGTGTGGCCTCGTCGCCGCGTGCCTGCTCGGGCGCCAAATAGTGCGGTGTGCCGACCACGATCCCCTCGGCGGTGACCTGCTCGCCGATCCGGTCGAGTTCACGTGCGATACCGAAATCGGTCAGCCGGACTCGGCCGTCGTCCCCCAGCAAGATGTTGCCGGGCTTGATGTCGCGATGGACGACGCCGCGTTCGTGGACGGCGCTGAGACCGGCGAGCACCTGGCGTGCGATGTCGACCGCCTCGTCGGGCGGCAGTGGTCCGCTGTCGGCCAGCCGCCGGGCGAGGGTGCATCCACCGACCAGTTCCATCACGATGTAGAGACGCCCGTCGGCGTCACCGGCGTCGTAGACCGTCACGAGGTTGGGATGCTGCACACCGGCGGCAGTTCGCGACTCGCGGAGGAACCGGTCACGGCCGGCCGGGTCGGTCGTCGACGCCAGATCGTCGTCGAGCAGCTTGATGGCAACATTTCGTTCGAGTCGGCGGTCGACGGCACGGTGCACGCGAGCTGCACCGCCGACGCCGATGGCCTCACCGATGTCGTAGCGTCCGTCGAGGAGCAGTGGCATTGCCGACGGATACCCGCCGAGGCGTCTCGGGAAACCGATCCGGCGGCCCTCGACCATGGCACACTCGGGCGTCGTGGACGTCGTCCGGCTGACCGCATCAGACACTCACCCGCTTCGGCGATCGGTCCTGCGCGACGGCACGCCGAGCGATCAGGTGGTGTTCGACGGCGACGACGAGCCGACCACCTTCCACCTGGGTGTGCGCGCTGACGACGAGATCGTGGCGATCTCGACGTGGATGGCACGTCGGTACCCCGACCTGCCGGCGCTCGCCGGGTACCAGTTGCGCGGGATGGCGATCGATCGGTCGATGCAGGGGGCGGGTGTCGGTGGGCGACTCCTCGTCGCCGGCGTCGAGCGATGCATCGAACTCGGCGCGGTCGTCGTGTGGGCGCGCGCCCGTGTCACCGCGCTCGCGTTCTACGAGCGCCACGGCTTCACGACGCACGGCCCCGAGTACACCGACCTCACCACCGGCCTGCAACACATCGACATCGTCCGCACCCTCTGACCAGAAGGGGTCAGGCACCTTCTGGCTCAACAGGGCGAGTGAACGAACAGGCCGAACGCCAGAAGGTGCCTGACCCCTTCTGGTTAGGCTTCGTCGAGTGGCGGAGGTCGATATCGACGTGGCGGATCTGGCGGCGGCGCACGCCGGGTTGGTGGCACATCTCCGGTCGCTCGATCCGGTCGACCCGGCGACAGCGTCGCTGTTGCCCGACTGGACGGTCGGGCACGTCCTCACCCACCTCGCACGCAACGCCGAGAGCATCCTGTCGATGCTGGCGGGCCATCCGCAGTACCCCCACGGGCGCGCCGGCCGCGCCGCCGACATCGAAGCCGGTGCCGACCGGTCGTGGTCCGATCTGGTCGACGACGTCGAAGCGACCGCCGCCGCGGTCGACGACGCACTCGCTGACGTCGACGACTGGAGCGGCACCGTCGACACCGTGTCGGCACCGCGTCCGAAGGAGATGCTCCCCTTCCTCCGCCAACGCGAGGTCGAGGTCCATCGCGTCGACCTCGGTCTCGGGTACCGCTTCGACGACTTCCCGAGCCGCTACCTGCGCAAGGAACTCCGGACCATGGAGATGCTCTGGCGGGCCGGCAAGCCGATGGGACTCACCCCGCTGCCCGAGGCGGCACTGCGCACCCCGTCTCCCCGGCGCCTCGCCTGGATGATGGGCCGCGCCGACATCGACGGGTTGGGCCCGGCGAACATCTGGTGACGCCTGTCTCGACCGGTCGAAACCGCCGGGTCGACGTGGCAGGCTGGGGCGATGGAACCGACGATGCAGCTGGGGATGATCGGGCTCGGCAGGATGGGCGCCAACATGGTCCGGCGCCTGATGGCCGACGGCCATGAGTGCGTGGTCCACGACGTCAGCGACGCCGCGGTCGACGAACTCGCCGCCGAGGGCGCGACGCCCGCCCACTCGCTCGAGGAACTGGTCGCCAAGCTCGAACCACCGCGCAACGTCTGGGTGATGATCCCCGCCGCCTACGTCGAGTCGACCGTCGAGCGGCTCGCGCCGCTCCTGTCGCCCGACGACACGATCATCGACGGCGGCAACTCGTGGTACCGCCACGACGTCGACCGCAGCGGCGCGCTTCGCGATCGCGAGCTCCACTACCTCGATGTCGGCACGAGCGGCGGCATCCACGGCCTCGAGCGCGGCTACTGCCTGATGATCGGCGGCGACACCGACGCCGTCGAACGGCTCGCCCCGGTGTTCGACACCCTCGCCCCCGGCACCGGCAACGCCGAGCGGACCCCCGGCCGCAGCGGCGATCCGATCACGGCGGAGCGCGGCTGGCTGCA
>JAGQSS010000341.1 GCA_020439405.1 Ilumatobacter sp. | reverse complement strand
GTCTCGCCGCAGCCTGACCATCGCTACCCCACCGACGGAGCCTCGGACGCGCCCTCCCGTCCGAGGCTCCGTCGCGCACCGGCAGCCGACCCCCATCCAGCCGCCAACGTCAAGTCTCTGTACAGCTGCACCAAGGTGCTCGTACCGCGTGACGCGCGCCGTCGTCGGGGGTCATTGGAGGGGTGTGATGAGCCTGTGGAAGCTGCGCGTGGGTGCGGAGTCGTACTACCTCGCCCAGATCGCGTCGGGGCTCGACGAGTACTACACCGGTGCCGGCGAGGCGCCCGGCCAGTGGTCGGGGTCGGGCGCCGCTGCGCTCGGGTTGAGTGGGCAGGTTGAGGGCGACGACCTCCGTGCCGTGCTTGCCGGGCTCGCACCGGGCACGGCACTCACGCCCAATGGCACGACGCTCGCGAGTCACGCTCGTCGTGTCCCCGGGTTCGACCTGACGTTCTCGGTCCCGAAGTCCGTGTCCGTCCTGTGGGCGCTCGGTGATCCGATCGTGCAGGCCGAAGTCGTGGCTGCGTGCGAGGCGGCACTGTGCGAGTCGATGGCGTGGCTCGAGCGCGAGGCGTGCTTCGTGCGGCGGGGCACGAACAACCGCAAGGCTCGCGTCGACCCGGCGGAGTTCGGCACGCGGCGGATGGTGGCCGAGGGGTTCGTCGCCGCGCAGTTCCCGCATCGCACATCACGGATGGGCGATCCGCACCTGCACTGGCATGTCCTGGTCGCGAACGCGGCTCGGGGGATCGACGGGAGATGGACCGCCCTTGACGGGACGGCGCTGTACAAGGCGCAGCGTCCGGTTGGGGTGCTGTTCCAGGTTGCGATGCGCCGAGAGCTGAGCCAGCGGCTCGGTATCGAGTGGGGGCCGATGCACAACGACTCCGCCGAGATCGCCGGGATGCCCGGTCGGCTGCTACGCGAGTTCTCTCAGCGCGCCGATCAGATTGCCGAGTGGCTCGATGTCACCGGGCAGTCCGGCAGCGGCGCGAGCAAGACCGCTGCGCTGGAGACCCGCACGAGCAAGCAGCTGTTGGCGGACTTCGCCGTCCTCGAGGTCGAGTGGCGCGAACGGGCCGAAGCGCTCGGCTGGGGTCCCGTCCAACTCGACGCGCTCCTCGCGTCGGGCACCACCGCCGATGCGGCTGGCGGCGAGCGGTGGACGATTCAGGAGCGGGTGTGGCGGGCGGGCGAGTCGACGGTGGTCGAACGGGAGGTCGGCTTCGAGGAGTGGATCGACTGGTTGCTGACCGAGCGGGTGACGGAGAAGTCGGGCACGTTCACCCGGTTCGATCTCACCCAGGCGGTCGCCAGCGCGCTGCCGGTGGGAACACCGATCGGTGAGGTCGAACGGGTGGTCGCCCGGGCGCTCGGCTCATCGGCGGTGGTGCAGATCGGTGACCACTGGTCGGACCGTCCGCTCGTCGATGCGCCCGGCCGGTCGGTGGCTGATGACCGGGAGGTGTTGTACACGGCGCAGTCGCTGTTGACCGTCGAGCGCAAGCTGCTCAACCAGCTCGCCGACTCGGTCGGAACCGGCACGGGGATCATGCCCATCGACGTCGTCGCAGCTGCGACGGCGACATCGACGCTGGGCGACGACCAGGCCGCAGCGGTGCTCGGGATCACGAGCGCCGGCGATCGGGTGGCCGTGATGATCGGGCGGGCGGGCACCGGCAAGACCCACACGCTCGGCACCGTCCGCTCGATCTACGAAGCCGCCGGATGGGACGTGATCGGCCTCGCCCCGTCAGCTCGTGCCGCCCGCGAGCTCGCCGACGGAGCTGGGATCGAGTCGACGACACTGGCTCGTCACCTGGTCGAACAGCGCACGATCACGGCGACGACGCTGGTGGTCGTCGACGAGGCCGGGATGGCCGGAACTCGCGAACTCGCCGCGATCGTCGACCAGGCGACAACGACCGGGGCCAAGGTGCTGCTCGTGGGTGACGACCGTCAGCTCCCCGAAGTCGCCCACGGCGGCGCGTTCCGGGCCGCCCAAGCAACGCTCGGCGACCGTGTGGTCGAGCTGACCGTCAACCGGCGGCAACGCCACGAGTGGGAACGCCAAGCACTCGACCAGCTCCGGGCCGGCAACGTCGCCGCCGCGTTCGCCGCCTACTGCGACCACGGCCGGGTGGTCCTCGCCGACGACCCCGCCGACATCCACGGCATCGCCCTCGCCGACTGGCTCGACACCCGCGCGACCGGTGCCGAGGTACTCATGCTCGCCGGACTTCGTTCGGAAGTGCGGCTCCTCAACCGCCACGCCCGCACTCTGCTGACCGACCAAGGGTTGCTCGACACCACCGGCGAAGTCGAGTTCGCCGGCCGCAAGTACACCACCGGTGACGAGGTCGTGCTCCGACGCAACCACCCCCACCAACACCTCACCACCGGCGAACGGTTCGCGGTCGACAACGGCATGCGGGGCGTCGTCACCTCCGTCAGCGGTGACCACATGACACTGCGGATCACCACCGGCGAGGAAGTCGTGCTGGAGCGCAGCTACCTCGAACGAGGCTGGGTCGACCACGCCTACGCCAACACGATCCACACCGTCCAAGGCGCCACCGCCGACGACGTCATGCTCGTCGGGCCCTCCGGCCTCTACCTCGAAAGCGCTTACGTCGCCCTGTCACGCGCCCGCGAGCGCACCCGGATCTACCTCACCGTCATCCAGGCCGCCGAGATCAACGAAGCCCACCGCACCGGCATCCCACTCCCTACCGAACCCGAACGAGACCCCGTCGACGAACTCCTCGCCCGCATCAACCGCTCCGCCGCCAAGGACCTCGTCACCGTCGACGACCCTCACGCCGACCACATCGCGATGTTCGCCACCACCGTGCCCGCCCCCGAGCTGTGGGCACGCGCCCGCCACGCCGCCACCGCCGAACAGACCTGCGGAGCCGACCATCCCGGCCCGCTTCGCGCCGACCTCGACACCGCCATCGAGTGCCGGACCTATCTCGCCGAGGGACGCCGAGTGCGAGCGATCGACCGCGACAACGTCGGCCACGTCATGACGATCGACGACACGGCCGGCACCTGCCTCGTCCACTTCGAGAGCACCGACGGCCGCACCGCCACCCGGACCCTCGACTGGAGCGAACTCGTCGTCATCGACCACCCCGAACCCGTCGACCTCACCCCCACCGCCCTGGCCAACCTCGCCACCCGTCGAGCAGCGGTCGAGACCGCCGAGCAGGCATGGGCCGAGACACTCGCCGAACATGGGGTGGTGCCCGGCGACGCCGATCTCTACCGGCGGGCCGCCCACACCGCCCTCGACCACGCAGCCCACCAACTCCGAGCCGACCAACCCGAATGGCTCACCACCTGGCTCGGCCACCGCCCCACCACCCCCGCAGCCGCCGCCGTCTGGGACGACGCCGTCACCCAGATCGCCCACCACCGAGCCCTCCACAACATCCCCGCCACCGAGCCCGGCCTCGGCCACCACCCCGACAACCCCGAACAGGCCCAGGGCCGGCAGGCGCTGATGATGCGACTCCTCGAAGACCGTCTCTGGCTCGCCGACCACCCCACTCCCACCACCCCACCACTCGCCCACCGGA
>JAGQSS010000340.1 GCA_020439405.1 Ilumatobacter sp. | reverse complement strand
GATCCCCTCGAACGAACCGTCCACCGTCACATCCAACGGACCCGACCGCGACTCCAACAACCGAGCCGGCGCCAACGGGACGAACCCTGCGAACCCCGTCGGTACCACGGCGTTCGACGGTGTCGATGCCGCAGAGGAGTACCGACCGTTGTCGGCGCGGACGGTGAAGGTGTACGAGGTGCCGGCGACCAGTCCGCTCACCGTGCACGACAGCGACGACGTGGTGCACGACGCACCACCCGGCGACGCCGTGACGGAGTACGACACGATCGGCGCCCCGCCGTCGTCCGCCGGCGACGCCCAGGACACGACGGCCGACCCGTCGCCGGCGACCGCCGACACACCGGTCGGAGCGGTCGGGACACCGGCACCGACGTCGATCAGGAACGGTTCGACGCCGAACTGCTGCGTCGACTTCGAGTAGTACAGGATGTCGCCGACCAAGGCGAGCTGATCGAGTTCGTGCGCCCCGTCCGTCGGCTCGGTGGCGTCGACGACGTGCGTGCCGGCGACGGTCCCGTCGGTCTGGATCAGCCGACGGCCGCGGAGGTAGTCGTCCTGCTCGACGACGAAGTACACGTGGTCGAGGTAGTCCACGTACTCGCTCCGGTTGACGTACTCCGACTCGCCGGCCTCGTAGAGCAGCGTCGCCGACGCTCCCACGATCCCGAGGACGGCGTTCGCGTCCTTGGAGCCGTCGAGCGAGACCGGCACGATCGAGCCGACCTCGCCGCGGCGGATCAGGTCGGTGCTGACCCCGTCGATCGCGAGTCCGCCGCGATCGAGTTCGGTGAATCCCGTCATCGGGTCGGCGCTCGTCAGCAGGCGCGGGGCCGAATCCAAGAGCGAAACCTGCCACACGAACAACGCGGCGCCGGCACCGATCCCCTCGATCACCCTGTCGGCGGTGGCAGGCACCGGGACCTCGACGACGTCACCTGGTAGGCCGGCCGTGCGCCAGAGCAGCCCGTCGGCGACGAAGTAGACGAACCCGTCGAACGACGTGAACCACTGCGGGTTCGACCACGCCTCGCCGTGGTCGAGGTCGGCGAGGAGCCGGGTCCCGGCGACGGTGCCATCGCTGACGTACGGCTCGGCACCGGTCGGGTCGGTGATGCCCTGGAAGTACAGATCCGATCCGACGGCGACCGCGTCACGCACCTCGCCGGAGAACACCTGGCGGAGGTCGCCCGGCCGACCGTTCGTCGCCCACAGCCCGGCGTCGCGCCGGACGAAGTAGACCGTGCCGATGGCACCGATGACGTCGTCGACGGCGGCGAAGGTGGCGCCCGGCGTGATGTTGCCGATCAACGACGTCCCGGCCAGGGTCCCATCGGTCACCCACGGCTCGTAGCTGTTGACCGGATCGTGTGACATGAACACCACGCGGTCACCGAGTGAGACGGGTTCGGCGTACGTCGGACTCTCGAGTTCGGCGACGACGGCGGGAACCTCATCGTGCGACGCCGAACGCCACATCGCCGAACCGGTGGTGAACAGCACACCGTCGCCCAAGCGGGCGAACCCGGTGGGCCACGAGCCCTCGTTCGCGTCGTCGATCTCTGCGATCGGCTGCGTCGAGCCACGGGTCCCCTCGGTGATCCACGGTTCCGTGCCGGAGACCCCGTCGTCGTTCGAGAACGCCCACAGCGAGGGCCCGACGAGTGCCACGTCCCATGGGTCGTCCTCGCCCTCACCCGTCAGCGGGAACGTCCCGCCCGGTGTTCCGTCGGTCCGCCACAGGTCGCGGACGTCCCCGATGTTCGCGGCGAACACGGCAGTGCCGGACCCCGGATCGGGCCAGAAGGTGCCCGGGTTCGACGCTCCGGCGCCCGGGGCCACGTCGGCGAGCTGGAACGTGCTGCCGAGGGTGCCGCCCGAGAACCACGGTTCGCGTCCGTCGCCGCCGTCGTGCCCGAACAGGACACCGTCGCCGAAGGCGGTGACGGACGTGACGTCGGTGTCGTCGAGCAGCGTCGTCGGCGAGTCGGTGACGTCGTCGTAGACGATCAGGTCGCTGACGTAGCCGTCGGTGGTCCGGACGAACATCTGGTCGTCGGTGGCGACGACGCCAACCGGGACATCCGCCACGTTCATGTCGACCGGGACGAGGGTCGTCGCGTCGGCTCCGGTCAGTCGCCACAGCGCCCGATTCGAGGACAGCGGACCTGCGACGACGACCAGCGAATCACCGAACACGGCCGGCGTGGTCGGGTGGGCGTCGGCCGCCCCTGGCGCGATGTCGAACTCGGTGATCCCGTACTTCTCGTCGTAGCGGACCACCTCGACACCTCTCGTCTCCGTGTCGGCACGGAGGTACAGGGCCGACAGCCCGTCGTCGACCTCGACGACCCCGAGTGGCGTCGGGTCGCTCCCGGAACTCCCGGCGAGGATGTCGGCCACGAGTTCGACCGAATCACCGTCCGTCCGCCACAGTTCGATGCCGGTCGCCGGCGTCCTCGCAGTGAAGTAGAGGGCGTCGTCGAACTCGATGAAGTCGCGCGGCAACGAGGATCGCTGCCCCGGCGAGATGTCCGCGACCATCTTGGTGCCACCGAGCGTCCCGTCTGTCCGCCACAGTTCGGTCCCGTGCTCCTCGTCGCGTGCCGAGAAGTAGACGGCATCGTCGAACACGACCAGGCCGTCCGGGTTCGAGCCCTCGGGACCCGGCACGATGTCCGTCAGCAGGGTGACGTTGCCGTCCGATGTGTCGTAGCGCCAGAGTTCGCTCCCCACCTCCTGGTCCCTGGCCGCGAAGACCACCACGTCGCCGAGGCCGACGAAGTCACGGGGTCCGCTGTCGACACCGGCACGCTCCAAGTCGCCGACGAGGTGCGGCGTCGGTGGTTCGGCAACGGCGAACGTCGGCGAGACGTCGCTCGCCACGATGCCGCCGACGACGGTCACGGCGGCCAGCAGCGAGGAGAACATCGTTCGGCGCCGCGATGCGGAACGCTCGCCGGACGAAAGGGGGCGTCGGGTGGAGATCACACGGTCACGATGGGCGTCGACCCTTCCGAAAGGCTTTCGGAACGGGATCGCCGGTCGGCCACCGCAGTACCCTGACGTCATGACGGTGTTGCGTGTCGCGCTCGCTCAGCTCAACCCGACCGTCGGCGACCTCGACGGCAACCTGAAGAAGCTGCTCGAGGCGTACGACGAGGCCGACCAGGCCGGGTGCGATCTGGTCGCCTACCCCGAGCTGTCGATCACCGGGTACCCCCCGGAGGACCTGGTGCTGAAGCCGGGGTTCGTCGCCGACAACCGGGCGGCGCTCGACCAGTTCGCCGCCCACACGAAGGAGTGCACGGCGGTCGTCGGGTTCGTCGACAGCGACCGTGACCTCTACAACGCGATCGCCGTGTGCGTGCGGGGCGAGGTCGTCGGCACCTACCGCAAGCGGTTGCTGCCGAATTACTCCGTGTTCGACGAGCAGCGCTACTTCACGCCCGGCACCGAGAACGATCCGCTCGAGTTGTACGAGATCGGCGGCGTCAAGGTCGGCGTCACCGTGTGCGAGGACATCTGGTCGCCGTTCGGACCACTCGCGACCCAGGCGGCGGGAGGCGCCGAGTTGAGCGTCAACATCAACGGCTCGCCGTACCACTGGGAGAAGGACACCGGCCGCGAACGCATGGTCGC
>JAGQSS010000033.1 GCA_020439405.1 Ilumatobacter sp. | reverse complement strand
CAGCCGAACCGCATGTGGCGCCGCAGATCGAACTTGTCGACGACGTAGTTGAGGTAACGGAGGTTCTCCGGTTGCGGGGAGAAGCGCTCTTTCCAGTGCCACTCGTCGAGCAGCTCGCGCGAGAACGAGTAGCCGTAGGTGTAGCTCTCGGAGTCGAACCGGCAGCCCGGGTAGCGGTTGCGGTACCAGGTGCCGCCGACGTCGTCGTCGGCCTCGAGCACCACTGCGTCGAACCCGGCGTCGACGAGCCGGTTGATCTGGTAGATCCCCGACACCCCGGCGCCGATCACGATCACGTCGAACTCGCGTCGTTCATCCCCCATGCGGTCACCGTATTGAGGTCCTTCCCGGCGCGGCGAACCCGGCGACTCGGGTCGTTGTTACGCTCACGGCATGAGGGGGAAGCGTGCCGTCCGGCTCGCTCCGGGGTCGTTGCCGCCGATCGCGAGTCGCGCCACCGGCGGCGGCCGTTGGACCGTCGGCGTGTTCGTCTACCGCGGGGTGTCGACGAGCGAGATCGACGAGCCGGTCGTGCGGCTCGCCGCCCGGCTCGACGCCGACATCATGACGATCGCGCCCGACCCCGGTGCCGTCCACGGCGTGGAGCCGTCCAGGGAGATCGAGGTCGATCACACGGTCGAGACGGCGCCCGCCGTCGACGTGCTCGTCGTGCCGGGTGGCCTCGGCTGGAAACAGGTCATCGACCACGCCCCGTCACGGGAGTGGCTCGCGCGGGCTGCCGTCGACGCCAAGGGCATCCTGGCGATCTCGACCGGGTCGTTGCTGCTGGCGTCGGTGGGGCGTCTCGACGGTCGCGACGCGACCGGTCACTGGCTCGCCGACGCCGATCTCGCGGCACTCGGTGCCGTCGTCACCGGCGAGCGCACTGCAGCGGCGGACGAGGGACGGGTCGCAACGGCGTCGGGCACCTTGTCGGCACTGCAGGTCGTCGACGAACTCGCGACCCGCTCCCGATGGGTCGAGTGGATGCGCCCCTCGACCTGATCGCCGGCCGGACCGTCAGCGGAACTGGCGGAAGCACGTGCGCAGGTCGTGGACGAACACGTCGGGGACCTCGAAGGCGGCGAAGTGACCGCCGCGTTCGGGTTCGGCCCAGTGTCGGATGTCGGGGAAGGTCTGCTCGAGCCACGACCGCACCGGCGGGACGATCTCGGCCGGGTACCGCGTGAAGCCGACCGGGATCGTGACCTCGGCGGCGCGACGCCCGCCGAAGCTCTCCCAGTACAGCCGTGCCGAAGACGCCGCCGAGTTCGTCACCCAGTACAGCATGACGTTGTCGAGCATCTCGTCACGACCGAGCACGTTCTCCGGATGGCCGTCGCAGTCGGTCCACTTCCAGAACTTCTCGAGGATCCACGCGGCCTGGCCCGACGGTGAATCGGCCAGCCCGTACCCGACCGTCTGGGGTCGGGTCGACTGCTGCTTCGAGTAGCCCGAGTCCCAGCGCCGGTACTCGGCCGCACGCTCGATCGCGAGCAACTCGTCGGGCTCGGTCGGCTCCGCCGAGGGGCGCGCACCCATCGCCAGCGTCATGTGTGCGGCGATGCACCGGTCGGGGTGCCGCGCTGCGACCTGATGGGTGATCGCCGACCCCCAGTCGCCGCCCTGCGCGACGAACCGCTCGTACCCGAGGCGGGTCATCAGCTCGGCCCACACGTCGGCGATCTTCTCGATCCCCCAACCGGTCTCGGTCGGTTTGCCGGAGAACCCGAACCCGGGCAACGACGGTGCGATGACGTGGAACCCGTCGGCCGGGTCGCCACCGTGCGCCGCCGGGTCGGCGAGCGGCTCGATCACCTTGTGGAACTCGACGATCGAACCCGGCCAACCGTGGGTGATCAGGAGCGGCAGTGCGTCGGGGCTCGTCGAACGCTGGTGCACGAAGTGGATCTCGACACCGTCGATCTCGGTCACGTACTGGTCGAACCGGTTGAGTGCCGCCTCGCGTGCGCGCCAGTCGTAGTCGTCGGCCCAGTACCGGCAGACCTCGCGGACGTACGCCAACCTGATGCCCTGCGACCAGTCGTCGACCAGTTCGGCCTCGGGCCATCTCGTGTCGTGGAGTCGCCGGCGCAGGTCGTCGAGCACCTCGTCGGGCACGTCGATGTTGAACGGTCGGATCTCCTCGCTCATGCGTGCGACCGTACGCCGACCGAAGCGTCCGTGCGCTGTCGGGGGGTCCGCCGTCAGCCGGGAGGGGCGGCGTTCGGCACCGACCGAAGGCGGGTACGTTTCGCGGCGATGGAAGCGCGACGGTGGTGGTGGCTCGTGGCGATCGTCGCCGGTTTGGTGCTCGGCCCCGTCGATCTGTGGGGGCAGGTGTCGACGCCGTATCCGTGGGCGCACTTGTTCAACTCGCCCGCCGTCTGGGCCGCGGCTGCGTTCGCCTATGGTCGCTGGCTGCATCACCCGCTCCGTTCGCCGCTCGGCGCTGCCGTCCTCCTCGTCGTGGGCGTCGAGGCGTACTACCTGGCCGACATCCTGGTGCGCGGTGCGAGCACGTCGAACGTCGCGTCGCCGACGGCGATGGTCTGGTGCGTCGCCGGCGTCGTGGCCGGTCTGGTGTTCGGTCTCGCTGGTACGTGGTCGGTGGAACTCGACGGATGGCGCGCCGTGCTCGGACGGGCGTCGCTCCCGGCGGTGCTCGGCGCGGAATCCGTCTACGTCGCCGGTCGAGTGGTCACCGAGCCCGCCGACGGCCGTCCGGACGACCTCGGCGCGTTCGCCGTCCTGCTCGCCGTGCTGGCGGCGGCGATCCTGGTCGCGCTCGTCCGTGCGTGCGACCGGCAGGTAACCATCCGCGTCGTGGCGATCACCGTGGTGAGTACCGTCGCCGTCGGACTCGGCGTCGGCGTCGCCATCTGACCGACGGCGTCGAGCGAATGGTCGATGGCGTCGGCGGCGCCCGCGTCCCGGCGCAAAATAGGTCATCGTTCCGATGCGCCGACGGCGGGAACGGCGCCAGGGTGGGGTGATGACCGATCGCAGGGTGCTCCTCCCGTTGGCGCTCGCTGCCGGGCTGCTCGCCGGGTGCGGTGGCGACGACGACTCGTCCGACGACACAGCCGCGAACGAACCGGCGGATGCCGTCGAGGCCACGGACACCGGGGACGCCTCGACCGACACGTCGGCCGACACGTCGACCGCGCCAGTCGACGACGGAGACGACGGCTCGAGCACGCCGACGGGCGGCACGCTCGGCGTGCCCGTCACCGCCACGGTGGTGGTCGACGGCGGCGACACCTACGAGTTCGTCGGCGACGGCACCGCGACCGGTGGACAGTGCCGTGAGATCTTCGGGGTCCTCGACGTGAACGCCCTGCTCGTGTCGGTCAGCGGCAACGCCATGCCCGACGGATCGGGCGATCTCCAGCTGACCGTGCCGCTGAACGCGGGCGACGGACTCGACAGCGAGGTGTGGCTCGACGTGCCGGGCGCCAACTGGTATGCCGGCAGCAGCAGCCCGGCCGGTCTGAGCGGGGTCGACGTTCCCGCTCTCTCGCTGACGGCCACCGAGACCTCGGCATCGGGCACGCAAGATCTCGTGCCCTTGGTGAGCGGCGTCAACCCCGACATCACCGCTTCGTTCGACGTGTCGTGCGGGTAACCAGGCCGGTGTGGGCGCGGCGGAGCGCCCACACCGGGCGCACGCCCGTCAGTTCGATCCGCCGTGCGCGTGTACCCAGGCGGCCGCTTCGCCCCGCGTGCTGACGTCGAGTTTGCGCATGATGCTCGACACGTGCACCGCCACGGTCTTCGGGCTGACGTAGAGACGCGCGGCGATGTCCTTGTTGCGCAACCCCTCGGCGACGAGATCGAGGACTTCCCGCTCCCGCGTGGTGAGCCCCATCGGGTGCGCCCGGGTGGTGGCACGGGGCGCAGGCGGGATCGCCCGGTGGCCCGACCGGCGCATCTGCGCCCGGAGCTTGCCCGACACGGCGGTCGCGCCGATCGAGTCGAGCCGTTCGATCGCCTCCCGGAGTTCCGCCGGCTCGTCCGAACCGGCGAGCGCCATCGCGGTGTCGAACACGCATCCACGCTCCGACCAGCCGTGCGCGGCCCTGGCGATCCGCCCGGCCACCTCGTCGCCGGCAGGCCCGTCGAGGCCGGCCGCACCGGCCCCGGCGCCGACGCGACTCGCCCAGAGCTCGATGTCGCGGCGGAGGTGCACCTGCTCGGCGTCACGGTCGCGCGCCAGCTGGATGTTCTTGGCCGCGAGCTCGAGATCGTCCTGCATCCACGCCAGCTCGGCGCGTGCGAGCAGTACCGGGACGATGAACTGGGTCTGCCCGGTCCGCTCGGCCTGCGCGAGCGCCTCGTCGATCGAGTCGGCTCCGCCGTTGCCGCCGCGCCGCGATTCGACGATCGCCCGGACCGTCGTCGTCTCGAAGTGATCGTCCGGCTCGCCCGTCGTCGGGTCGACCGACAGCTCGAGTGCCTCGTCCCACCGGCCGCGAAGCACCAGCTCGCCCGCCCGGACACGACGGAGTCCGGTCACATAGGTGTCGAGATCGTGCAGTGTCGCGTGGTCGAGCGCCATGGCGTGGATCTCGTCGGTGGCGTGGAGTTCGCGGTCGTGGACCAGCAGGCTGTACCAGTTGTAGAGGGCACGGCCGACCATCGGCTCGTCGGGATCGAGCGGGCGATGTCGACCGTGCGACGCATCTCGTCGACCCACGGTTCACCGCGCAACGCCCGGCAGCAGGCGCCGATGTTGCCGAACTCGGCCCGCAGGTCGTCGAGCCCGAGTTCGTCGGCGAGCGCGCGCCCGGTGTCGACTTCGGCCAGGGCGGCGTCGGCGCGGTTGACCAGTCCGAACAGGCGGGCGAGCGTCGCGTGGGCGGCGGCGAGTTCGCGGCTCGGTCCGAGCGGTTCGAGCAGGTCGAGCGCGGATCGAGCATCGTCGAACGCCACGTCGACGCGCCCGAGTGCGCACGCGACCCAGGCGCCGCGAGCCAGCGAGTCGGCCCGCCGCGCGGGGTCGTCGAGGCGGGTCCAGGTCTCGACGGCGACGGCGCGGGCATCGAGCGACCGTTCCAGATCGTGGAGGAGCCCGAAGGCGTCGGCGAGCTCGTCGTGGAGCCGGGCCGTCGTGGCGAGGTCGTCGCGGTCGCTCGCCGAGAGCGCACGCTCCAGTTGGATGACCGCGTCCCGTGCCGATCCGACGCGCCGGGCGACTGACGCCGCTCGCGTCGCGTAGCGGAGTGTGGCGTCGCGGTCGCCGGCACGCTCGGCGTGGTGAGCGAGGAGCGCGTCGTCGTCGGACCCGGTGGCGACGAGCCCGTCGAGCAGTCGCTGATGGAGCTCTCGACGCTGACGTGGCGGCACGCGGTCGAGCACCGTGCGGCGCGTGATGTCGTGACGGAAACTCGACCCGTACTCGTCGATGGCGAGGATGCCACGGTCGACCAGGAGCCGTTCGGTGGCGGTCGACATGCGGTCCGTGTCGCGGAGTGCCGACGGGCTGACGCGCATGCCCGCCACGGCCGCGAGCTCGAGCGCCGCGAGCGTGTCGGCGTCGAGGCCGATCAGCCGGGAGCGAACGGCGTCGACGATCGTCGGTGTCGCCCGACCGGCGGCCCCGATCAGCTCGCCGGCGAAGAACGGGTTCCCGCCCGAGAGCTCGTGGATCTCGCGCGCATCGACCGAGGTCGTCGCACACATCGCCGCGACGCCGTCGAGCGTCAGCGGCCCGAGCTCGATCCGCCGGGTGGCGTCGAGACGGGCGAGATCGCCGATCACGAGTCGGATGGTGTCGTCGGCCGACGCGTCGTCGCGGCAGGTGAGGACGATCAGGACCCGCTCGTCGGTGATCCGTCGGCCCGCGTACCGCACGAGGTCGAGCGTCGCCTCGTCGGCCCACTGGATGTCCTCGACGACGAAGACCGTCGTCGACCGCCTGTTGCCGAGCCGGTCGAGCAGTGATGCGAACACCTGCTGTCGATCGTCGCCGCGGCGCAGCGACCGCTCGAGATCGTCACCGAGACGATCGGCGACGTCGAACAGCGGACCGAACGGACGAGGCGTGAACTGCGAGTCGCACTGACATTCGAGCCAGTCGGCCTGCCCGCACGCCTCGCGGAGCTCCGTGAGCAGCGCGGTCTTGCCGATCCCGGCCTCGCCCGACACGACCACGACGCGCCCTCGACACGCGTCGGCATCGGCGAACCAGCCGCGCAGGGCGTCGAGTTCGTGGTCACGCTCGACGATCACCCGCCGATCCTGCCAGATCCCATGGTCGGCTGTCCCGCTCGTCCCGGCGGTCACGAGCTGCTCGGCCCCTTGTGCACGGTTCGAGGTCGGTCTACCGTCGGCGTCGTTCGCCGGCGCGCTCCGCCGATGGAGGTGGTGCGGTCTCCCCGGCCGTCGGACGAACACACTGGCGTGCCGTCACGCGGCCGTCGACACGAGGGAGACGACCATGACCGACAAGCCGGTACTCCGTGACCTGTACGACCGCGTCGCCGACGAACTCGGCCCGCGACTCACCGAGCTGACGGCGAGCGACGAGTTCGCTGCCGCCGTCGAGATCGCCGGCGCGGCGCGTGACCGGGCGGCGGTCGAACTCGCCCGGTCGAGCCGACGCTTCCTGCACGCCTGGAACCTCCCTGCCGGTGCCGACATCACCGTGCTCCGCCAGGAGATCGGTGCGCTCGACCGCAACGTACGAGCCCTCGCCCGTCAGGTGGAGGAGTTGCAGCGTCAACTCGCCGCCACCCAGCAGCGACCCGGCCAGCGGCGCAAGGCGAGCTGACGTGCTCGAGACGACGGGGCGCCGACTCCGCAACTCGGCCCGCTATCTCCTCGGTGTCGGCGAGCCCGAGCTCGGACAGAGCCCGCGCCAGCTGGTCGGCACCCGCGACAAGGTGAAGCTCTGGCGGTACGAGTCGGACGACCGTCGCTACGCGCCACCGTTGCTGCTGGTGATGAGCCTGGTGACGCGGCCCGTCGTGTTCGACCTCCAGCCGGGCAACAGTCTCGTCGAGCGGTTCTGCCAGGCCGGGTTCGACGTCTGGATGATCGACTGGGACGAACCCGGCCCGGCCGACTCGGAGAACACCCTCGAGACGTACTGCGACGACTACCTGCCGTGGGCGGTGCGCACGGTGGTGGACGAGACCTGCGACGAGTCGGTCACGATGTTCGGCTATTGCTTCGGTGGGTTCCTGTCGGTCCTGTCGGTCGCCGCCAACCCCGACATGCCTGTCGAGAACCTCGTCGTGCTGGCGACGCCGATCGCGCCCGAACGGGGTCCGGCACAGCTCCGACCGGGGCGAATCTCGCTCCGGTTCGACGAGACCGGCAACGTGCCGGCCGAGGCGATGCGGACCGCGTTCATCTCACTCGAACCGGTGGAGGCCGAGGTGACCAAGCGGGTCAACTTGTGGCAGCGGATGGACGACGACCAGTACGTCACGGCGCATCGCGTGATGACGAACTGGGGTGACGATCACATCCGCTTCCCCGGTGCGACGGCGCGCCAGCTCGAGCGGGCGTTCACCGACGGCAACCCGATCATCGACGGGTCGTTCCGGCTTGGTGGCCGGACCGTCGACCTCGGTGCGATCACGATCCCGTTCCTGTCGGTCATCGGCGAGAAGGACCACATCGCCCCGCCCGAGACCAGCGAGCCGCTGATGGATCTCGTCGGCTCGGCCGACAAGACCGAGCTCCGTGTGCCCGCCGGTCACGTCGGCCTGTTCGTCGGACGGGCCTCGGCGAAGCAGTGTCTGCCGCCGATGATCGAGTGGATGGCCGAGCGCAGCCGGAGCTGAGGGTCGTCAGGCTGCCGCGCGCAGCTCGTGCCACGTCGCCGGGTGGGGGTACCACGGGCGGAGCGCGAACGGCGGCTGGAACGGCCGCCATTCACCCTCTGGCTGACGGAGCCGGTCGAGCACCGCATAGATCGCCGACGGGTTGAGCACCACGCCGATGTGGCTGCTGTAGATCTCGATGTTCTCCGACTGCGGACCGACCTCGTCGATGCAGAGCTGCCAGGCCACCATCCCGTCGGTGCGCGTGTAGATCGACGTCGACGGGACATCGAGTGGCGGCCGTTCTTGTTCGCGGAGCTCGCGGAGTTCGAGATCGCCGTCGTGACGATGGGCGAGTCGTTCGTAGATGCCGTCGAGCGAGCTGCGGTCGTACTCGGTGATGCGGAACGGGCTCACCAACACGATCACCTGTCGCACCAGATCGGGCCGCTCGCGGGCCATGGCGCGAGCGAAGATGCCGCCGAGGCTCCAGCCGATCAAGGTGATCGGGCGGCCGTGGCGTTCGACGAGTTCCTCGATGCGCTCACGGACGCCGGTGATGATCCGGTCGGTCGGGCCGATGTTGCGACCGAGGAGCCAACCGTGGGCCCGGTACCCGTTCGCCCGCAGGACGCCGCGCAGCTGGCGCGTCGACAGATCGCTCGTCGTGAAGCCGGGCAGGATCAGCACCGGATGACCGTCACCACGTCCGATCCGGCGCAACAACGGCGACGTCGTGAGGAAGCCGGCCGCCTCGGCGGGCCACATCGCCTCCATCATCCGCGTGGTCATCGCCGGCGCCCGGATACCTCGAATGTCGGTCGAAATCTCCATGACCACCCCCAAGGCCGGAGCGTAGACCCGTTCCGGCCGTCGCAACGGGACGGGCCTGCCCCATAGCCTGCGACGGATGGGATCTCTCGGCGCCTCGATGCAGCGGGCGAGCTCGAAGGCCATCCGGTCGACGATGGAGTTCGTGGCGACGCGGATCGCGTCGAGCGACCGGTTGATGTCGATCGCCTACGACCTGATCAACGGTGACACCTTCGGTGGGCTCGAAGCGCACGAGGAGATGCTCAGCGACACGCCTCGGATCGACGCCTACCACAGCGGCATCCACCGAGCGATCCGCCCGGGCGACGTCGTCGTCGATCTCGGCACCGGCACCGGCGTGCTCGCGCTCATGGCGAGCAAGGCCGGCGCCGAGAAGGTCTACGCCGTCGAGCACAGCGACTTCATCGACGTCGCCAGGGAGATCGCACGTCTGAACGGCGTCACGAACATCGAGTTCGTGCGCGCCAACAGTCGCGAGTTCACCCCACCCGAACCGGTCGACGTGATCCTCCACGAACAGATGGGCGACGAGCTGTTCAACGAGAACATGCTGCAGAACATCCTCGACCTGCGCGACCGCGTGCTGCGCCCAGGCGGCCGCATCCTCCCGGCACGCTTGCGACTCTTCGTCGAACCGGTCTCGTTGCACGACGACATGCGGATCCGCCGGTTCTGGAACATCGCGCTGCCCGACGGTATCGACCTCGCCGGGATGGAGCGGTCACCGGTCGCCGAACGGTTCGACACCGGTCGCAACGACCAGTTCTGGCTCCGACCGCGATCGGTCGCCTCGACGATCGGGGAGCCGCAGCCGATCCTCGAGTTCGATCTGACGACGCTCGCGACGCCGTTCGATCTCGAGACGAGGCACACCATCGAGCGGACCGCCGCGACCGACGCGATCGTCGACGGCTGCGCCGTCTGGTTCGAGGCGCAGTTCGACGACGACACCGTGCTCTCCACATCGCCGTTCGCTCCCGTCACCAGTTGGGGCAACCGCGTGTTCCGATTCGACGAGTCGGTCATGGCCGGCGACACCGTCCAGATCGACATCGACCTGGGTGTCCTGGTCGAACCGTCGACCTGGCAGGTCAGACGCCGATGACGTCCATCCCGATCTGACGGGCGGCGCTCGCCTGTCGGGTGTCGAACGTCAGCAGGGTCGTCGCAGCGCCGGCTCGTCGGGCGGCACCGAGATGGACGGAGTCGAGCGATCGACAGAGGGTCTGCTCGGCGATGCGGGCGGCGGTGCTCATGGTGGTCGCGTCGAGAGCAACGAGTGCGAACACGTCGAGGTCGTTCGAGAGGGCGTGCCGCTGCCGTTCGAGATCGTCGCCGTGGAGGAGACGTGTCAGGTTGCGGCGGGTCTCGACCTCGGTCAGTCTCGACGTGACGAGGACCGCATCGGTCCGCATCAGCTCCACTGCGACATCCGAGTCGTGCTCGTCGACGTAGCGCTTGATGAGCGCGCTCGAGTCGACGTACAGGGTCATCCGCGGTCGTCCTGCAGCACGTCGAGCGTCGACCGCTCGGAGCGTGCGCGGGCGACATCGTCGAGCCGCGTCCGTCGGGGCGCCTCGATCCAGCCCTCGTCGATACCGCGGTCGACCTCGGACGGCGCGGTGTAGGCGACGAGGCGGATCACCGGCCGGTTGCGGTCGGTCACGACGATCTCCTCACCGCCGGCGGCGCGCGAGACGTATTCGGACAGGTTCGCCTTGAGTTCACGGATGCCGACAGCCATGTGGCCACACTACTCTCGAATGTGGTCACCGGGTCGCTCGCGACCGTCGGTATCGGTCGCGGCGGGTCGGCGCACGACCGGTGCAGCGCGGTGGGCTAGCGTCGTCGACACAAGTGCGGTTGCGGCTCCACCGGCGAGTGATCCCTGGTATCGGCTCCGGAGCCCGTTCTACACTCGCCATTTCACAGCTCGGCGGACAATAGGAGATCTGCGCATGGGACTCATTCAGGCAGCGGTTGGTGCGATCGGCGGCACCTTGGCCGACCAGTGGAAGGACTTCTTCACGGTGCCCGACCGGTTGTCGCCCACGGCCGCGGTGTTCGCAGCCGTGAAGCGGGAGCAGAACGCAGGTCGCGGTTCCAACACCAAGGGCTCCGACGACATCATCACGAACGGCAGCCGCATCATCGTGCCGGAGGGCTACGGCCTGATCCTGCTCGAGCAGGGTGCGATCACCGGCTTCGCCGCCGAGGCCGGTGCCTACGAGTGGAACAGCGAAGAACAGGACTCGCAGTCGATCTTCGCCGGCAACGGCATCGTCAGCCCGCTCATCAAGACGTCGTGGGAACGATTCAAGTTCGGTGGCCGCCCCGGTGCCCAGCAGCGTGCCTACTTCGTCACCCTGAAGGAACTCCCGAACAACCGGTTCGGCACCCAGTCGGAGATCTACTGGGACGACGCCTACATGAACGCCCAGGTCGGCGCCGTGACCCGGGGTACGTACACGATCAAGATCATCGACCCCATCCTGTTCATGCAGGCATGGATGCCCGCCAAGTACCTCGAGCCGGGCCAGGTCTTCGACTTCACCGACATCGAGAACGACGCCGCGTCGCAGCTGTTCAACGAGGTCGTCGGTTCGCTCGCCCCGGCGTTCTCGATGTACACGAACGACCCGTCGAAGGGCAACCGCATCACGAAGATCCAGCAGGACTCGATCGGGTTCGCCCAGAGCCTGTCGGCAGCGGTCGAGCAGAACTACCAGTGGAGTTCCGGTCGCGGCCTCGAGATCATCTCGACCGCCATCATCTCGATCGAGTACGACGAGAACACCCGCGAACTGCTGCGCAACGTCCAGCGCGCCGACGCACTGTCGGGTGCCCGCGGCAACTCGAACCTGCAGGCCTCGGTCGCCGCCGGCTTCGAAGGTGCCGGCGAGAACGGTGGGGCCGCCGGCCTCGTCGGCCTCGGCATGGCCGCGGGAGCGACCGGGCTCGGTGGCCTCCAGCAGCCGGTCCCCGGCATCGGTGCACAGAGCACCCCGCCGCCGCCCCCACCGCCGGCCGCCGCCGCAGCGGCCGCACCTGCGCCGCCGCCTGCCCCCGCCGCGCCGGCTGCGCCGGCCGAAGATCCGGTAGCCCAGCTGGCGAAGTTCAAAGAGATGCTCGACGCCGGCCTGATCACCCAGGACGACTACGACGCCGCGAAGAACAAGGTCCTCGGGCTCTGAGCCCGGGCGACCCTGACTCGATCACGTCGGTACCGACATGACGAACTTCCCGCCGCCGGGAGCGGGCGATCCGTCGACCGCCAACGACCTCGACCCCGATCCGACCGACGACGTCGGCGCGGTCGCCGATCCGACCACCGACCCGATCACCGAGGCGGTGGCCGACACCGCCTCGCCGGTGATCGACACGCGCAACACGAACCTCGACGACGGGCTCAACCGATGCCCGAAGTGTGGATCGACCGACATCCAGCTCCGTCCGTCGGCGGGCATGCTGATCTGTCTGTTCTGTCGCCACGAGTGGGCCGAGGCGCGGCTCGACGAGACGATCCAGAACGGCGACCTCACCACGCTCAAGGGCACCACGATCGGATCCGGTGCCGCCGACATCGACACCGCCGCCGACGTCCTGACGACGATGAAGTGCACCGGCTGCGGTGCCGAAGTCGTCGTCAACACCGCCGAGGAGATGAGCGCACGCTGCCACTGGTGTCGTCACGTCCTCACGGTCAACGAGCAGATCCCGAACGGCGCCGTGCCCGACGCGGTGCTGCCGTTCAAGATCACCCACGACGAGGCCGTGAAGCTGATCGACGCGTTCGCCGGCAAGCGCAAGCTGTTCGCCGACCGGGCGTTCGCCCGCGAGTTCGAGCCGGTCAACGTGGTCGGTGTCTACATGCCGTACATGGTCGTCGACAGCAACGCGAGTGCCGACGTCTCCGGCCAGGGCGAGATCCAGACCCGCAAGTACAAGCGCAAGTCGGGCGACAACGAGACGACCGTCTACGACGCCGACCGATATGAGGTGCGACGTCACATCGACTTCACCGTCGACGACCTCACGGTCGAGTCCTCGGCCGCCCGAGCCAACTTCGACTCCTCGGCCAACACGAACAACATCATCAACACGATCCTGCCGTTCGACACCGAGAACGCCGTGAAGTGGAACGCCAGCTACCTGACCGGGTTCACGTCCGAGAAGCGCGACCAGGACGTCGATCATCTGGTCCCCGAGGTCGAGGACCAGTTGTTGTCGATCGCCCGATCGCAGATCGAACCGAGTGTCAAACGGTTCGATCGCGGTGTGCGATGGGAACGTGAGCGGCTCGAGGTGCACGGGACACGTTGGGTGTCGATGTACCTACCGGTCTGGCTCTACTCCCACTATCACGAGGTGAAGGGCAAGGGCATGGTGCACTACATCGCCGTGAACGGGCGGACCGGCGAGGTCATGGGCAGCGTGCCGGTGTCGCACCGTCGTCTGCTCGCCGCTGCCGTGGCCGCTGGTGGCGTGATCGACGCCGGCGTCATCGCACTCATGGTGGCGACGTCATGATCGCCACGATCCTCGCCATCCTGGCCGCATCCGACGAGGGCGGCGTCCCCGGATGGCTCCTCCTCGCCGGCCCGGCCGGCGGTGGCGGGGTCTACTTCGTGTCGTGGCGCTACTACCGCAACACGCACCGCTCGCACAGCTTCGAACGCGAGACCAGGATCGAGTCCCAGCCGATCACGGGTGACGAGCAGAAGATCAAGTCGATCACGGGCACCACGAAGTCCGGCATCGACAACGCCAACCACTCCGATCACCGCCGCCGCGTCCAACGCGTCCCGTGACGAGAGACGACCCCGTCACATACTGAGCAGGGCGGTCACGAGGGTCGCCAGGTCGGGCGGTGCCTCGGTGGCTGCCAGGTCGTCGGGATCCACGCCGTGGAAGACGAGCACGCCGGCGCGGTGGGGTCAGGTGGCGGCGGGGACCGGGGGCTGGTTCTCGCTGAACTTGGCGAGGACCACGTCGTCGGGGACGGCGATCAGCTGCCGGTACACCTCGATCGGGTACCCACGTGGCCAGGGCTTCGACTCGTCGAACTCGGGCTGGGCGACGGGGCCGTCGTCCGGCGACGAGTACGTCACCGGGTTCCGGTACCGCTCGAGCTCGTCGGCCGAGATCCCCGCCAACTCGACCACCTCGGGGTCGATCCACGACCGCCCGTCGATCGGCACCTCCGACGTGGCGACCTCGAGCGACAGATCCTCCGGCCCGGCGAAGTAGATCGAGTGGCACATACCGTGATCGAGCGGGCCGAACACGGTGATGCCGCGCGACCGGATCCGGTCGCGCATCGCGTACAGGTCGTCGAGGGTGTCGACGTTGAGGGCGACGTGCTGCATGGTGCCGCCGGCACACGGCGTGCCGCCACTGCCGGCGTGGGTGACCCCGATCGTGCGCTCGATGCCGGCGATGTCGGGTGTCTCGACGAACGCGATGTGGCACGCGTCGTTGAGCTTCATGAACCCGTGCCGGGCGCCCTCGACGCCGTGCATCCAGTACAGGGCGACGAGTTCGCAGCCGAGCACGTCGTTGAAGTAGTCGA
This sequence comes from Ilumatobacter sp., assembly GCA_020439405.1. GTDB lineage: Bacteria > Actinomycetota > Acidimicrobiia > Acidimicrobiales > Ilumatobacteraceae > Ilumatobacter. The sequence goes on along the minus strand of JAGQSS010000033.1, from coordinate 5,597 downwards.
TCTGGGACTTGATGTCCGACGTGGCGATCGCCAGATGATGGATGCCGTTGTTGCCGCTCATCGTCGGCTCCTCTCGATGTCGATTGGTGATGGTCAGGCCGGCAGGTAGTCGTCGAGGAAGCCGTCGATCGCGCCGATCGCTTCCTGGAGATGGGTGTGGCCGTTCGGGCCGGTGTAGTAGTGCGTCGCGCCCTCGACGATGTGGAGCCGCTTGCGGTCGTGGCCGATGCCGTCGTAGAGGCGCTGGGTGTGGCTCGGCGTGCAGGCGTCGTCGGCGGTGTTGCCGACCACCAGCGCAGGGATGGAGATCCTGCCGCCCGAGGCGACGGCATCGCAGCGGGCCGTGTCGTACCCCCACTGGCTGAGCCAGCTGCGGAGCGTCGAGAAGCGGGCGAGGCCGACCGGCCCGTCGTTCACCACCTCGGGGTCGCCGAGGTAGCAGACGCCCGGCACCCGCTCGCTCGGCTCGATGGTCGGGTCGAGCCAGCGCGGGTCGGCCATGGTGCCGTGGACCGTGAACGCGAACTCCTTGTTCGGGTTCGCCGACGCACGGATCGCCGCCAGCTCGTCCTCGACCCACGCGGTGATGCGCCGGTTGCGTGCGATCTGGGCGGCCCGGAACGTGGCGAGGAAGTCGGCGGAGTACGGCGGCTGGTTCGGGTTGGCCGCGTTGTACAGGTCGAGTTCGGGATCGCGTTCACGCGGCTTTGACTCGTCGTGGATCGACGGGTCGATCCACTCGGTGAAGATCTGGTGCCGGCTGACGTGCGAGGCGAGCATCATGATCGCGTCGGCGGCGGGCATGCGTGCGCCGTCGACGACGTAGGGGTCGCCGGCGGCGGTGTCGCTGATGCCCTGGCCGGCCTCGGCGAGCGCCTGGTACCACATCGACAGCGATCCGCCGCCCGACCAGCCGGCGAGCACGATCCGTTCGTAACCGAGTCGCTCCTTCGCATCGACGATCGCCTCACCGAGGTCGCACGCGACCTTCTCCATGATCAAGGCGTAGTCGGCGCCGCGATAGCGGGAGTTGGCCCACAACACGTGGTGGCCCGCTCGGGCGAGACCGCGGACCATGGGCAGGTACATGCCACCGCCGACCGGGTGCATGAACACGATCAGGGTGTCGGACGGCCGATCGACCGGGCGGATCAGGTGACAGTCGAGCCCGACGATGGCGCCGCCACCGCCGTACACGTCGCTGTAGGTCGAGTTCTCCGCGAACCCGACGACGTAGGCGATCCGTTCGCACCCGCGTGGTGTCCCCGGCCGAGTGGTCCCGTCGTTCCCCATCGCGCCCGATCGTACGCACGTGCCGCCGATCGGCCCCGACCGGAGCCACCCCGCCCGGGGCCGAGCGGGATGGCGGATCAGAGGAAGCGGCCGGTCCAGACGAAGGCGGCTCCGGCGGCGACCATCAGGGCGACCAGACCGGCGGCGACGAAGGCGAGCGTCAGTTCGCGCTCCTCTGTCGTGGTGCCGATCCGGGCCTCGAGGTCGTCGTAGACGGCACTCAGTTCGTCGGCGCTCGCGGCCTCGAACGCTGTTCCACCGGTGATCTCGGCGACCTCGATCATCGTCGCCGCGTCGGGCGGCACCTGGGCCGTCGCACCGTCGACGCTCACGACACCCGTGGCGGTGCCGTAGGTGATCGTCGACACCGGCACGTTCTGGGTCGCAGCGTCTGCGGCGGCCGTCAGCAGATCGGCGCCCCGCGTCGACGTGCCGTCCGACAGCAGGATGATCGTCGCCGCCGGTGCCTCGTCGGTCGCCTCGGTGTCGTCGGTCGGTTCGACGACCGCCGCCGACAGCGCGGTGGCCGTCGTCGATTCGTCGGCCTCGTCGAGTGCGACGGCGATCGTCGTCAGCGCGGCTTCGATCGCGTCGCCGGCGGCGGTCCCGCGGCCGGTCGACAGCTGTTCGATGGCGGCGATCACGGCGTCGCGATCGTCGGTCGGCGCGCTCAGCACCTGGGCGGTGCCGTTGAACGAGACGAGACCGACCTGGACACCGTCCGGGAGCTCGTCGACGAATGCCACCGCCTCGTCGATCGCCGCGGTGAGTCGATCGGGCGACACGTCGGTCGCCTGCATCGAGGTCGAGGTATCGATCGCGAGCACGACCATCGCGTCCTCGGTCGGCACCTCCATCGCCATCGCGGGCTGCGCGAGTCCGACCGTGACGAGCGTGGCGGCGAGACCGGCCAGCGCAGCGGGGAGATGGCGGCGCCAACCGGGACGACGCGGTGCGACCGACTCGAGGAGTTCGAGGTTCGCGAAGCGGACGGCGTACTTCTCGCGGCGGCGTTGGAGGGCGATGTACGCCCCGACGAGTGCGAGGACGGGGATCAGGAGGAGGAGTCGGGTGGGGGTGAGGAGGGTCATCGGAGTCTCCGGTTCGTGTGGTGGTGGCGGACGATGTCGTCCAGCCAGTCGTTGTCGGTGTTGACCACGAGGTGGTCGGAGCCGCTCGACCGGACGTCGTCGGCGATGCGAACGCGTCGGGCACTGGCGGCGTCGGCGAAGCGGGTGCGGAGTGCACGGTCGTTCGTCTGGACGTCGTGGACGCGACCGGTCTCCGGATCGACCAGGGTGAGGAAGCCGACCGGCGGGAGGTGGTCGTCCCGGTCGTCGCGCACCTCGACGACCACGGTCCGGCAGCGTTGGGCGTGGGCACGGATCGCCCTCACCCAACCGTCGTCGCCGATCAGATCGGAGACCAGGACGACGGCGCCCGGTCGGCGTCGCAGCCGACCGATCCGCTCGATCGCTCCCGGTAGGTCGATCTCACCGGGTGCCGACGACGGACGTTGCATCAGCCGTCGGAGCAGATGGCGGACGTGGTCGCGACCGCTGCCGGGTGGCATCACGGTGATGCCCGACGGCTCGGCGACGACGACGCCGAAGCGGGACCCGCCGACGCACGACAGGAAGCCGAAGGTCGCCGTCGCGGCGATCGCGAGATCGCGCTTCTCCCACTGATCGGTGCCGAAGTCGAGGCTGGCCGACCCGTCGACGACCGCCCACGTCTCGAGCTCGCGGTCGGCGATGGTGTCGCGCACCTGGATCTGGTTCGATCTGGCAGACAGGCTCCAGTCGATCCGGCGGACGTCGTCGCCCGGCTGGTATGTCCTGCCGTCGCCGGCTTCCCAACCGGGTCCGGGGAGCAGGCCGCGGTACTCGCCGTGCAGCCGGCCGTCGAGACGTCGGGTGATGGCGAGTTCGAGGGTGCGCAGTCGCCGCTCCGCGTCGGGGACCGCGCTCCTGAGTTCGAGCGCCACGTCAGCTCCCGACCGGTTCGGGCGTCGCCATCGGGCTGCGCTCGACGACCGGTCCGTCCTGGCCGGGGCTGACGCGAGGTGCCGGTACGGTCGTCACGATGCGCTCGACCACCTCTTCGGCGGTGACACCGTCGGCGAGCGCGTCGAACGAGAGCAACACCCGGTGGCGCAGCACGTCGCGGGCGACGTCGTACACGTCGGTGGGGAGGAGGTAGCCGCGGCCTCGCATGAGTGCGAGCGCACGGCCGGTCGCGATGAGCGCGAGCGTGGCCCGAGGGCTGCCACCGTTGGCGATCAGCCCGTCGATGTCGCCGAGACCGTGCTGCGCCGGGTGCCGCGTCGCCATGACGAGGCGGACGGCGTAGTCGAGGACGGCGTCGTGGACGAACACGTCGTCGGCCGCCGTCTGCAGAGCACGCAGCTGCGCCGGCTGGAGCACGTTGCGCGCCTTCGGCGGGTGCGAACCCATGCGGCGGACGATCTCGGCCTCTTCGCGAGCGGTCGGGTAGTCGACGAGGACCTTCATCGCGAAGCGGTCGCGCTGCGCCTCGGGCAGCGGGTAGACGCCCTCGCTCTCGATCGGGTTCTGGGTGGCGAGCACGATGAACGGGGCGGGCACCCGGTGCGTCACGCCTCCGATCGAGACCTGGCGTTCGGCCATCACCTCGAGCAGCGCCGATTGCACCTTCGCCGGTGCACGGTTGATCTCGTCGGCCAACACTACGTTCGCGAAGACCGGGCCGAGCTCGATGTCGAACTGTTCGGTCGACGGGCGGTAGATGCGGGTGCCGACGAGGTCGGCGGGCACCAGGTCGGGGGTGAACTGGATGCGGGCGAAGTGGCCGCCGATGATCGTGGCGACCGACTCGGCGGCGAGGGTCTTCGCCAGACCGGGCGCGCCTTCGAGGAGGCAGTGTCCGCGGGCGAGCCAGGTGACGAACAGCCGCTCGATCATCCGGTCCTGGCCGACGAGGATCCGCTTCGCCTCGAACAGCGCACGTTCGATCGCGACCGACGCCTCGGCCGGTGTCGGGACGCGGACCTCGTCGTCCGGTTCGGTCGGCTGCGGCGTCGACGGCTGCGACGCGGTCGTGAGGTCGGGCGGGTCGAAGTCGGCGAACTCGCCGATCACGAGGCGACGTGGATCGAACGCGGCGTCGTCCGGATCGTCGGTGTCGTCCTGGTCGTCATCGGTCTCGGCGAGCACGTCGTCCGACGGCTCGAGGGCCTGCGCGTCGATGTCAGGGTCCGGCGCGGCGTTGACGTCGTCGACGCCGTCGACGTCGTCGGGGTTGGTGGGATCGGGTTCGGGGTGCATTGGGGCTTCTCCGTGGTGTGGTTGATGGGGGCCACCGATGAAGGCGGCACCGTCACCGAACCATCCGCACCTGGCAAGCCGGCGAGCGCCACCCGGGAACTGGCCGAGATGTCGACCGCCGGTGTCGCCGTGCGTTCTGTGCGAACTCCGAGGTGATCCCGGGCTGGCTGTCATCCGGGTCGGCTTGTGTCGTCGGTGCACGAACGAACCACACGAAAGGACCCCGTGCCATGAAGACATCCCAGAAGCGACTCGCCGCGACGCTCGCCGTGCTCGGCGCCATCGGCCTCGGCGGCGTGGCCGCCGCAGCGACCGACGACCCGACCACCACCGACGACACCGTCGTCGTGGAGTCGGACGACACCCTCACCGAGGACACGACGACCGAGGACACGACGACCGACGACACGACGGCCGACGAGACGACCGAATCCGGACGCCCGGGCCACGGTCGAGGCGGTCACGAGGGTGGTCGCGCCGGTTGCGGCGACGACGCCGGTGATGGCGCCGGCGATGGTGCCGGTGACACCGGCGACGGGTCGGCCACGGTGACCGACGACGCCGACACCACCCCGGTCACCCCCGAGGTCGAGGACGACACCGAGACCGAGCTCCCCGCCTCCGACCTCTGATCTCCCCCCACAGCCCGGGTCAGACACCCCAGGACTGGTAGTTGTGTTGCATCTGACTTCGCGCGACAGATCCTGGTTTGTTTCAGACCGCATCTGACACGGTTGTTGGCCTTCACGAAGGAGGCCATCGTCGATGACGACGACACCGCGCAAGCAGAAGCGGTTCTTGACAGCAGAGCAGAAGTACGACTTGTGGGTGCGGATGCTCACCGGGCAGATCTCGGTCGCGGACGCCGCCGCGGAGGCGGGGGTGGACCGGTCGGTGATCACCCGGATCCGGGCGGTGGCTCGCGATGGGGCGATCGCCGCGTTGCAGGCTTCCAAGCCCGGCAAGCCTCGCCAGTCGCGCGTCGAGGCCGGCGAGACC
>JAGQSS010000339.1 GCA_020439405.1 Ilumatobacter sp. | reverse complement strand
CGCAAGAAGGTCGACGCCGTCGAACCGAAGCTGATCCAGACCGTGCGCGGCATCGGCTACACGCTGCGGGACGAGACGACGTGACACGCCGTCGAGCGTTCCTGCTCGTCTTCGGCGCGCTGACCGTCGTCTACCTGATCGCCTCGACGGCGACTCTGTTCGTCGTCCGCGACCGGCTGATCGAGTCGATCGACGACGACCTGGCGAACTCGGTCGACTCGCTCGTGACCTTCCTCGAGGCGTTCGACCTCTCGCCCGAATCGGCCGCCGAGATCGACGTCGACTTCAGTGAGCGGGCGCTCGTCGTCGTCGACGGCCGCGAACCGACCCTGGTCATCGCGGCCGGCACGACTGCCGATCCGTTGCCGCTCCCCGACCTGACCGCGAGCGCGATCGTCGCCCGGGTCGGTGAGCCGTTCCAGGTCGATGCCGTGGAGGGCGACCTCGAGTACCGGGTCCTGTCGACCGAGTTGGGTGACGGGAAGTTCCTCGCCGTCGCCCAGCCGCTCGACGCGCTGCGGTCGGCGCTCAAGACGTTGGGTCAGGCCCTGTTCATCACCCTGTTCGCGGTGTTCGCCACGCTCGGCATCGTGTTCTGGCTGCTGCTCCGGGCGAGCATGCGGCCGTACAACGCGATGGTCGACACGGCAGGCGCAATCGCCGACGGTCACCTCGACCGACGGATCCCGACCGGTGTCGGCGACCCGCTGCGCGACGATCTCGCCGACTCGTTGAACGCGATGCTCGACCGGATCGAGACGTCGTTCGGCGAGAAGGAACAGGCCGAGGAACGACTCCGGCAGTTCGTCGCCGACGCCTCGCACGAGCTGCGCACGCCGCTCACGTCGATCAGTGGCTACTCCGAGCTGTACCTCAGCGGCGCGGCGACCGCGCCGGACGACGTGCAGACGCAGATGACCCGGATCAACGGCGAGGCGGCGCGCCTCGGCCGCATGGTCGACGACCTGCTCGCGCTGGCACGCCTCGACGAGCGGCGAACGGTGCCGCGCGAACCCGTCGACCTCGCACGCGTCGTGTCGGAGGCGGCCGCCGACCATCGTGTCGCGCACCCCGACGCCGCGTTGACGACGACGGTGTGTGATGACGGGGTCGCGGTCGTCGACGGCGACCGCGACGCACTGCGCCAGGTCGTCATCAACCTGCTCGCCAACACGGTGCACCACACACCGGCCGGGACGCCGGTCGAGGTGAGTGCCGGTGCGACCGCCGATCGGGCGTGGGTGCGCGTGCGCGATGAGGGTCCGGGGATGGATGCCGACACAGCCGCCCACGTGTTCGACCGGTTCTACCGGGCCGACAAGGGACGGGCCCGGGCACGCGGCAACAGCGGCCTCGGTCTGTCGATCGTGGCGGCCATCGTCGACGACCACGGCGGCACCATCGCAGTCGACTCGTCCCCCGGCAACGGCACCACCTTCACCATCGACCTCCCCCGCCCATGACCAGAAGGGGTCGGATACGTTTCGTCGGTCCCGACGAAACGTATCCGACCCCGTTCGCGGCGGTCTGGGAAGCTCTTCGGCATGGCACCCTCCCCCGACGCCGTCCGGCTGCATGCGCAGCTGCTCGATCGGTCGTTGCCGAAGCCGGAGTGGACCCACGAGGCGCACCTGATCGCCTGTTGGGTCGAACTCTCGGTACGCGGTGGCGACGTCGACGCGACCCTCGATTCGCTGCGTGACGTGATCCGTTCGTACAACGAGGCGACCGGTGTCGCGAACACGTCGACGGGTGGGTACCACGAGACGATCACCCGCTACTACGTCGAAGCCGTTGCCGCGGTCGACGCGACGACGGTCGACGAGCTGCTCGCCGACCCCCGCTGCAGCCGCGACGCCCCGCTCCGCCTCTGGCCGAAGGAGATCCTCTTCACCCCCGAAGCCCGCGCCACTTGGCTCCCCCCGACGAAGCGGGTCGGGTGTCGCAGGGAACGGGGAGGCGCAGCCGAGACGTTTCCGGAGATCACCCGACTCCGGTCCTTCCGGGGCGCGAGCCGGGTCGGGTGATCTCCCGAAACGTCGACTCCGTCGCCGTTCCGTACGACACCCGACCCGAAGGTTCTCGTCGCCGTCCCGTACGACACCCGACCCGGTGGGTGCGGTCAGGTGGCGTCCGGGACGACCGCCCGGGTGCGGGCCAGACAGGCGGCGAGTTCGGCCTTCACCGCCGGTGCGACGTCGGGTCGCGCCAGGTCGATCGACGCCGGGCGGACCGTGCGGGCGGCCGACTCGTTGCAGATCGCGATCGTGGCGACGTCGACCTTGAACAGCCCCTCGCCCATGTCGAGGAACTCGACCCTCGCGAGCAGGCCGTCCCCGGTGCGCGGGTCGACGTAGCGTCCGGTCGCGGTCGGGCCGCCCATCTCCGACACGAAGTTGCCGAGGCTCCACCACACCGGCGTCCCGTCGACGAACTCGAACGGCTGCACCACGTGCGGACCATGCACGAACAGCGCATCGACCTTCGCCGCCCGGACGATCGACGTGACCAGCGCACGGTCGGCGGCGGTCGGCGCGGTCAGCATCTCCTGTGTGAGGTGCATGCTGACGAGCACGATCTCCGCACCCTCCCGTCGAGCTCGGGCGACCTGCTCGGCGACGACCGCCGGATTCCGCGACAGGTTCAGCCGCCACGGTTCGGACGGCGCGCCGGTGTTGGAGCCGGCCGTGAACGAGACGTGCGCCATCCGGATCCCGCCCGCCGTGAAGTGGGCGGGTCCGGCCGTCGCCGCCGAGGTGGCGGTGCCGGCGGCGCCGAGCCCGTGCTCGGCGAGCGCCGCCAGCGTCCACGCGATCCCGTTCGCGCCGAGGTCGTCGCTGTGGTTCGACGCCGTCGAGCAGCGGTCGAAACCGACGGCACGCACACCGGTCGCGATCTCGTAGGGCGCGAGGAGGAGGTTGCCGCCGTAGGGCGATCGTCCGTAGTTGCCGTAGCCACCGCCGGCGGTGCCGATCGGGAGCTCCATGTGGCAGATCGCGACGTCGGCGCCCTCGACCACCGGACGCACCGGCTCGAACATCGGGGCGAAGTCGAAACGGGCGCCGGTCGACGCGCCGTAACCGGCAGCGACGGTGCGGACCCTCGACTCCGTCAGGACGTCGCCACCAGCGACGACCGTGACGCGGCGGGACGGGCCGGCGACGCGCACCGCCGGTCGGTCACCGGTGGCGACGGGACCGGTGCCGGTCGACGACGCAGCAGCGGCGACCGACGCCACCGACAGCGCCAACGCCACGGCCACCACGGCGCCCCGCCTCCCCATGCGCCCAACCTACTTCGCCCCCGCCCGACCGAACGCCGGGTCAGGTGTCGGAGGTGACGCCGAGGAACGAGGCGTTACCGTCGATCACCTGACCCGGGAACCCGCGATTCGGTCGCGAACGGTGTCCCCGGGTCAGGTGACCAACGGTAACGGGCTCGGCTGGCGCCTCGCCCGTCACCTCTGGCACCTGACCCGGCGTGGTTGGATGGTCGGGTGTCCGACGAGACGACGCACCGGATCCTCGTGGTCGACGACGAGGAGTACATCCGCGACCTCCTCGCCACGTCGCTCCGCTTCCAACAGTTCGAGGTCGCGACCGCGGCCTCCGGGTTCGAGGCGTTGCGCACCGTCGCCGCGTTCGGCCCGTCGCTGATCCTGCTCGACGTCACGATGCCCGACCTCGACGGCTTCGAGGT
>JAGQSS010000338.1 GCA_020439405.1 Ilumatobacter sp. | reverse complement strand
GCCAGAATACACAGCGCGTCGCCGCGGAAGTAGCGGCCAGTCTCGTCGGCGAGAAGCGGGCGGTCGCCGTCGCCGTCGGTGGATACCAAGGCATTGAAACCGTGTTGCTTTGCCCAGTCGAAGGCCTGCTGTTGGTCGGCGGCGCTCACGGCCTCGGTATCGACGGCGACGAAACTGTCGCTGCGCCCGATCGACACGGTTTCGGCGCCGAGCGCGGCGAAAAGCTCGTGCAGCAAATCGCGGGCGACGGAGCTGTGTTCGTAGACGCCGATGCGGCGGCCCGCCAGCATGCCGGCCGGGAAGAAATCGAGGTAGCGGCGCAGATAGGCGGCGCGCGCCGCTCCATCGGGTTCCGGAAGCGGGTCCGCCGGCGGCGCGGCGCGCGACACGCCGGCAAGGCGGGCGACGATGTCGGCCTCATCCTCCTTCAGGATTTCGCCATCGGGCCGGTAGAACTTGATGCCGTTGCGGTCGAAGGGAATGTGGCTGCCGGTGATCACCACCGCCGGCCAGCCGCTCCGCAGCGCATGGAATGCGAGCGCCGGTGTCGGCAGCACGCCGGCATAGCTGACGGCGAAGCCGCATTCGCGCAAGGCGGCGATCACGGCTGCCGCGATCTCCGGCGACGAGGGGCGCAGGTCGTGCCCGACCAGCACCGTCGCGCCCGGCGCGGCCAGCCCGTTCGCCGTCAGCCAGCCGGCAAAGGCACGGCTGTAGGCGCCGACGACCTCAGGCACGAGATCGGACACCAGGCCGCGGACACCCGAGGTGCCGAAGCCGATCCGGCTCATGTGGTGGTCGATACGGGCGGTCTCATCCATGTCGCGGTCTCCGCGCGGAATCATTGCACTCCGCGATGGGCGACGACATAGCACCGAAGCGGCTGTTTGTCAGAACTTGCCGATGACGTTGAAGAACAGGCCCTGGTCGTCGAGGGTCACGTCGGAGAGATCGTCAGAGAAGCGGCCGAAGTTGTAACCGACGCCGACTTTCAGGTTCTCGCCGAAGTGACGATAGATCGCAGCCAGCGCACCGTAATCGGTCGTGCCGGTCTCCGGCTGGTACAGGACGCGGCCTTCGAGCAGCAGATCCCAGTTGCGCACGACGTGCCAGTCGGCCCGCACCACGCCGAGATGGGCGGAGGACTGCATGAAATCCGAGTAGCCGGCGGCGAGCGGCAACGACACCTCGCCGATGCGGAAGCCGTATTTGGCACCGACGGTCAGGTGGCGATTGACGTCATAGGACGCATCGACGGAGAATATGTGGCTGCGCTGCATGGGCAGATCGACGGAGTCGCTCGTCGTCGCCGGATCGCGTCCGTAGAGGTCGTAGAGATAGGTGTATTTGAGCAGGACGTTGAGCCGGTCGTTCTCGACCGGACGGTAGGCGAAGCCGAGGCTCGCCTCGACGTAATCGCCGTTGAGCAGCGTCGTCATGCTCTGCACGGAGTCGGTGAATACCGCGTCGGCATTTGCGATGAACCGCCAGTCGTCCGACATCTTGACCGAAAGGCCGCCGGAGAACAGGTAGGCCTCGGTGTCGCGGCTGCCGTCCTCGCTGTCGTCGAACCGCAGCTCGCCCTTGAGGCGCGCCGCAAGGCGGTCGCCATCCTTGTAGGAGACGCCGGCCGATACGGCGCGGCGGTCGAAATCGACGGCGTTGGGATCGCTCACCCGGCCGACTTCCACGCCGCCGGTCCAGGTCCACATCGCATCGGGCGTGTAGGTGACGCCGTAGGTGGAGGTGAGCGACTTGCGCCGGCCGAACATGTCGTAATTGTTCTCGGCGTAGCCGGTCAGCACGTCGTTGTAGCGGCGCTTGGCGCCGAAAACGATGCCGCCCAGATCGGTGCCGTCGAGCGGCGTCGAGGAGCTGTAGTCGCGATCGGGATCGAGCTTGTAGCCGACATAGTAGCGGTCGTCCGGGGTCGGACTGTAGTTGATGGACGCCAGTGCGCCAAAGCCGCTGGTGCCTTCCGACACCTCGCCGGAAACCGACACTTTCTCGGTCAGCTTGACCTCGCCGCCGACGCCGATGCGGTCGTTGCGACGGATCGTGCCCGCCCTGTCGAGGGTCGCCTGGCCGAAGACGTAGAGCCGCTTGTCGTCGTCGGGCGTCCAGGTCACCTTGACGCCGGCGTCGAGACGGTGGCCCTGCTCGGTCGTCGTCGCGGTCGACGCCGGATCGAGCAGTTCGGTGTATTTCAGGCCGAACTCCGCCTTCCAGTGCTCGGACATCTGGTAGGCCAGTTCCGCGCCGCTGTCGCGTTTCACCTTGCCGTCGGCATCCTTGTAGTCGTCGTGGGTCGCCTTCAGGGTCAGCGCCGAGGAGAGATCGTATTCGGCGAAGACGCCCCAGATGCGCTGATCGACGTCGATCGTGTAATCGAGGTTCGAGAAGCCGGCTTCCTTCTTCTCGTAGTAACCGCCGACACGGCCCTTGAGCTCGGGATTGATGTCGGCGAGGTCGAGCTGCGCCTTGACCTTGTAGGCACGGCCCTTCTTGTCGGCGCGGTTGACCAGCAGGTCGTTCAGCGTGACGTCCTCGGTGGTGATGCCGCCGTCGGTGGACAGGGTGCGCTGGAAGCCCGGCCCCTCGGTTATCGCGACCTCGGCCTCCAGGAAGGTCGTGTCGGAGTGGCGCACGCGCAGGTCGGCACCGGTCATCTTCTGCTCGGCACCGCCGAGTTCCTCGTTCATGCCGGTCACGCCGACGCGGACATTGTCGTTGATCCAGGCCTGGACGCGACCGCCATAGGAGAAGCCGTCGACCTCGGAGGTCACCGGGGTGAACTCGTAGTTGGCCACCAGCGCCACGTCGTTGCCGCCAAGGCTGCTGTCGCGGATCACGCCGCCGTCGCTGGCAAAGGACGCGAGCGGATGCGCCAGGATGACGATGCCCTGCACGTAATCGATCGTGTAGTCCTCGCCGGCGGTCAGGGTGCGGCGCGACAGGATGCGCCCGGTCACCGGATCGGTGACGAGCACGGTCAGCGTCTCGGAGCCGCGGGTGATGTCCTGGCGCGAGAGGAAATAGGCCGAGCCGCCGGTGCCGCGGAAGATGTCGCGCTGCGGCAGCGTTTCCGGCTGGGCGGCGTAGGCCGAGGCCTCGACACGGCGCTCGCCGAAGGAGGTGGTCGACGGCGATTTGTAGACGGCGCTCGCGCCATAGAGCGCCCGCTCGTTGCGCAGCAGGCCGGCGCCCTTGATCTCGCTCTTGAAGTTGCCCCACATCACGTGGCTGTCGCCGCGGTCGAGGCGCACATAGAACTTGCCGGAGGTGGGCGCATCCTCGACCGCCGTCGAATCGTCGCCGTAGACCGGGTAGTACTGGTCGGGATCGATGCGCCGCAGGAGCTTGCGCGGGTCCTTGGCATCGAGGTTGCGGAACAGGTTCTCGATGTCATCCTCGCCGGTATCGGCGGCAGCGGTCAGCAGGTAGCGGCCCTTGACCTTGCCCTTCAGGTAGAAGGCGAGGCGGCCCTTGGTATAGACGCCGTTGTAGCGTGCCGGATCGGCCGCCTCGACCGCGTCGGCGGCGAAGCGCTTGCCGAGCGTGAGGTCGGCGATACCGACATAGAACCAGTCGTTGGTCGGAATGTTGATCGGCCGCACGAAGGAAATGCCGTTGTCCTTGAAGCCTTGCACGGCAATGTCGATGTCGTGGTCGCCCGGCGGCAGGATGCGCTGGATGACGAAGGAATTGTCGTTGTCG
>JAGQSS010000337.1 GCA_020439405.1 Ilumatobacter sp. | reverse complement strand
GACGGACGGGCGGCCGAGCAAGCTCGCCGGACAGGGCGGCTACGGGCTCCCGGTCTTGACTGGCGACGAGATCCCATTCTGGTCCGGGAACGACCTCGGATGGCCCTCCAACCCACACCAGCCACTGTCGCGCCTTCCCGCCGGAAACGGGGCCAACCGCGTCCGACGGCGCGGGCGTCTGGGCCGACGCAGTCATGCTCACCTGGGGCGGCTTCATATCCAACCGCGACGGCACGAACACCGGAGGCGACGACGGAATCATCTACCGCCCGCCCGCCGACTGAACCCACGCATAATCCCGCTCAGCGCACCCTCGACATGCCGAACAGTTCGGCACTTCTGAGTGGGCCCGAGATGCGCCGGCACGTTAAGCGTGGCCGCGCAGCGTGGTCGAACTCGTCGCCGCGCGCGTGAGCTGTTTCAGAGCTGCCGAGCTGGCAAGAGTGCCCGTGCGAGTGGAGCCGCGTCGAGTCTGCGCGACATCGGGTACGGACTCGAGCGTCCTGCCTCAGGCGCTGACCATGCAAGAAATCGTGTGACGAAACTGCTGCTCGTCGGTCATTCGTTGTGTGAATCGAACACTCTCGGGTCCTGATTCATCTCGGCTCGGCGAGTTGCGCCGGTTCACAGGTGGGGTGACCCATGTGGAGGACGAATGCCATGCCGCGACGACGACCACTCGACTCATCGGGCCCCACGAGCACGCCGCCGGATCTTCTGACCGTCGCCGAGACGGCAGCCGTGCTGCGGTGCGGAATGACGTTCGTCTACGAGTCGATCCACCGCTACCTCGCCACGGGTGATCCCGGCGAGGTCCCCGGGCGGAAGGTCGGCCGAAGCCTGCGCGTTCCCAGGGTCGGGCTCGAGCGCTACATCGGCGCAGCGATCACGTGGCCGATCGTCGACCACCCGATCATCGACAGCGGACCGAACGTCGTCGACACCGATGACGTCTCTGCTGCAGATCCGCGCCCGGCACGCCATCCGCGTCGCACGTCCCCGCACCGCCCGGCGACTCCTCGACTCTTCGAGGACTGACTCCCTCCTGGAGAACCGATGATCGACTACCACCCCGCTATCGATAGCTCGAACAGACAGGTGCCCACGGGCAGTCGGGAACTGCTGTGATCCGGGTGACGACGATCTATGCGGCGTCGGCGGGTGCGTCGGCCCGCTACTACACCGGCTACCTGACCGAGCCCGACGGCGAGTTGCCGGGACACTGGACGGGCCGGCAAGCGGCGGCGTTCGGTCTCGCCGGTGAGGTGTCGACCGAGGCACTCGAGTCGCTGCTGTCGGGCCGCAATCCGATGACTGGGCAGGTTCTCGGGCGTGAGCTGCTGGATCGCGTCGACCGGCACGGCAACGTGACGAAGGCGGTCGCTGGGTACGACGCGACGTTCTCGGCGCCGAAGTCGCTGTCGGTGCTGTGGGCGCTCACCGGTGACGACGGGCTCGCCGACTGCCACGACCGAGCCGTCGATGCGGCGGTGGCGATGATCGAGAAGTACGGGTCGACGACCCGCATCCGCTCAAACGGGACACGGCTCCACCCCGACACCGGCGGACTGACCGCAGCGGTGTTCCGCCAGTCGACCAGCCGAGCCGACGACCCGCAGCTGCACACCCACGTCGTGATCTCCGCGAAGGTGCAGACCGACGACGGCCGGTGGTGGGCGCTCGACGCCCGGTTGCTGAAGCGGCATCAGCAGACGTTCGGCTACGTGTACCAGTCCGCGCTGCGCGCCGAGCTGACCGCCCGCTACGGGGTGGCGTTCGACGAGATCGTGAACGGTCAGGCAGAGATCGCCGGTGTGCCGGTCGAGTTGTTGCATCAGTTCTCGAAGCGGGCGCACGTGATCGCGGTCGAGATGGACCAACGCATCGCCGACTTCATCGTCCGCACCGGTCGTGAGCCGACTGACGGCGAGTACGCCGCGATGGAACGCGAGACCGCAGCGGACACCCGCGATCACAAGACCGGTCTCGGTGTCCCCGATCTGCGGTCACGGTGGGACCGAGAGGCCGAAGGCGCCGGCTACGACGCGATCGACCTCGTCGACTCGGTCCGCAGGGCCGCCCGAGAACATGTCGTCGAAGCACAGACGGTGACGGTCGCCGAGGTGCTGGAGGAGCTTGCCGAGCGTCGGTCGACGTGGAACCGGATGGACGTCCTGCGCACGCTCGCCGGCGCCGCCCGCCCACAACCCGGACACGACGCAACCAGCTGGGCGCGAGCGCTTGAGGCCGGGGCCGACAGGGTGCTCGACGCGTGCATCGATCTCGACCCGATCATCGGCGGCGCACGTCGGCGTGGGTCGGATGGTCGGTCGCTGCTGATCGAGCCGGTCGCGAACCGGGCGACGAGTGAGCAAGTCCTCGCCCAAGAGGAACGCATCATCACCTTTGCGATCGACGCCCAACTCGACGTCCCCGCACCTGCGATCACGATCGCCGACACCGACCTCGACGACGGCCAAGCCGCTGCAGCCGCCGCGGTAGCCGGTGACGATCGGCTCGTCCTGGTCGTCGGTCCCGCCGGTGCCGGCAAGACGCGAATGCTCGCGGCAGCCGTCGATGACCTCCACGCCCGTCGCCGTCCGGTGATCGGCGTGGCCCCGACCGGGAAGGCTGCCGCTGTCCTCGGCCGAGAGGCCGGCGTCGCGGCGGACACGATCGCCAAGTTCCTCCGCGACCTCGACCAACCCAGCTCCGGCGCTACCTGGTCCGACCCTGGCCCGGGGACGACGATCATTGTCGACGAAGCCGGCATGGTCCGCACCGCCGACCTCGACCGCCTGATCGACCACGCCCAACGATCCCAATGGCGACTCGTCCTCGTCGGCGACCCGTATCAGCTTCAAGCCGTCGGACGCGGCGGCATGTTCGCCGAACTCTGCGAGACCGGGCGCACCGTCGAACTCGACCAACTCCACCGCTTCGAGCACCCCTGGGAAGCCACCGCCTCGCTCCACCTCCGAGCTGGCGACAGCCGAGCCCTCGCCACCTACGCCGAGTTCGGCCGTATCCGCCCCGGCACCTTCGACGAGCACCTCGATGCCATCGCCGACGAGTGGCAGACCGCCAACACTGCTGGTGAGACGCTGTCGATCACCTCCACCCGCAACGAACACGTCACCGCCATCAACCACCACATCCAGAACTCACGACTTCTCAGCGCTGACCTCGACACTGGAACCGCCACTCAGATCGTCGGCGGGACCGTGATGGTCGGCGACGTCGTCGCCACGCGCCACAACGACCGACGCCTCCGCACCACCACCGGCGACAGCATCCGCAACCGGCACCGCTGGACCATCACCCACACCAGCCACGACGGTGTCACCGTGACCCGCCTCGGCGGACACGGCACCATCACCCTCCCCACCGACTACGTCCGCCAGCACGTCGAACTCGCCTACGCCACCACCGAACACGGCGCCCAAGGCGACACCGCCGACCGCAGCATCACCCTCGCCACCAACGCCACCAGCGGCCGCAACCTCTACGTCGGCATGACCCGCGGCCGCACCGACAACACCACCCTCGTCGTCACCGAAACCCACGACCTCAACGAAGCCATCAACATCCTCGAAGCAGCCATCACCCTCGACCGCTCCGACCTCCCCGCTGTCGCCCAACGCCGAGCACTCGCGGAACTGGCGGCACCGCGTCCGAGGCCAGAGCCGTCGAACCGAGACCTGCTCGACCAACTCCGAACCGCCGGCGCCCGCCAG
>JAGQSS010000336.1 GCA_020439405.1 Ilumatobacter sp. | reverse complement strand
GCTGTCGGAGGTCGCGGCCGTCCACCACACGTGGGCCGAGCTGGCCCCGCACCTCCCACCCGTGCCGGTGGCGTTGTTCGTCGCGCACGAACGGGCGATCCGGGGCGAGTCGATCCCGGCCGCCGATCTGGCCGGCCTGCCGCCCGTGCTCGACATCCCGGCCGCACTCCGCCCGTGGGAACCCGACTATCCGGCCTCGACCTACTCCGACGCCGGCGCCGACCACCCCGAGCCGGACTCGATCGACGGCGGGTTCCACGACGTCTCGTTGCGCGGCATCGACGTCGAGGTCATCGACGACGATGCGACCGAACTCGCCGTTCGCCAACTCGTCGATGCCTGGACGACGTCGTCGACGGGTCGTGCCGAAGTGGTGTGCGTCGAGGGGACGCACCTCGACGCCTTGGCAGCGCTCGGTGTCCGGTCGGCGCGGGTCGGCGACATCTCGGCGACCGACGCGCTCGCCCGCATCGCGTGGGCCGGGGCGTCCGGTGGCGCGCACGGCCGCCGACGCGGCATGGCGAGCGGCCGGTTCTCGATGTGGTGGTTGCTCGGCGCGCTCGGTGATCTCCACGACGACTGGCCGCCCACTGACGCCGACGTCGCCGAGCTCCTCGCCGAACTCCGGTGGTACCGGTGGGACGCCCACGAGCCGCCAGGCGGGTGGCGACTGCAGTTGCTCGTCGAGAACGAGACCGAGGGCGTCGCCTGGGCGATCAACGCCACCGACATCGCCTGACGACTACGCCGAGGCGCCGGCGTAGTGCTTGGTCCCGAGCCGCCACACCAACCGTGTCACGCCGAGGGCGACGACGAGGAAGACCACCGTCAGCACGACCCGTTCCCAGGTGAGCCGACCGGTCAACGATTCGGCGGGCACCGTCACGGCGAACCCGACGGGCACGAGGTACGTCATCGTGAGGCGTAACCAGGCCGGGTAGACGGTGACCGGGTACTGCCCGGCGCGGTACATGCCGGTGAACAGGTCCTGCACCATGTCCATCCGGACGATCCAGAACGCCCCGGTGGTCACGACGAGCCAGATGCAGTACACGAGCACGATGCCGACGGTGGTCGCCGCGACGAACCCGACGAGTCGCCCCAACGACAGGCCGTCGTCGAGCTGGACGACGCCCCAGATCGTCACACCGATCCCGACGGCCACGTCGGTCAGACGCCACAGCCGGAACTCGCGCGCCGACGCCAGCAACTGGGCGTCGACGGGCTTGGTGAGCACATAGTCGAACGTCCCCAGGCGGACATCGGCCATGAGGCGTCCCATGTTCGGCTCGATCGCGAACCCGATCATGCCGCCGACGACGTTGTACATGCCGAGCACCACGATCAGCTGGGGCCGTGTCCAGCCGTTGAGGTCGGTGGTGTGGTCGAAGATGAGCGCCAGCGCGATCAGGCCCGTCGCCACCTGCACGAACGTCTGCAGCAACTGCACCGCGAAGTTCGCCCGGTACTGGAGCTCGTTCATCACCCCGACACGCAGGTGCAGGAGCGGGATGCGGAGCGAGGAGCCACGACGTGGTTCGGACGCCGATGCCGACGCCGGATCGACCGGGCTCATCCGCTGACCGCCGTGTAGTGCTTGACCGCGCCTCGCCACGCGAACCGGACGGCGACGGCACCGACGACGATCCAGAACAGCTGGAGCAACAGCCCGACGACCAGTTCCTCCTGGGTGATCGGACCGACGAGCGCGGTGATGGGGAACCCGAACGTCGACTCGAACGGTAGGAACATCGCCAGTGTCTGGACCCACTCGGGCATCAGCGCCATCGGGATCAGCCGTCCCGACAGCAGCAGTTCGGCGGCGAAGTAGGCCTCGAAGATCGCGGTCACGCGCGTCGTGAAGAACGTGAGCATGCCGAGCAGCCACAGGAACAGTGACCGGATGAGGTACGCACCCCAGATCGCGACGGCGAACGCGACGATCTGTCCGGCGGTCGGGTCGAGCGTCGGCCGGAAGACGAGGGCCAGCACACCGGCGATCGGCAACCACAGGGCGATCACGACCACCTTCCATCCTGCGAAGCTGCCGAGGTCGTAATGGATCGGGTGGACAGGGAGCACGAGCTGAGCAGACAGCTGCCCTTCGCGAATGCGTTCCTCCCACCCGAACGGCGTGAAGACGATGTTCATGTTCCGGACGAGCGTCCACACGATGTAGTAGGCGGCGAAGGTGCCGGCGGTGTACCCGCCGACCTCACCGCCCTGCGCCTCGGCGATCGTCTGCCAGACGACCAGGTACACCACCGGTTCGGCGATCATCCCGATCATGTAGAGGTAGTTGGCCGTCCGGTACTGGAACTGCTGGGCGATCGATGTCCGCATCAGCGTGCCGTACAAGCGGATGTAGGCGCGCCAGGTCGGCTCGTAGTCGATCGGCCGATCGGCGAGCGTCGTGGCGACCGTGTCGGTGGCGGTCACGACGGCGCCTCGGCGCTGGCGAACGCCAGCTCGATCACCTCGTCGATCGGTGGGTCTTCGACCGTCAGGTCGCGCACGTCGTGGTCGGACAGGATCGAGGCGACGACCGCCGCCGTCGCCTCACGACCGACCCGGAGGGTCGCTCGTGTCGGCGTCGACGCGACGACATCGCCGTAGCGCGACCACGACGACGGGTCGGTCGGTCGTTCGAGCGTGACGACGAGCGTCTTGTGGGCGGCGAACTGTTCGGACAGGTCGGTCAGCGCGCCGTCGAACAGGATCGCACCGTGGTGGATGACGATGACCCGTTTGCAGAGCGCCTCGACGTCGGCCATGTAGTGCGTCGTGAGCATCACACTGGCGCCGTGGCGTCGGTTGTAGTCGGCGAGGAACGAACGGATCCGTCGTTGCATCGTGACGTCGAGGCCGAGCGTCGGCTCGTCGAGGAAGAGGATCTCCGGACGGTGCAACAGCGAGTTCGCGATCTCCGCCTTCATCCGCTCGCCGAGTGAGAGGTTCCGAACGGGCTTGTCGACGAGGGCCCCGAGGTCGAGCAGATCGATGAGTTCGTCGCGTTGGCGGAGGAAGAGGTCCTCCGGCAGCCGATAGATCGCTCGGGACAGTTCGAAGCTGTCGAGCGCCGGGAGGTCCCACTGCAACTGGTTGCGGTTGCCCATGACGAGCGTCATGCGACGGAGGTAGTCGCGCTCGCGGCGGAACGGCTCGTGGCCGAGCACCCGCACCGTGCCCGACGTCGGGTGCAACAGGCCCGACAGCATCTTCAACGTCGTGGTCTTGCCGGCGCCGTTCGGGCCGAGGAAGCCGACGACCTCGCCCGGTTCGATGCGAAGGTCGACCCCACCGACGGCGACGACGTCGCGGTGCTCCCGCCTGACCAGGCTGCGCGTCGCGGCGGCGAGCCCGGCCTCGCGCACGGGGACCCGGAACACCTTGCGGAGCCCGGTGGTGATGACGGCGGCGTCGCTCGGCACGCGATTCAACGTACTGCGGGCCCGCCGTCGGGCCGCGACGGGTTCGTGCCCGGACGCGCAACGGCCCGGCCCGCCGAAGCGGAGCCGGGCCGTCGAGCGGATCGGGTGATCAGCGGCCCTGGAGGGCCTCGATCAGCTTCGGCATCACCTTGTGGACGTCGCCCACGATGCCGAGGTCGGCGACACCGAAGATCGGCGCCTCCGCGTCCTTGTTGATGGCGATGATGTTCTTCGAGCCCTTCATGCCGACCATGTGCTGCGTGGCACCCGAGATGCCGGCCGCGATGTACACGTTCGGCTTCACGACCTTGCCGGTCTGGCCGACCTGCAGCGAGTACGGCACCCAGCCGGCGTCGACGATCGCACG
>JAGQSS010000335.1 GCA_020439405.1 Ilumatobacter sp. | reverse complement strand
GCCAGATGGTGCCTGACCCCTTCCGTCAGCGCCAGGCGGCGTGGATGAGGTCGAGGCTGTGGAGCTTGTCCTCGACGTCGTAGGTGGCCGCGGTGAGCATGAGTTCGTTCGCCTTGGTGCGGTGGACGAGATCGCGGAGCCCTTCCACGACCCGTTCGGTGCTCCCGATCAGCTGCTCGGACGGCATCCGCCGTGCCTGGTCGGCGTCGGGATGGTCGACGGCCGCGTCGGGGGACACGAGCGGGTACCGCCGGTTCGTCCGGATGCCGAGCCGGAGGATCCTGCTCGGCAGTCCGATCCGGTCGGCCTCCTCGTCGGTCTCGGCGGCGAGCGCACCGACCCCCAGGATCAGGTGCGGCTCGTCGAGGACCGGCGACGGCTCGAACTTGTCGAGGTAGAGCTGCGAGGCCAGGTTCGTCTGGCCCGTATCGAAGTGGTGGGCGTACGCGAACGGCAGGCCGAGCATGCCGGCCAGCTGTGCGCTGAAGCCCGACGACCCGAGCAGCGCGACCGTCGGCGAACTCGTGAGGACCGGGGTCGCCCGAAAACGCGTCCACATGCCCTCGTGGCCACGCGGGTCGCCGAGCATGCCCATCACGTCGATCAGGTCGCGCGGGAACTTCTCGACGCTCTCGTGCGGGTGGCGTCCGAACGCCGACGCGGTCACCGGATCGGTGCCGGGGGCGCGACCGATGCCGAGGTCGATCCGGCCGGGGTACAACGACTCGAGCAGGGCGAACTGCTCGGCGATCGCCAGCGGAGCGTGGTTCGGCAGCATGACCCCACCGGAGCCGACCCGGATGCGTTCGGTGTTGGCGGCGAGGTGCGCGGCCAAGACGCCGGGCGTCGTCGACGCGACCGTGCCCATGTTGTGGTGCTCGGCTACCCAGAACCGCAGCAAGCCGAGCCGGTCCGCGTGGCGGGCGAGCTGGGTGGTGTGGTCGAGCGCCAGCGACGAGGTGCCGCCGTCACGGACGACCGACAGGTCGAGGACGGAGAGGGGTACCACCCCGCGCACGCTACCGGCGGTCAGCGAACGATGGCCACGGGGCTGTGGCTGTGGCTCGCCAGGTCGAGGCTGGTCGACCCGAGCAGCAGTTCGCGGAACCCGCCGCGCCTGCGCGAGCCGACCACGATCAGGTCGGCGTCACGCGATTCCTCGATCAGGGCGAACTCGGGGGTGCCGTTCACCGGACGTGCCGTCACGTTCACCGACGGATCGACGCCGGCGGCCTCGACGACCCGCTCGATCACCGCGAGTGCGTCGGCGTCGAGGTCGTCGAAGTCGGCGCCCGGGTTCGAGAACCGTCCGGCAGCGACCATCGGCACGAACCACGCGTGCACGACGTCGATCCGTGCCTGTGGCCACATCGTGGCCGCGAACCGCACGGCGCGCACCGACTCGTTCTCGCCGTCCTCCAGGTCGTGGTCGTCGACGCCGACCACCACGAGCCGCGGTTCGGGGGCGTGGTCGCCCCGACAGACGACGACGGGCCGGTCGGTGTGGTGCACCACGTGGTTGGTGGTCGACCCCAGCACGATCGACGCCTGTCCCGACCCCTGATGTCCGACGGCGATCAGGTCGGCCGAATGGTCGGTGGCGGCCTGCACGATCGCCCGTCCGGCGTGCCCCATCACGACGACCGGTTCGATGCGGGCGTCGTCGAGTCGGGCCACGAGTTCGGCGAGCCCGTCGGTGGCGACGCGTTCCATGTCGTCGACCGGGATCATCGCCAGGGTGTCGATGCCGACCATGGCCGGCAGGTTCCACGCGTGGACCGCGACGATGCGGTCGTCGGCGTAGGCGGCGTCACGCGCCCAGGCGAGCGCCCGCCCGCCCTCGTCGGTCGCATCGACGCCCACCACGAAAGTCCGAGTTGTCATGCCCCAGAGTCTCGCCGATCGGCGATCCGAGGGCGACATCCAGGGTTACTGCGGACGCGCGTCCGAGACGTACGGTGAGCGGCATGTACGCATGGTCGGAAGAGCACGAGATGATCCGCGGGGCGATGAAGGACTTCATCGCCAAGGAGATCATCCCGATCCGTGAGGATCTCGAGCACGGCGACCTGCCGCCGTACGACGTGCTCCGCAAGCTCTACACCCAGTTCGGGATCGCCGAACAGGCCGAGGCGTCGTTCTGGAAGCGACTCGAGTTCGACAAGCAGGTGGCGGCCGGCGAGGCCGACCCGAACGACCGGCCGAGCCGGCACAGTGGCGGCGACGCCGGTTTCTCCCTGATCCCCACGATCGAGCTGTGCCGTCAGTGTCCGGGTCTGGTGACGGCGCTCGGCGTGTCGACCGGACTCACCGCGTCGGCGATCAACGGCAAGGGGACGATCGCGCAGCGCGAGCGTTGGGTCCCCGACCTGCTCACCCTGCGCAAGGTCGGAGCGTGGGCCATCACCGAGCCGAACTCCGGGTCCGACGCGTTCGGGTCGATGCTCGCCACCGCCCGTCGCGACGGCGACGAGTACGTGTTGAACGGCAGCAAGACCTTCATCACGAACGGCCCCTACGCCGACACGATCGTGTTCATCTGCAAGCTCGACGAGGGCAACGACCCGAAGGAGCGCAAGGTGCTGAGCTTCGTGCTCGACTCGGGCATGGAGGGCCTCACCCAGACGCCGCCGCTGCGCAAGATGGGCATGCATTCGTCGCCGACGGGTGAGCTGTTCGTCGACGACGTCCGTGTCGGCAAGGACCGCCTGATCGGCGAGGACGAAGATCCGAAGTCCGGCGGTGGCCGGTCGGGGGCGAAGGCCACGTTCCAGCAGGAGCGGGCCGGCGTGGCCGCCATGTCGCTCGGCATCATCGAGCAGTGCCTCGAGGTGTCGGTCGCGTACGCGAAGGATCGCGTCCAGTTCGGGCAACCGATCGGCGAGTTCCAGCTCATCCAGCAGAAGCTGGCGATGATGGAAGTCGCCCGGATGAACATCCAGAACCTCGTGTGGCGCACGATCGAGATGTCGAACGCCGGCGAGTCGATGACCTTCGCCGAGGCCTCCGCGATGAAGCTCTACTCGGCGCAGCAGGCGACGGCGTGCGCGCTCGAGGCGGTGCAGCTGCACGGCGGCAACGGCTACATGGCCGAGTACCACGTCGAGCAGCTCGCACGCGACGCGAAGGTCCTCCAGATCTACGCCGGCACCGACGAGATCCAGACGCGAGCCATCGCCAAAGCCCTGCTCGCCGACTGAACCGAACCGGGATAGGGTGCGCGTATGGCGATCCACAAGGTCTGCGGGATCGAGACCGAGTACGGCATCGTCGTGCGGGGCGGCGACAACAACCCGGTCACCGCCTCGTCGCTCCTGATCAACGCGTACGTCAGCGCGACGTCGAAGAAGGTCGGTTGGGACTTCGAGGACGAGACCCCCGCCAACGACGCTCGGGGGTTCAACCTCGACGCGGTGTTCGCGCCCGAGATCGAGACGACGCTCGTCAACGCCGTGCTCCCGAACGGTGCGCGCTACTACGTCGACCACGCCCACCCCGAGATCTCGATCCCGGAGGTCACGAACGCGCTCGAAGCGGTGACCTGGGATCGCGCCGCCGACGAGATCGTGCGGGCGAGCATGCGACACGCCGATGCGCTGTTCGACAACGGTGCCGAACTCGTCGTCTACAAGAACAACTCCGACGGCAAGGGCAACAGCTACGGCTGTCACGAGAACTACCTGATGGCTCGCGAGGTGCCGTTCGGCCGGATCGCGAGCCAGATCACCCCGCACTTCGTGACGCGGCAGGTGTTCACCGGTGCGGGCAAGGTCGGTTGCGAGCAGCCCGGCCGCGAACCGGGCGACGTCGCTTTTCAGCTGAGC
>JAGQSS010000334.1 GCA_020439405.1 Ilumatobacter sp. | reverse complement strand
GCCTAGCGGTGGGCCTCGGGGACGGGTTGCTCGGTGATGACGTCGTCGACCAGGGCGTTGGGGACGGCGCCGTCGCTGTCGTCCACCGCATCCAGGCGGATGGCCGACCAGTCGTCGTGGTCGTGCAGCACGCCGAACAGACCGTCGGCATCGTTGACGTCGACCCGGACCGGGTCGACGTCGATGGTGGAGTCGCCGTCCCAGTCCCACGGCACGCCCGCACCGGGGCCGCACACGCCGGCGGCCTCCACCAGGGCGTTCTCGTCGAGCGACGGGCGCGTGCCCGAGGAGTAGTCGAGGCGTCCGTTGCCGATCGGGTTGCAGTTGGTGTCGACGCCCGGGAACTGGAACCGGTAGTTCATGATCGAGTTGTAGTTGGGCTTGTCGTTCGTGTTCTCGTCGCCGCCGTGGCGGAGGCCGAGGTTGTGGCCGACCTCGTGCATCATCGTGTTGGCCACGTTGCCGTCGCTGTGCGAGCAGTAGAGCGACACGATCATGTCGTCGCCGTTCACCTCGGCCTGCCCGGAGCTGGTGGAGGTGAGGTTGTAGCGATGGGGCATGAGCACGTAGTGGAAGTACCCCTCGCGGTTCGCGGCGAAGTGGTCTCGCTTGATCTGGCCGAAGTCGCCGCCGCTCACCCCTCCCGCGATCACGCCGTCGGCATCGGGCACCTGGTTGCCCCCGGTGAAGGCACCGCCCTGACCCCGGTCGACGGCCACGCGGATGCCGGTCTCGCCATCGGGGTTGGCCACCGGCGCCGCCGCGAACGCTGCGGCCAACCGGTCGACGGCACCGTCGGAGATCCGGTGGCTGTGGGTGCCGCAATCGATCGAGTCGACGAACCAGTCGACCTCGAACAGCAGATCCTGGTGCACCGGCGAGGTGCCCATGGTCGGGAGGTCGAGCCCGACGACGGTGCCCAGGACCTCGTCACCGTCGTCGATGCCGTCATCGTCGGTGTCGGGGTCGTTCGGCGACGACCCGGTATCGGTCGCGCTCAGGTAGGTGCCGGTGCCGGTCTCGACCGCGTCGGGGAGTCGGTCGCCGTCGGCATCGGCCGTCGGCGTGCACCCCGGCGTGCCGCCCGTCCCGGTCGAGGGCGTGTAGGAGGTGGTGAGGCGACCGCCGTCCTCCGCGTCGCCGCTGTACTCCCCGGCTCGGTCGTAGGCCGTCACCACGATCGAGTACGCGCGTCCGGCGGTCAGGCCGACCAGGCGGCACTGCTGGGGCGCGGCCGGCACCGTCGCCCGGACGACGCCATCGATCTCGATGAGGTACCGGTCGATCGAGCCGCCGGCATCGGGGTCGTCGGCGGGGTCCCACTCGAGCAGCGCCAGCCCGCCCGAAGTCGAGACGCGCGCCGACGAACCGTCGGGGAACGTGGGGAGGCACGCGGTCACCGCCACCGCCACCAGCAACGCCACCAGCGCTCGTCGACGTGCCATCTCGCTCCCCACCGGTCGATCCGACCGTCCACCCGATGGTACGGCACGTCGACCGAATCGGACAGGGCTCGATGCGGCGCGGCCGCCTCGCCCGACGGGCGGCCTCAGGCGCCGGCGGTGGTGGTCGGCGGGGCGTCGGGCACCGTCGTCGACGACGTGCCGCCCTCCGAGGCGCCGCCACCCTCGCTCTGGCCATCGCCCTCGCCGCCCGAGCCGCCCTCGGGAGCGGCCGATCCCTCGGCCTCGGCGGTGTCGCGCAGCTCCTGGAGGCGCTCGGCGATGTCGGCCGCCTCCTGGATCTTGCGGGCGTAGGCCACCTGGTCGCCGTCGCGGGCCGCGGCGTCGGCATCGGCGAACGCCTGGACCAACTCGTCGATGAGCCGCGACTCCTGCTCGCCCAACGTCTCGGTCGGCTCCTCGCCGCTGCCCTCGCCCTCGGTGCCCTCGCCCTCGTCCTCGCCGGACGCGCTGGACGAGCCCGACCCGGCGTCCTCGATCGAGGTGGGCACGTCCTCACCGAACACCTTGACCAGCGCACCCCGCAGGCTCGAGGCGATCTCCACATCGGAGTCGCCGCCCGGTCGGCGGTAGTTGACGATGACGTTCTCGATGGCGGGCTTCTTCTGCTGGGTGCCGGCCACCAGGAACGACTGGATGTAGAGCAGCGAGTCGCCCACCGGCACGATCGACGGCGGCGAGAACGTGCACACGGTCTTCTCCGTGCAGAGCTGGCGTATCTGGTCGCCCACCTCGCTGTCGGCCTGGATGTCGTCGGCCGCGAGGTTGGGGCCGTCGGGGAGGTTGCCGGGGTCGAGCAGGTACGTGCGCAGCTCGCCGTAGCTGTCCGGGTCGCTGTCGGCGGTGATGAAGG
This sequence comes from Ilumatobacter sp., assembly GCA_020439405.1. Taxonomy (GTDB): domain Bacteria; phylum Actinomycetota; class Acidimicrobiia; order Acidimicrobiales; family Ilumatobacteraceae; genus Ilumatobacter. Next base: position 1,514 of record JAGQSS010000334.1, on the reverse strand, counting down.
CACGCAGCTGGTTCTGGCCGCCGTCGGACCCCTCATCGGTCGCGGTCACGAAGGGTCGCAGCAGCACGAACGACACGTCGTCCTCGCCGGGGAGCTGCATCAGCAGGTACTCCGACGGGTAGCGGTCGTCGGGGGTCAGCTCCTGGCCGTCGGGGCCCAGCTCCACGGGATCGTCGGAGCCCGAGCGACGGGTGGCGCCGGTCCCCTGGGGCACGTTCCAGTTGTCCCGGCCGTTGTAGAAGTCCGCCGGGTCGGCCACGTGGTACCGGGTCCACATCTGGGTCTGGACCGTGAAGAGGTCCTCGGGGTACCGGAAGTGGTCGGCCAGGCCCTCCGGCGCGTCCTCCACGTCGGTGAACAGGTCGCCGAACGCCTTGCGGTACGCCTGGACGAGCGGATCGGTCTCGTCCACGACGTAGAGGGTGATGGTGCCGTCGTAGGCGTCGACGGTGGCCTTCACCGAGTTGCGCACGTAGTTGAACGACCGGCCGAACAGCCCCGACGCCTGGTCCAGGCCGCCGGTGTCGGCCCGCTGGGCATTCGGGAAGTTCCGGCTGGTGGTGTATGCGTCGATCACGTACTGGAGGCGGCCGTCGGCCATCACCAGGTACGGGTCGTGGTCGAAGGCCAGGAACGGGGCCACCGACTCCACCCGCGAGACGACGTCGCGCTGGAGCAGCACCCGCGAGTCCGGCCGGAGGCTGCCCGACACCAGCGGATCGACCTCGCCGAAGCGCAGCGAGAACGCCGCCTTGCGCACGAACCCGGTGAGCCCGGAGCCCAGCTCGATGCCGTCCGCGCCGTCGTAGGTGGTCACCACCACCTCGTCCTCGGACTGGCCCTCGGCCGCAGACTCCGCCACGTCGGTCACGTCCGCGGTCGGGTCGCTCACCTCGGTGTTGACGATCACGTACCCGGTCTTGGACTCGCCGAAGTAGATGCGGGGCTCGAGGTCGCCGACCAGATCCGCGATGACCGGATCGGGGCGGACCGGGATGTCTTCGGTGAGCAGCTCGGGATCGCCGCTGCCGTTCTTGTCGTTGGCCGGGGCGGACACCACGCCGTACCCGTTCGTGTAGATGAGGTGCGTCGCCTCCCAGGTGGGGTTGCGGATGCCCTCGGTGTTGAGGTCGCGCGCCGCGAGCATCACCTCGGTGGGCTCGCCGTCCACCAGGTAGCGGTCCACGTCGACGTCGCCGATCTCGTAGAACGACCGGAAGGCCTGCGTGGACCGGTAGCTCTCCTGGATGGTGGCGGGATCCCACAGGCGGATGTTCTCCATCGTCCCGAGGTTCTCGGCCAGCACCTCCGAGCTCAGGTCCTGCGTCCAGTCGTAGGTCACCTGCTCCACGTCGCTCAGCCCGTAGGCGTCACGGGTCGCCGCGATGTTGTTCTCGATGTAGGGACGCTCCCGCGACGACTCGGTGGGCTCCACCCGGACCCGCTGCACGAACGCCGGCACCACGCTCCCGGCGATGACGTAGACCAGGATCCACAGCCCCACCGCCATGCCG
>JAGQSS010000333.1 GCA_020439405.1 Ilumatobacter sp. | reverse complement strand
ACAGCACGGCCCACGAGCCGTCCTTCCAGTCGTGGAACGTGATCTCACCATCGGTGGTGACCGCGGTGAAGTCGGGGGCTTCGTCGCCGAGACGGATGGACATTGGGATCTCCCTCGAGTCGTTGTTCGGACCTTTCCCGACCAAGTTGGTCGGGAATCACAGCATCGCACCCGTCCGCCCGAATGGCAACGTCGCCATCCGGCCACCGGACACACCGATGACGCACCCCGCTAGCGTCGGGGCCGATATGGACATCCAGTGGTTGTTTCTGATCCTCGCGATCGTCGTGCTCGTCTTCGGACTGGGCGTCGTCGTCGCCAATCGCCGCAAGATGGGCAGTGGGCAGCGGACCGAGCTGCCGCCTCGTCCGGCTCCGTCGGCACCGCCGACCGCGGTCGAGGAGGCCGAGGGCGACACCCTGGTCGAGGAACCCCCGGTCGTCGAACCCGAGCCCGAGCCGGTCAAGCCGCTGTCGTTGCGCGACCGTCTGTCGAAGGCGCGTGCGACGTTCAGCGGAGCCTTCGGCAGCATCCTCGGACGCGGTGCGATCACCGACGAGACGTGGGACGACCTCGAAGAAGCCCTGCTCCGGGCCGACGTCGGTCTGGGTGTCGCCGACGGCCTCCTCGAGCCGTTGAAGGAACGGGTGAAGGCCAAGGAGATCACCGAACCGTCCGACCTGCTGGCCGCACTCCAGGCCGACATGATCGCCCGCCTCGCCGACGGCGACCGTGAGGTCCACTACGACGAGTCGTTGGAGCCGGGGCAGCCGAACGTCTGGCTGTTCGTCGGCGTCAACGGCGTCGGCAAGACCACGACGATCGGCAAGGTCGCGCGTCAACAGACCGAGGCGGGTCGCTCCGTGCTGCTCGCGGCCGGTGACACCTTCCGTGCCGCCGCCGCCGAACAGCTCGGTACCTGGGCCGAGCGGTCGAACACCGAGTTCGTGCGCGGTACCGAAGGTGGCGATCCGTCGTCGGTCATCTTCGACGGCATCGAACGTGCCGCGGCGAAGCGGATCGACCTCGTGCTCGCCGACACGGCGGGTCGTCTCCACACCAAGACCAACCTGATGGAAGAGTTGAAGAAGGTCCGCCGTGTGGCCGAGAAGGGCGCCGGGACCGTCACGGAAACCCTGCTCGTCATCGATGCCACGACCGGCCAGAACGGGTTGGCGCAGGCGCGCCAGTTCAGTGAGGCCACCGATGTGACGGGGGTCGTGCTCACCAAGCTCGACGGGTCGGCGAAGGGCGGCATCGTGTTCGCCGTCGAGACCGAACTCGGCATCCCGGTCAAGCTCGTCGGTGTGGGTGAGCAGGTGAACGACCTCATCCCGTTCGACCCCGACGAATTCGTGAACGCATTGTTCGAGTCGGGAACCGACGGCTGACGAGCGACGTCCAACGCGTATGCGCAACCACCTCACGCGTTTCCTCCCCGTCACCGCGGCACTGGTGCTCGTCCTGAGCGCCTGCGGCAGCGACGACCCGTCCTCCGACCCCGTCGACACGCCCGACACCACGCAGGCGGTGGACGGGATGCGATCGCCGACACCGATCGAGATGACCGGCTCCGCATCGAGCGCCCGCGCCGCCGGTGCGTCCACCGAGGTCGCCGCCTCCGACATGGCCACCGACATGATGATCGCGCCGTGGACGGTCATCACCGAGTTCGTGATCGGCGACCTGCCGGCGCTCCCGGACAACACCACCGGGTACGTGTTCGACGCCAACGGGATGCCCACGACCGCCGAGGTGGCCGCCGTCGCCGCTGCGCTCGGCATCGACGCCGAACCCGAACAGATCGACGACGGGTACTCCGTGTACTGGCGGGTCGGCCCCGACGACGGCACCGCTCCGTCGATGACGCTGTGGGACGACGCCATGCAGTCGTGGAACTACGACTGGGGATGGGCCGCCCACGAGTCGGAGATGGTGGCCTGCGAGATGCCGGGCGCCGAGCCCGTGACCACCGACGTCGAGACCGTCGACCCGGCAGCCGGTGCCGTCGCCGAGGAGTCGGTGGTGCCGCCGGCGACCATCGCGCCGATCGAGGCCTGCCCCGAGCCGGAGCCGCCGGTTGGGCTTCCCTCCGAAGCCGACGCGCAGCAGCGGTCGACCGAGCTGTTGTCGGCCATGGGTGTCGACACCTCCGGAGTGACGTTCGAGACGTTCGCCGACGCGTGGAGCACGAGCGTGACCGCCAACGAACAACTCGACGGGGTCACGATCCGCAGCTGGGGCTTCTCGTTCGGCGAGAACGCCGAACTGCAATACGCCTGGGGTGGCAACGCCACGGCCGAGCCGGTCGGGCCGTATCCGCTCATCGACCTCGACACGGCGATCGCCCGCCTCGAAGGTGACCGATTCGGCGGTTTCGGCCCCGTCGCCCGCGGTGACGTCTCGCTGATGGACGATGCCGTCTCCATCGCCGAACCGGCGCCCGAGCCGATGCCGGTCGACGTGCCGGAGGCCCCGCCGGGCGAGCCGATCGAGCCGGAGGAGATCACCGTCACCCTCGTCGACGTCCAGCCCGACCTGTGGTGGGTGTGGGACGCCGAGGGGTCCGCGTGGCTCGTGCCGGCGTACCGGTTCATCGGCGACGACGGCGGCTGGTACACCGTTCCGGCGGTGACCGACGAGTTCCTCGTCGAGACCGAGCCGACCGTCGAGCCGACCGACCCGGTCGAGGTGACGGTGCCGGTCGACGTGACGGCGCCCGTCGACGGTGCAGTGCCCGAGGACTTGGGCGCCGCCGTCGGCAGTGATCTCGAGAGCTACACGGCGACCGCCGAAGCAGCGGGGTACGAGGTGCGCGTCGTCGAGCGCAACGGCGAAGGCCTCGCCGTCACCGACGACTTCCGGCTCGACCGGGTGAACGTCGCCGTGGCCGGCGACGGCGGCGCCGAGTACGTCGTGCGAGCGACCCTCGACGACGGCACGGTCCTCGGCGAATCCGACATCCCCGGCGTGACGATCGTGCCGATCGCGAGCGTCAGCGAGCACGTCGACGCCTACCCCGCGTGCGGCAACGAGCCCGTCCGTCACGATGGGGTCACCTGGTACCCGTTCGACGCCGGCTCGGCGCCCGAACTGTGGAAGAGCGCCATCGAGTCGGTCAACCGAGAGGTGTACGAGGTCGCGATCGTGAGCGGGTTCGCACGCGTCGCCCCGCCCGGGCCCGGCGATGATCTCGGCACGCTGATCGTCTGGGCCGACGGCATCGCTCGCTGGATGTCCGACAGCGGCAACCTCGACGTCTGGCTCACGACCGACGAACTCACCTACGACTGGGTCTGCTGAACCAGAAGGGGTCAGGCACCTTCTGGCAGGCCAGGTCGAAGGAGACGCCAGGTCGAACGCCAGAAGGTGCCTGACCCCTTCTGGCGTGCCCGACCCTCGCCGGTAGCGTGGGGGGTCTGATGTTCGACAATCTGTCCAACCGACTCGACGGGATCGTCAAACGACTTCGTGGCAAGGGCCGCCTCACCGAGGCCGATGTCGACGAGATCATGAAGGAGATCCGGGCGGCGCTGCTCGAGGCCGACGTCAACGTCACCGTCGTCCGCTCCGTCTGCAACCGCATCCGCGAGCACGCCATCGGCGCGACCCGCAGCCAGGCGCTCGACCCGGGCCAGCAGGTCGTCAAGGCGGTCAACGACGAACTCGTCCGCATCCTCGGCGGCGAGACGCTCACCCTCCAGTACGCCTCCAAGCCCCCGACGGTCATCCTGATGGCTGGCCTCCAGGGCTCCGGCAAGACGACGGCCACCGGCAAGCTCGCACTCTGGTTCAAGTCGCAAGGTCGACAGCCGCTCCTGGTCGGCGCCGACCTCCAGC
>JAGQSS010000332.1 GCA_020439405.1 Ilumatobacter sp. | reverse complement strand
GAAGCGGACCCGCGTCGGGAACCTCATCGCGCGGGACGGCGACCGGATCGAGGGCTGCGACATTCTCACGACCGACCTCGACGCCGGCGAGTACTATCTGGCGGCCGGTCTGGTCTACGTCCGCGGCGATGTGCGGTCGGTTGACGCCGCGACCCTGACCGGGGTCGCGACGTCGGGCGAGGTCCAGATCGGCGTCCGGATCGTCGAGGAGGTGATCACGCACGAGGACGACCCCGATCTCCTCGGCCTCTACGAGGGCTCGGCGTCATACGGCGAGGCCGGCGCGATCCGGGTTCGCCTGACCGTGACGTGGGGCTGGTCGGGCGACGGTGAGGAAGGCGACCTGTACGCCGTTTATGTCCTCCGCGACGGCTACGTCGTCGATCAGGCCCCGCCCCCGGAGTTGTCCGGCGTATCGCAGCAGATCGCCGCCTATGACTACGGGGCGCACGAGAACTATATCGACGAGGGCCTCCGCGTGACCGCGCTCGGCAAGACCGGCGACGATCAGATCTTCGGGATCAGCGAGGGCATCGGGAACATTCACGGCTTCAAGCGGTATCGCCTGACCGCAACGCGGCACGCCGAGGAGGAGACGCCGGATATCGAGCAGGTCGACGGCGAGGTTCATACGCTCGTCGACGACGGCGGGACGGCCGTCGTCACGCTCAACCACGGCCCGATCAACGGGGTCGTTCTGGCGATCATCGAGAAGGAGTTCACGGAGACGATCGTGCGCGGCGGCGTCGCCGGGACGGCCGACCTTCTCTCCAATACGTCGGTCACGGAGATCGTCGAGGTTGTGCAGGGCGCGACGACCTACGTCGAGACGACGGACTACGTCCAGACCGGGGACACGGTCGACTGGTCGCCGGGCGGGGCGGAGCCGGCCGGGGGGTCGTCCTACGACGTGACCTATCGGTATCTCGACGCCGTCGCCCCGACCGCGATCACCGACACGACGATCACGGTCGCCGGCGGCGTTGACGGCGGTCAGGCCATCGTGACCTACACGTTCAAGCTCCCGCGCGTCGACCGCATCTGTCTCAATCAGGCCGGGGCCACGGTCTATCTGAAAGGCGTCTCCGCGCGGTCCCATCCGCGCGCGCCGGCGGTCCCCGATACCCTCCTCGCGCTCTGCGAGGTGCGCAACGATTGGTTCGGGACGCCGGCGGTGGTCAACAACGGCATTCGGAACTACCCGTTCTGGCTGATTGATCGCATGTATAACCGCATGGTCGACATGCTCGATTTGCTGTCGCTTGAGCGCCTGCGGCGCGATATCAGCGCGCGCGAGCCGACGGCGAAGCACGAGGTATTCGTCGACCCCTTCACGTCGGATCGCTACCGGGACGCGGGCGAGGCGCAGGACGCCTCGGTGTTCAGCGGGACGCTGCAAATCTCGATTGACCCGGACTTCAACATGCTTTCGCGCAGCGCGCCGGCTACGCTCGACTTCGGCAGCGAGGTCGTCGTGACGCAGGAGCTTGCGACGGGCTGCATGAAGGTCAATCCGTATCAGGTATTCCGCCCGGTCCCGATCACGCTGACGATCACGCCGAACGAGGACTTCTGGGAGGAAACCAACGAGGTCTGGCTGTCGCCGATCACGCAGGTATTTGGCGAGGGGAACGTCAGTCGCCAATTCTCATGGCTTGGCGACGGCGTCACGCAGGACGATCAGGATCGCTTCCGCGACGGGTCGTGGCAGACGGTCGCGACCGACATCATCTCGACGACGCGCCAGTCGACCGCCCGGTTCCTGCGCCAGATCGACGTCGACTTCGTTATCGGCAATCTCGGCGAGGGCGAGACGGTCGACGTCCTCACCTTCGACGGCGTCGACGTCGACCCGGGCGGGCTCGTCGGCGGCGTCGACGGGACCGCGTCGGGGACGTTCACGATCCCGGCCAACGTGTCGACCGGGGTCAAGGAGGTCTACGTCGAAAGCGGATCGGGCGGGTCGGGCAGCGCGCGCTTCGAGGGGCGCGGGCTGATCACCGACGTGATCCGCCGGCAGGTCAACATGGTCCAGCGGATCGAGCCGGTCGTCGTCATCCCGGCCGGAGAGGGCGGATCGATAGACACCGACAGCGGGAACGACAACGACGGGATGGACCCGCTCGCCCAGACGTTCATGCTCTCGGAGAACCGGCATATCGCCGGGATCGACGTCAAGTTCTGCGCCATCGGCGACCGCACCGCCCCGGTCATCTGCCAGATCGTCGAGGTCGAAAACGGTATCCCGACGACGAGCGTCATCGGCCAGACCGAGGTCGATATGACGTCGGTTCTGGTCGGCGTCTGGCAGTCGTTCGACTTCACCGTTCCGGTCTTTGTGCCGGCGGACATTGAACACGCCTTCGTGTTCAAGACTGACGACCCGGAGCACTCGCTCTCCATCGCGGCGCGGGGCGACTTCGACGCCGCCTCGCAGAAATGGGTCGGCGCGCAGCCCTACAACGTCGGCGTCCTCCTGTCGTCGTCCAACGCGCGGACATGGACCGCGCATCAAGACAGCGACCTGACGATGCGGATCAGGGCGGCCGTGTTCGCGCCGACGACCAAGACCATTGCGCTCGGGACGATTGCGGTCGCGGATATGTCGGACCTGATCTGCGCGGCGAACATCATGATCCCGACCGCGGACACGACCGTTCGCTTCCGCGTCACGCCCGAGGGCGGCGACGCCCAAATCCTCGAAAACGGGCAGAATTGGGAGCGGACGTCGTTCTTTACCGGGAACGTCGCCGTCGAGGCGCTGCTTACCGGGACGTCGCGGGTCTCCCCGATCCTCGGCCGCGATACGCTGGCGATTGTCGGCACGATGCGCGCGTCGGGCACCTACGTCAGCCGCGCGTTTGCGATGGGGACGGCCGTCCAGCAGGACGTCCGGATCAAGACACGCATCCCGACCGGGGCCGGCATATCGCTCGCCGTCGACGCCGCGGACGACGACTGGCAGGCGATGACGCTGATCTCGACCGAGGTTCTCGCCGACGGATCGCAGGACCGGCTTTATCGCAAGACCGGCTGGACCGCGGCCGACGGCGGCCGGGTCAAGATCACGCTGACGGGCACGCCGGCGGCGCGCCCGGCGGCGACCGATCTCCGCTCATTCTCGATTTAAGAGGGCTCGTAGATGACCGTCGAAAACGTAACTGTAAACAGGAGCTATCCGCTCCCCAACGCGGCTAATCCGCTAAACGTCGACATCGCCCGCCTGATCACGGCGCTGACGATGCTCGATATCGACGTGCAGTCGGTGCTGGCGTCCGTCGCCGGGTACGCGGCGCTCGACGGTCCCGCCTTTACCGGCGTCCCGACCGCGCCAACCGCGGCGTCTGGGACCGACACAACCCAGATCGCGACGACGGCTTTCGTACAGGCGGCGCTCGACCTCCTAGAGGCCAGCGTCGCCGGCGGCATGTCCTTCAAGGGGAATTGGGATGCGTCCTCGGGATCGTTCCCCGGCGGCGGGGCCGCGCAGACTGGGTGGTACTATATCGTTTCGGTCGCCGGGACCGTCGACGGCGTCGCCTTCGACGTCAACGACGCGATCATCGCCAAGGCCGATGACGCGGCCGTCGACACCTACACCGGGAATTGGGTCAAACGGGACGCCACTGACGCCGTCCAGTCCGTCGCGGGCCTGACCGGGGCGATCAGCGCGGCGGCGCTGAAAACGGCGCTCGCGATGGCAATCGCCGACGTGTCCGGTCTACAGGCGGCGCTCGACGGAAAGTCGAACACGGCGCACGTCCATACGGGCGTCTACGAGCCTGTCGACGCCAACATTGTCCGGGCGAACGTTGCCAAGGCCCTATCGAAAGGCTTCAAGCAGACGG
>JAGQSS010000331.1 GCA_020439405.1 Ilumatobacter sp. | reverse complement strand
ATCGCAGCCGAGGCGTCCGCACCGGCTCCGACGACGTCGTGCTCGAACACATCACGGCCCACATCCCCGCCGGCCAACAGGTCGCGATGGTCGGCGCCACCGGTTCGGGCAAGACGACACTCGGCCGGCTCATCGCCCGCATGGCCGACCCGATCGCGGGCGACATCCGGCTCGGTGGCGTCCCGCTCAGCCAGGTGGCCGACGCCGACCTGCGCGGCCGACTCGTCGTCGTCGCCCAGGAACCGTTCCTCTTCGACGACTCGATCTTCGCCAACGCCGTCTTCGCGAAGCCCGACACCGGCCGAGAGGCGGTCGAACGGCTCGTCGACGAACTCGACATCCGCGACTGGATCGACTCGCTCCCCGAGGGTCTCGACACCCGCGTCGGCGAACGCGGCGACGCGCTGTCGGCCGGCGAACGTCAGCTGGTCGCGCTGTTGCGTGCCGGTATCGCCGACCCCGACGTGCTCATCCTCGACGAGGCGACGTCGTCCGTCGACGCCCTCACCGAGGTGCGGACGTCACGCGCGCTGCAGCACCTCGCCGAGGGACGCACGACGATCGCGATCGCGCACCGGCTGTCGACCGCCGCTCGCGCCGACCGGGTGTTGGTGCTCGATCACGGCCGCCTGGTCGAGGACGGCCACCACGACGAGCTGCTCGAGGCCGACGGCCCCTACCGCCGCCTCTACGACGCCTGGCTCGCCGCCACCACCACCTGACCAGATGGGGTCAGGCACCATCTGGCCCGCCAGGCCGGGGTCATCGAAGGGTCGAACGCCAGATGGTGCCTGACCCCATCTGCTGACTCCGTCCGTTTCGCTGCGGCCGGTGGCGGGTATGGCGCGCGTCGTCAGCGAAACGAGGAGGAACCTCGCCATGGCCGATCCGTACGTCATCACGTCACCGTGTCTCGACACGAAGGACAAAGCCTGTGTGGAGGTGTGTCCGGTGCAGTGCATCTACGAGATCCGCGACGGCAAGCTCGTGTCGGAGTTCCCCGACGGTGAAGTCGCCAACGAGCACCGGCCACATCCCGATCTCCAGCACCTCCACGGCGACGCAATGCTCTACATCAACCCCGACGAGTGCACCGCCTGCGACGCCTGCATGCCGGTCTGTCCGGTCGACGCCATCTACCCCGGCGACCAGGTTCCCGACGACGAGGCCGAGTTCGTCGACGTCAACCGATTCGTCTTCGCCGAAGCCACCGACGCCGCCTGACGACCAGATGGGGTCAGGCACCATCTGGTCCGCCAGGCCGGGGTCATCGAAGGGGCGAACGCCAGATGGTGCCTGACCCCATCTGGTCACGGGCAGGGGAGGTCGGTGAGGCGCAGGACGCTGCCCTCGGCGATGCCGAGGTCGAGGAGGTCGCCCTCGACCACCTCGATCGCGACGAGGAAATCGGGAGCGGTCGGATACAGCGGGCACGGGTCGGCGGCGCACGGTTCCATGTCGAACGCGTCGAGGAACGTCCCGTCCTCGCCGAAGAACGCGATCGAGAGCGGCAGCAGCGTGTTCTTCATCCAGAACGACCCGGTGTTCGGACCGTCGTACACGAACGCCATCCCGTCGCCGCGACCCAGATCGGTGACCCCCATCAGACCGCGCGACCGGTCGCGTTGTGACGCGGCCAGCCACAGGCACAGCTCGCACACCTCACCGTCGGCGGTCGTCACCGTGGCGGCAACCGCCTCGAACCCGTCCGGCTCGACGAGCGGCACCGACGTCCCCGGCACGGTCGAGACCGGCGTGGTCGTCGCCCGCGCGGCGATCGTGGTCGTCGTCTCGGGTGCAGTCGTCGAGTCGACCGTCGAGTCGACCGGAACCGATTCGACCGTGATCGATTCGACCGTGATCTCGGCGTTCGTCGATGGCGACGTCAGGTCGATCGACGCACCCGGCGAGTCGCTCGAGTCCGCGCACGCTGCGAGCGACGCCATCGCACCGACCGCCGTGATCACCGTCACCGTTCGCCTCACACCGCGCCACATGCTCGGCCGACACTAGGGCAGCGCCGCATCGTCAGCAGGGCGCCGTGGCTCGTATCGTCGCACCCATGACGAGTCCGTTGACCTGCGAGTCGTGCGGCGGCGACGCCGACCAGCTGCACCCGGTCCGACGCAAGTACGTGACGGTCGCGTCGTGGGACCAGGAGGCGAGCGAACGGGTCGTCGACGAGGTCGAACGCTGGTGTTTCGCCTGCCTCACCCACTACCCGCACGAACGCGCCGACGAGGCCTGACGCGCGCGAACCGCCGGACGGGCGATCCCGTCCGGCGGTCCTCTGAGTTCGGCGCTCACCGGTAGAAGGAGCGCATCGGTGCGGCGGCGTCGACGGTCTCGGGTCGTCGGTGCACCGGGTGACGGTCGACCTGGGTCGGCCGGTGGATCCGTGGCGAGCGGGCGAGGGTGCGGCGAGCGCGGATGCTGTTGATGTTCATGACGATCCTCCGATCGTGAGTGGTGACGTGGGTCGGCGTGGGTGCCGACGATGACCACGTTCCTCCTGCGCGCTTGCAGCTCGCACACCAGGCGCTGACCAACCACACGACGTCGCCGCACCGCGACACGGACGTGACGCAGGTCACCCGATCGGGACGGGAACCGAGGCGACGCGGGCGGCGTCTCATCGCCCACTCCGGATCGTCCGGAGCCCCACCCACGAAAGGACCCACCCATGAACCCCACCTCGCTCCACACCGTTCGGCGCACCGTCGCCCCGGCGCTGCTCGGCCTGCTCGTGCTCGCCACGGCAGCCTGCGGGTCGTCCGCTGATGCCGACGACGACGTGCCGCTCGACCCGGCCGGCGCCACGTGCCTCGAAGGCACCGAGGACTGCAACGACACCGATCTCCCGATCGACGACCCCGACCCATCGGCGGGGATGTGTGCACCGGACGTCACCGACTGCGACGACACCGGCATCGGGTCGGGTGCCGCCGGCGGCACCTGCCTCGTCGGGAGCGACAGCTGTGACGACACGGCCGCACCGGCCGACGGCGGTGACCCCGACGCCGTCGACGAGGGCGCGTTCATTCGCGCCGCCGAGGCCGTCCTCGGCACGAACGAGGCGGCGCTGCCCGACGACGTCCGCGTGGCGCGCCGGGGCGACGAGCAGTTCGCGCTGACCGAGGACTATGTCATCGGCCGGATCACCGTCGACCTCGACGACACCGACGGCAGCGGCTACCGCGTCGTCGCCGCGACCGTCGAACTGACCGACGGCCCCCGCACCGTCGAGCTCACCCCCGGCTGACCCGACACTGCGCTCGACACCCACGCCCGTCTGCCGGCGCGAGACCGACCTCCAACGTCACCATCGCGCCAGCAGACGACCGACCCGACATCTGCTGGCGCGAAGGCGACCTCCAACGCGCAATCGCGCCAGCAGACGAAGACCCGGATCTGCTCGAGCCACACCGACACACCACGTCACACCGACTCCCCCAAACGACCAACACCGATCTGCCGGCGCGAAGGCGACCTCCAACGTCGCAATCGCGCCAGCAGACGAAGACCCGGATCTGCTCGAGCCACACCGACACACCACGTCACACCGGCTCCACCAAACGACCGACCGCCGTTCCGCTGGCGCGAGAGCTCGCGCCGGCTGGTGCGGGGCAACCGGGCTGCAAGCCGACTGCAAGCGAGCCATCGCAAGGTGACGATCATGAGCACCATCACCGCCGACACCGTCGGGCCCGGCACCCGCGTCGGCGGGGCGACCTGGCGAGCCGCTATCCGGGAGGTCGCCGTCATGGGTGGCCTGTTCGTCGGCTATCGCCAGATCCGCTACCTCACCCGAGACGACACCTCGGCCGCCTTCGACAACGCCGAGCGGGTCGTCGGCTGGGAGCGCAGCGTCGGCGCCTTCACCGAAGGCACGGTCCA
>JAGQSS010000330.1 GCA_020439405.1 Ilumatobacter sp. | reverse complement strand
AGCCCGAGCCGTAGTCGTCGACCGCGACACGGAACCCCAGCTCGACGACGTGGCCCAGCACCCGTTGGGCGGCGGCGTCGAGCGGCGCGGTCTCGACCAGCTCGATCTCGATCTGGTCCGGGCGCACCTCGTCGCGGCTGATCAGGTCTTCCATCTCGCCGAGGAAGCCGGGACTCATCAGCTCGTCGACCGACACGTTGAGACAGATCCGCTCGAGGCCCATCTCGAACCACCCCTGCGACTGTTCGACCGCCTTGCGGCGGAGCGACCGGCCGATCGTCGACATCAGCCCCAGCTGCTCGGCGGCGGGGATCACGACGTTGGGCGGCACGATCTGGCCGTCGTCGTCGTGCATCCGCAGCAGCATCTCGAGTGCGACGATGCGCCCGTCACAATCGACCTGTGGCTGCCACCAGGGCTCGATGCGGCCCTCGTCGAGCGCGCGTCGGACGTCGATCGGCGGCACCGCATCGCTCGACACGACGTGCGCGGCCCGGATCGGCGCTTCCGGAAGCTGGGCCACGGCGAAGGCGAGCCGGCGGCCGATGCGGTCGAACCGGTCGATGTTCGAGTCGTCGAACGGATTGCCGAACCGCGACCACAAGGTGAGCGTGGCGACCGTCCGGTCGCCACGCACGATCGGCACCGCGAGACACGCCGTGATGCCGACCTCGTGGGCCCGATGCCGCCACGCGCTGAACCCGCCCTCGTTCGGCGTCATCACGACCGGACCGCGTTCTTGCACGGCGCGGCCGGTGGGCCCGTCGGCGAGCGGTCCTTCGTCCCAGCGGATCTGGATCGATCCGATCGCGTCGGTGTCGCCCGACGCGCTGAACAGGTCGATCGTGCCGTCGAGCATCGGCACACCGACGGCCGCGACCTCGACGCCCATCAGTTCGACGATCTGCTCGCACACGCCGTCGAGCACGAGCGGCAACGGGTCGCCGTTCGCGAGTCGGCCGAGGATCGCGGATCCGACCTCCGACTCGGCCCGGTCGAGTCGTTGTTCGGTGACGTCGCGGATCCGGCCGTCGATCGCGATCGTGCGGCCCTTGCGGTCGTTGATCGAGCGCACGTCGATCAACGAGTGGAACACACGCCCGTCGGGTGCCACCCAGCGGATCAGGACCGGCCCGGCGTGGTCGGCGTGCGCCAACAGTTGCGAGAAGCGCGCCCGGTCGTCGGGGTGCACGTGGCGGGCGAAGAGTTCGGGGTGGTCGTCGAACTCGTCGACCGATCCGCCCAGCCACGACTCGACGTGCGGGGAGACGTAGTCGAACCCTGCGTCGGGCCACAGGCGGTACCTGAACGTGAGGTCGCCGGTCGACTCGATCAGTTCACGCAAACGGTTGGCCGAGCGCTGCGCCCGATTGCCGTAGTGGAGGAGCAGCGCGCCGAGCAGCACGCCGGTCACGGCGATGAATGCGAGCCCCTTGAGGATCTCCGGGTTGCGGATGCTCGAGCCGGACGCGATCGACGACGAGGTGACGATCCACATCGACCCGAGGAAGATGTAGCCGGTGGCGAGGGCCACGGCAGGACGCCACGTCCAGCGGCTCGACGACGCCGACAGCTGGACCGGATCGAGCGCCTTCGCCAACCACCCGCGCACTGAGCCGCTGCGCCCGCGCTCGGCGACGAGGTTCGCGATGGCCTGGTCGTCCGGGCGCGGGTGGGGCGACCTCGTCGTGTCGTCGTGCGTGGTCATGCGCACCCCCCGATCGCTCGGACCTGCGACCGGTCAACTCCCGACCGGTCGACACCGAGGGTAGTCCACCCACCACCGATGGCGTACGGGATCTCGGGAAGGTCAGTGCGCGGCAGCACCACGGCGACCTTGCACCAGGAGCACGACGGCCACGATGACGTAGCCGACGACGAGACCGATCAGCGCCGACACGGCGGTGTTCACCAGCCACGCCAACACGCCCCCGATTCCCCCGATGTGGTGCACCTCTTCTTCGAGGCGGTGCACGAAGTCGTACGGCCCGTGCCAGCCGAGTTCGTCGGCGCCGACGAGCAGGATGTGGCCGCCGACCCACAACATCGCCGCCGTGCCGACGACCGACAGCACGGTCAGCACCTTGGGCATGCCGGTCACCAACATCCGGCCGACACGTGCTGCCCGGTCGTCACCGGTCTCGACCATGCGCAGACCGATGTCGTCCATCTTCACGATCAGTGCGACGACGCCGTACACGATCACGGTGATCAGTACGGCGACGACCAACAGGATGATCGCCCGCGCGAGGAACCCCTCGTCGATGACTTCCTTCAGCGCGATGACCATGATCTCGGCCGACAGGATGAAGTCGGTCCGGATCGCGCCACGCACCGTCGTCGACTCGGCCTCGGGGCCCTGCACGGCGGCCGGCACGTCGTGATCGTGGTCGTCGTGCGCGACGAGGCGGTGATGGATCTTGTGGGCGCCCTCGTACGCGAGGAACGAGCCACCGAACATCAGGATGATCTCGACGAGGACCGGCACGAACTCGCTGAGGAGGAGCGCGGCCGGGAGGATGAAGAGGATCTTGTTGCGCAAGGAGCCGATCGCGATCCGCTTGATGATCGGCAGCTCGCGTTCGGCGGCGAGGCCTTGTACGTAGGCCGGGGTCACCGCCGTGTCATCGACCACCACACCCGCGGCCTTCGCACTGGCGCGCCCCGCGGCCGCGCCGACATCGTCGATCGATGCCGCCGCGAGTTTCGCGAGCGCTGCGATGTCGTCGAGCAGACCGACGAGGCCTCCGGCCATCAGGTCCTCCGGCAATGGGTGGTCAGGTGCGGTTGTGCAGGTGGGTGGTGCACGTTCCGATTCGACTCGGGGACGGTCGATCGGAAGGTGCGAGATTATCGCCGCTCGACGCGAGCCGTCGCGAGACGGGTTCCGATAACGGTGCACTACCGCGAAGCGTGACCGGTTCGGGTTCGACGTCGCTGGCTGTGGCAGGCTCGCGGGTGTGAACGGCCCGTCCGGCACCACCGATTCCGAACTCGCGCCGGCGCAGGCGGCGTTCCGGTTCCTCGTCGAGATCGCCGGCCTCGTGTGCTGGGCGGTCGTCGGCTGGGAGGTCGGGGGCGACACGTGGGGGTGGATCCTGGCGATCCTGTTCCCGGTCGTCGCTGCGACGACGTGGGCGTCGTTCCGAGTGCCCGGCGACGCGAGCGCCGGTCAGGGTGCGCCCATCCCCGTGCCCGGCATCGTCCGGCTGATGATCGAGCTGGACATGCTCGTCCTCGCCGGCGTGTTCGCGATCATCGTCGGCCAGGTGATCCTCGGCGCCGCGACGCTGATCGCCGTGCTCGTCCACTACTCCCTCACCATGCGCCGCGTCCGCTGGCTCCTCGCCCAACGCACCATCACCTGACCCCATCTGGTTTGGGCGTCGGTCGGGGTGGGCACCGTCGACGACATGGGCACGTTGCTGTTGATCCTCGCACTCGTGGTGGCCGCGATCGTGGCGATCGCGGTTCTCAAGTTCGTCGCCGGGCTGGTCGTCGCGATCGTCCTGGTACTCGGCGCGCTGTACCTCTGGAAGCGCTACGCCCCCAGCACCACCTGACCCGCCGGTTCGATGGGGTCGGATACGTTTCGTCGGTCCCGACGAAACGTATCCGACCCCATTCGTTTGTCAGAGGGCGCGGAGCATGGGTTGGTAGAGCTCGTTGTCGTAGTCGGCGACCATGCGGGCCGCCGTCACCTTCGGGCCGAGGGTGAGCCAGTTGTGGCGCATCCGGTCGACCCAGGCGGTTGACGGTCGGCCGACCCCGTCGGCGTGGAACTCGGCGGCGATGTCGCCGAGCAACGCGAGCGCCGATGCCGACTCCTCGGTGTCGCGCAGGTCCTCGTCGGTCTCGTCGGAGGTCGGGATGTCCCACCCGTTGCGACCGTCCGACAT
>JAGQSS010000032.1:7051-20718 GCA_020439405.1 Ilumatobacter sp. | reverse complement strand
GGCCACACCTTCGGCAAGATGCACGGCGCCACGACGCCCGACCACCACGGCCCCGAGCCAGAGGGCGGCGGCCTCGCCGACCAGGGCTTCGGCTGGGTGAACGATCACGAGACCGGCTTCGGCGAGTACACGCTCACGTCCGGCCTCGAGGGTGCCTGGACCCCCACGCCCACGCAGTGGGACAACAAGTATCTCGAGACGATCTTCGCCCACGAGTGGGAACTGGTTCACTCGCCAGCCGGTGCCCAGCAGTGGCAGCCGGTCGAGGTGAAGGAGGGCTTCATGGTGCCGCCGGTCGCGCCGGGTGCACCCGAGACGCCTCCGACGATGTCGACGGCCGACATGGCGATGATCACCGATCCGGCGTACCTCGAGATCTCGAAGCGCTTCTACGAGAACCCCGACCAGCTCGCCGACGCCTTCGCCAAGGCGTGGTTCAAGTTGCTGCACCGCGACATGGGCCCGGCGATCCGCTACGTCGGACCGCAGGTCCCGTCGGAGGAGTTCGTGTGGCAGGACAACGTCCCCGCTCACGAGGGTCCCATGATCGGCGACGCCGAGATCGCGGAGCTCAAGTCGACCATCCTCGGCTCGGGCCTGACGACCGCCCAGCTGGTCAAGACGGCGTGGGCGTCGGCGTCGACGTACCGCCGCACCGACTACCGCGGCGGCGCCAACGGTGCCCGTATCCGGCTCTCGCCGATGAGCGAGTGGGACGTCAACGTCCAGTCGGGGGTCAACCCGGTCATCTCGACGCTCGAGTCGATCCAGGCCGACTTCAACGCCAAGGGCGGTGCCCAGGTGTCGCTCGCCGACCTGATCGTGCTCGGTGGCAACGCCGCCGTCGAGTCGGCCGCGAAGGCGGCCGGCCACGACGTCGAGGTGCCGTTCGCTCCCGGCCGCACCGACGCCGATCAGGACAGCACCGACGTCGACTCGTTCCAGTGGCTCGAGCCGAAGGCCGACGGTTTCCGCAACTACGTCCAGAAGCAGGGCGCCGTCCCGACCGAGCACCTCCTCATCGACAAGGCGTTCATGCTCAACCTGACCGCCCCGCAGATGACGGCGCTCGTCGGCGGCCTCCGCGTGCTGGGCGCCAACGTCGGCGACGAGGGCTATGGCGTGTTCACCGACCGCACGGGCCAGCTCACGAACGACTTCTTCGTCAACCTGCTCGACATGCGCACCAAGTGGGCCGCTGTCGGCGAAGCCGAGGACGTCTTCGAGGGTGTCGACCGCACGTCGGGTGCGCCGAAGTGGAAGGCCACCCGTGTCGATCTCGTCTTCGGCGCCAACAGCCAGCTCCGAGCCATCAGCGAGGAGTTCGCGGCCGCCGGTGGCGAGGACGACATGATCCGTCACTTCGTCGACGGCTGGACCGTCGTCATGAACAACGATCGATTCGATCTGGACTGACCCCCCGATCGATCTCGCCTGAGCACTGGCGAGCACGGCGCCCCGGGCAATCCCGCCCGGGGCGCCGTGTCGCGTCCGGCGTTGGGTCGGTTCGGCCCCGGTCGTCCCGACGACGATGAGCGACCACGCTGAGTGGCAGCATCGACGCCGATCCGGACAGTTTGCACTCGGGTGTCTCGTTCGTCGAAAACGGTGCTATGACAGTGCCCAGAACGGCCATGCGGTAGCCGGCGGCAGTCAAGGGAGGCGGATATGACGACGGGAACGATCAGGTGGGCATCACTGTCCGTGTTGGTCGGTGCAGCGATGATGTTGGTGGCGCTGAGCGGCCGGGCCGACTCCGGGTCGGGCGAGACGATGGTGCTCGACCTCCACAACGACCGGGCAGGCGAGGAGCAGCGCTGCCCGCCGGGCGGCGACAGCTGGCACTTCGTCATCGCCCCGAACAACGGCGCCTACCGATTCGCGAGCATCTCGCTCATGCTCGGCGACACGCTCGTCACCTTCTCCGGTGGGGAGATCCGTCCGAACGCGGGCCAGCTCGACAATGTCTTCGTGTTCGTGCCGGACGGCTACGAACTCGACGATCTCGTCGCCGACGGATCGTTCGCCCAGGTCACCGTGGTGCCGAGGGAGCGAGCGGCGACGATGTCCGGGTCGTCCGGTCCGCCGAAGTTCGTCCTGTCGGGCGTCTGCCACGCGGGCGAGGAGCCGCCGCCCTCCTCGTCGACGACGTCGACGACCTCGACCACCTCCACCACCTCCACCACCTTCACCACCTCCACGACATCGACATCGATGCCGGGCGAGGAGCCGCCGTCGACCTCGTCGACCACGTCGACCACCTCGACGACCCCGAGCTCGACATCCACGACATCGACGTCGATGCCGGGCGAGGAGCCGCCGCCGTCCTCGTCGTCGACCACCTCGACCAGCTCCACGACCTCGACGTCGACGTCGATGCCGGGCGAGGAGCCGCCGCCTCCGTCCTCGTCGACCACCTCGACGACATCGACGACCTCCGTCCCGACGAGCTCGACCACATCCACGACCTCGACGACCTCGACGACCTCGTCCACGACGTCGACCACCGTGGTCGATCAGCGCCCGCCGGGCGTCGTCACCACGACCACGGCCCCGTCCACGTCGACCACCTCGACGACCACGACCGTGCCCGGGACGACGTCGACCACCCGGCCGCCGTCGGCGTCGGCGCCGACCGGATCGGGGAGCACCCGCATGCTGATGCTCGTCGGATCCCTGCTCGTGATGCTCGGGACGGCGGCACTGATCGGGGCTCGTCTTCGGACCTGGGACGAGTGAGCCTCAGGCGACGAAGTTGGCGTCGATCCGCTGCTGTAGGAAGTCGCCGGCGCTGATTGGCGGATAGGTGCCACCCGGCGGCACGATCATCATCGGCTTGTTCGCCTGGGCGAAGAACGCCACGCTGTGCCGGTCGACCACCGGTTCACCCGGACGCGGCCCGCGCACCCGGTGCAGTGTCGACGAGAGCCGGTCGTCGCTCCATCGCTTCAACATGTCGCCGATGTTGCAGGTGATCAGGCGCTCGTCCGGCTCGACGCTGGTCCACCGTCCGCTCGCCGCGTCGGCACCGGGACACACCTGGAGACCCGACTGGCCATCGCGCTGGAACAGCAGGGTCAGGCAGTTGTAGTCGGTGTGGGCGCCGGCCCGCCACTGGCCGCCCTCGAAGTCGTCTGCCGACATCGCGAAGTACCGCAGCAGGCGGACCGTGCTCTGGTAGCCCGGGCCGTCGGGATCGTGGGCCTCGGTGAAGAAGTCGGTCTCGAACCCGAGCCGGTCGGCGAAGCACGACAGCACCTGCATGGCGACCGACCAACACTGCTGCTCCATTTCGAGCAAGGTCGGTCGGAACCGGGGGAGGAGTTCCTCGTCGGGCCACAGGCCGTCCATGTGGGGTCGCGTCATCTGGTACGACTCCTTCTGGTCGGCGACCCGTGTCGACGGACGCACCTGCGCCTTCGACTCCCATCCGGCGTTCAGACCGCGCTGCCACGGCGTGCGGGCCTTGACCTCGTCGTCGAGATCGAAGAAGTCCTCGGCGGCGCCGAACGTGGCGTCGACGAGATCGGCGGGCACACCGTGGTCGGCGAGCTGGAAGAAGCCGACGTCGCGCGCGGCCCGCCACAGTTCGTCGGTGATGTCGGTGCGGCGCTCGTCGAAATCGGCGAGGCTGATCACCGGGATCGTGCGGTCGGCGTCGACGCCGATGGCACCGATCGTCGCCTCGAGCCGGAGCTCGTCGAGTTCATCGGGTGTCGTCATGGGGATCCTTTCGCGTTGGGTCGAAAGGAGCAATGACCCGAGCGATCGCCCTGACTGCTTCTACTCCGGTCGTCACGGTAACGCCCGCTGCACGTCCGAGCGTCGCTCGCGCTCTCCGTTCACGAGCGGTTCACGAGCGGGCGAGTCCGAACAGGCACCGGGCATCGCGGTAACGGACCTCGACCGGCTCCGACCGGAGCCATACCACCGCGGCCGCATAGCCGGACGACACGTCCTCCGGAACGGCGACGTCGACCCAGCGAGCGTCTGGGCCGGACCATGTGACGCTGCCGTCTGCCTCGCAGCGCACCGTTCGGGGGTCGAGTGCGAAGCCGAGTCCGCTGGCCTTGAGGACCGCTTCGCGCCGCGTCCACACCTGGGCCGGCGTTCCGGCCGCCTCGACGAGCCCGTCGAACTCCGTGATCGACGCAATTTCGTCGCGTCCGACTGCGTCGAGTCGCTCGACATCGACACCCACTGCGGCCTCGGCGCACGCGGCGATCACGACGACGTCGCCGGCATGCGCGACCGAGACATGCAGAGCGTGCCCGACGACCTGGGGCCGCCCATGCTGTCGACTGCATGTCGGGCACGTCCGGTCGATCGTCGCACTGGGGTCCCCGACCCGGTCGTACACGACGGCACGGAGCAGATGGACGCCGGCCAGGAAGCGGCGACGGTCCGCGTCGTGACGGAATCGTGCGGCGCGACCGAGTTCGTCGTCGCTGGCGCCGCGACGGTCGTCCGGGAGCATGTCGAGGGTGGCGAACCAGAGGTCGACGAGCGCGGTCATGGTCGTTCCTCGTCGAGCGGGTCGAGGGCGTCGCGGACTCGACCGGCCAGAGCCGGAGCGAACTCCGGGTAGAACATCGTGTGATGGTCGCCCGGCGTGGTGACCACGTCGAGACGGCCACGGATCAGGCTTCGCCAGTGGTAGTCGACCGGCTGGCACGGCCATTGCAGGTCGGCCTTGATGATCGTGACGTCGACGTCGTAGGCCGTCGGTACGTACCGATCGGCGGCAGCACTGAAGTAGTAGTACAGGTCGACCGTGCCCGTGCCGTCCGTCTCGAAGCCGAGGGCGCGTTCCTGTTGTTCGCGTTCTGCGGCCCGTTCGGGCCGCTCGGGTATGTATCGCCGGAGTGCCCCCAGGGTCCGGTGTCGCACGTAGGGCCGAACGGCGCCGACGCCGAAGCGGAGCGCATTTCGGCACGTCCGCCACCAGCTCGTCGGAACCGGGACCTCGGCACGTCCGGGCGGCACGCTGTCGAACAGGACGACGTGATCGACCTGTTCCCCGAGCTCGTACAGCCGGCGCACCATCTCGAGTGCGACGATTCCGCCGCCCGAGTACCCGCCGAGCAGGTACGGCCCAGGGGAGTGGCGACGGAGCTCGTCCACGTATCGAGCCGCCATCTGCTCGACCGACGTGTCCGGGAACTCTCCCTCGTCGACCCCTTCGGCGCGAAAGCCATGGATCGGGCGGTCCGAACCGACGGCTCGAGCGAGGCTCCACAGGAACAACACGCTGCCGCCGGCACCGTGGACCACGTAGAGGGGGCGGCGGGCTCCGCCCGAGTTGACGGTCGCGATGTGCGGTGTGTCGTCGGGGGCCGCCGGGGCAGCGGCATCGAGTGCGCCTGCGGTGCGCACCAAGTCGGTCATCGCCCGGACGGTCGACGCTTCGAACATGGCCGAAAGCTGGACACGGACACCGAACTCCTGTTTGACCCTGTTCAGTAATCGGATCGCCACGAGCGAGTGACCGCCGAGTTCGAAGAAGTCGTCGTCCGGCCCGATGCGGTCGTCGCCGAGCAGGTCGCGCCAGATCGCCGTGAGACGCTCCTCGACCGTCCCGTCGTGGTGCGGTGCGGGTTCGGTCGGCGCTGGTTCGTCCTGGGCGAAGGTCGCGTTCGCAAGTGCGTCGATGTCGA
This sequence comes from Ilumatobacter sp., assembly GCA_020439405.1. Taxonomy (GTDB): domain Bacteria; phylum Actinomycetota; class Acidimicrobiia; order Acidimicrobiales; family Ilumatobacteraceae; genus Ilumatobacter. The sequence goes on along the minus strand of JAGQSS010000032.1, from coordinate 15,061 downwards.
CGGCGGACACGATGGTGCGTGGTTGTGGTGCGGTCAGCACATCGTCGAGGATCGGCCAGACGTCGTCGGCCTTCAGGCCGAGTCGTTCGGTGACGTCGAGCAGATCGCCACCGCCCTCGTGGACCGCCGTCGGCGCCGTCGCCGTGGCAGCGAGTCGGTCGGACTCGATCGGCCGGAGCTGGATGCCTTCGATCGCCAGGCAGACGGTTGCGTCGTCGAACAGCGCGAGATCGCCGACGATGACGTCGGCATCACCGTCCGAGGTGCGCGACGCGGTCACTCGAACCTCGGTCGGGAGAGGACGCATCCACGAGACCTTCCGATAGCCGATCGGGACGTGGAGCAGGTCGCGCCGGTACGAATCGTCGAGAGCGATCGCCCATCCCGTGGCCTGATCGATCACCGCCGGGTGCGCCCGCCAGGCCTCCCGTTCGGTCTCGACCGGTCCGGCGGCCCGGATCGTGCCCGTTGCCGCTGCGTCGGTGCGTTGAGCGTCGCACGGGAGGTGCCAGCGGTCGCCGAGCCTCAGGTGGGCGTGTCCGGTGGACATGGGGTCGAACGATCGGTCGCCGTCGAACTCGGCCTCGGCGGAGACCGCTTGCGCCGAGCCGATCGTGGCCTCGGCGTGGAGGACCCATCCTGCTCGGTCGCGGCTCGCCTCGACGCGGACCTGCCGGGGATCGGCCCTCGGAGGGTCGACCACGACACGGACGTGGACGTCGTTGCCATCTGGCACGACCAGTGGCTCGAGCAGAGCGACGTCGTCGAGGGTCACGAGCTCGGACGGGCTTGTCTGGACGGCAGCGATCATCAACTCGAGATGGCCGGTGCCGGGCACGACGGCGACGCCCGCCGCAGTGCGGTGCTCGTCGACGAGCCAGTGATGTTCGGTCGTGAGCGTCCCCCAGGATGTCACCGTGCCATCGTGCTGTTCGATCCGTTCGCCGAGAACGGGGTGCGACATGCCGGACGCGGTGCCGGCGCCGACGTGGCGCCGAAGCGCCGTGTCGGCCGCCATGCCCGCACCCGCCCACATGCCGAAACCGATCGTCGTCACGTCGAGCCCGTCGTGCCGCCCGGCCAGAGCGTCGAGGACCGCGTTCGCAGCGACGTACGCGGCCTGGCCGGCCGGTGCCAGCCGGGTGCTGGTCGAGGAGACCAGGATCAAGCGCGGAACCCCTCGTGCCTCGAGCTCGGTCGCCAATTCGACCGCGGCGCGTGCCTTCGGGTCGATCACGGACCGGATGGTGTCGTCGTCGGCGATCTCGATCAGCTGATCGTGGAGCCGACCCGCTGCATGGACGACACCGTCGATCGAACCGACGGCCGCCTCGGCGCCGTCGAGCAGTGCTGCGGCGGCGCCGGGCACGTCGAGATCGGCGACGAGCACCGAGACGTCGCTCCCAATCGCTCGGAGATGCCGGAGCCGTCGGATCTTGCGGCTCGTCGGATCGTCGATCGCATGAGTCCGGAGGTACTGATCGTGCTCCGCCGGGCTCGGGAGGGGGGAGGAGGTCACGAGCACGAGACGCGCGCCGCGCCGGGCCAGGTACTCGGCGAGGGTGCCGCCCACCTCTCCGAGTCCGCCGGTGATGATCCACGTGCCGTCGATGGCCGGTGCACGCTCGGCGGGTGGCGGTGGTTCGTGGAGGAGGTGCGGGACGCGCCGAACGCCCGATTCGTACGAGACGAGCCCGCTCGCCGTCTCGATGTCGTCGACGATGCGGGCGATGTCGACCGCTCCGTCGTCGTCGACGAGCGCGGTCGACAGGCCGGGCATCTCGGCGGGAGCCACCAGCACACAGCCGGCCGCCAGTGCCCCGGCCGCGTCGTCGGCCTGTACCGGCCCGCCCCAGGCGCGTGTCGTCAGCGCCACCAATCTGCCCTGGTCCGATCGGCCGAGCACCTTCACGGCATGTCGCATCTGCGTCACCCACCGCTCGTACTGCTCGTCGTAGTCGCCGCCCCCGACGAAGACGATGCCATCGGCACCACGGTGGTCGTCTTCGTCGAAGGTCGAAGCGACCTGCACCCGACGCCCACGTCGGGCCAGTTCACTCGCCACCTCGTCGGCGCGTCCGCTCCCGACGACGAGCCACGACGTGACCGACGAGGTTCCCGCCGGGGCGCGGTCGACCTGTCGCCACGACGGTCGCCATGTCATCGCAGCGGGGTCGTCGATCCGTTCCAGACGTTCGGCGGTCCGGTCGGCGCGCTCCCGTCTCGCAGCACCGGGTTCGATCCAGCACCGTTCGTGTTGGAAGGGGTACGTGGGAAGTCGCACGCGGCGCCGGTCGGGTCCGATGAGCGGCTCGAGGTCGACGTCGACGCCGAAGGTCCAGAGCCGGGCGAATGCCGTGATCGTGTGGTTCGTGTCGTCGATGGCGTCGTCGGGATGGCGAAGGGTCGGGATCGCCCCGGTCGCGAGTCCGGTCCGTCGTGCGTACGACGACAGGGCGTTGCCCGGACCGAACTCGACCACGACACCGCCGGCCGGCTCGAGAACCGTTCGGAGTCCGTCGCGGAATCGGACGGTGTGACGGAGATGATCGACCCAATACGAAGGGTCCGTGGCTTGCGCATCGGTGATCCACGTGCCGGTCAGGTTCGACACGTACGGACGTTGCGGCCGGTGCAGGTCGACCGAGCGGACGACCTTCTCGAACTCGTCGAGGACGGGGTCGAGCAGCGCGCTGTGTGCGGCGGCGGACAGCGCGATGCGCGTCGTGTCGATCCCCCGCCGGCGGAGTGCGCCCTCGAAGGCGGCGATGTCGTCGTCTCGCCCGGCGATCACGCATTCGTCGTCGGCATTGACGGTCGCGAGCGAGAGCGTGTCGGGCAGACCGGGGAGCACCTCGTCGGTCGGCGCCGACACGACGAGCATCGCTGCGTCGTCGCCCGAGGCGCGTTCCATCAGCGCAGCACGTTCGACGACGAGCATCATCGCGTCCTCGAACGAGAGGACGCCTGCCAGATGCGCAGCCACGTACTCGCCCAGGCTGTGGCCGATCATCGCGTCGGGTTCGACCCCCCACGCCATCCACTGGCGCGCCATCGCGACCGATGTGACGAACACCGCCGGCAGCGATGCCGTCGGGCGCTCGAGGAGATGCGGGTCGGCCGATCTGTCGAACAGCGGCTCGAGATCGACGCCGCCGAGCGATCGGACGAGCGTGGCTCCCTCGGCACGTGTCCGATGGAACACGGCGAATCGTTCGTCGAGGTTCGCGCCCATCCCCACGTATTGCGAGCCGCCACCCGGGAAGGTGAAGACGATCGGTGGTGTCTCGGTCGGGGCCTCGGCCACGTGGCGGTGACGGCGATCCGGATCGCGCAACTCGGCCGCCGCCGTCGAGGCGTCGGTCACGGTCACGACACGCCGCACCGGCATCGCCCGTCGCCCCGTCGACAAGGTGTTCGCGACGTCGGCCACGTCGGCGTCGGGGTGCCGCTCGAAGAAGGACGCGAGTCGCTCGACCGCATCGTCGACGGCCTGGCGCCCGAGGCCGGAGATGAGGAGTGGTTGGCGACGCCGGCCGGCGGCGACCTCTCGGCTCGCCGGCGCCTCCTCGACGATGACGTGTGCATTCGTGCCGCCCACCCCGAGCGAGCTGACGCCGGCACGTCGGGGCGCTCCGTCGACCACCCAGGGTGCGGCGGTCGCCGACAGGACGAACGGCGTCCGATCGAGGTCGAGGAGCGGGCTCGGAGCGGTGTGGTTGGCGAGCGGCGGCAGGGTTGCGTGTCGCAGGGCCTGAACGGCCTTGATCAGGCTCGCTCCGCCGGCGGCCGTGTCGAGGTGGCCGATGTTCGGCTTCGTCGACGTGAGGCGACAGAAGCCGGTCCGGTCGGTCGAACTTCGAAAAGCGGCGGTGAGTGCGGCGACCTCGATCGGGTCCCCGACCGCTGTTCCGGTGCCGTGTGCCTCGAGCAGGCCGATCGTGTCGACGTCGACCGCCGACACGGAGAGCGCCTCGCGCACCACGTCGGCGTGCCCGTCGACACTCGGTGCGAGGAAGCCGACCTTGCGCTCGCCGTCGTTGTTGATCGCCGACCCCTTGATGACCGCGAGCACGGGGTCGCCATCGTCGATTGCGTCCGTGAGGCGGCGCAGCGCGACCACCGCGATGCCACCGGTCAGCACCGTCCCGTCCGACTCGGCATCGAACGCCCGGCAGCGTCCCGACGGTGAGAGGATTTCCCCTTCGCGGTGAACGTGCCCGGTGCCGTGCGGGAACTCGATCGTCACGCCGCCGGCGAGCACCAGGTCGCTCTCGAACGACAACAGGCTCTGGACGCCGAGATGCACCGCGACGAGCGACGTCGAACACGCGGTCTGGACGTTGACCGACGGCCCGCGCAACCCGAGCCGATACGACAACGACGTCGCGAGGAAGTCCTTGTCGTTCCCGGTGTGGCGGAGCAGGAACCAGCCGACATCGTCGACCAGGTCGGGGTTCGTGAGCAGGTTCTCGAGCAGGTAGGTGTTCATGCCGCAGCCGGCGAACACGCCGATGGCACCGTCGAACCGTTCGGGCACGTGGGCGGCCGATTCGAGTGCCTCCCAGGCGCATTCGAGGAAGTGGCGGTGCTGCGGGTCCATGAGTGCCGCATCTCGGGATCCGATCCCGAAGAACTCGCGGTCGAACCCGGCGACGTCGTCGATCAGTCCGTCGCGCAACACGCGATCGGGATCCCGTGCCTGTCTCGGATCGAGGCCGTCGCGAATCAACTGCTCGGGGTCGAGATCGACGAGGCAGTCGTCGCCGGCAACGATCCGCCGCCAGAACTCGTCGACGTCCCGTGCGCCGGGAAACCGGCCCGACATGCCGACGATCGCGACATCGGTGTCATCGATCGGCTGTGCGCTCACCCGCGCCTCCGCAGTGCCTGGCGCCGTCGGGCGCCTCGGTCGGTCGCCTGATCCGGCCCCTGGTCACCGGTGCCACCGGTCGCGGTGGCGATGTGGGAGGCGAGCGTTCGCACCGTCGGGAACCGGAACACATCGGTGAGCGCCAGCGGAACGGCGATGCGATCGCACAGGCGCTTGTAGACCGACACCGCCAGGAGCGAGTTGCCGCCGATCTCGAAGAAGTTGTCGTCGCGCCCGACCTGATGGCCCAACTCGTCGATCCACGCCTGGGCGACGATCGCCTCCACCCCGTCGAACGAGGAGGGTGCCTCGCTCGCTGGTGTCGTCCGGAGCGCGTCGTCGGCCATGTCGATCAGGCGGTTGCGGTCGGTCTTGCCGTTCGGCGTCAGTGGGAACGCGTCGACGACGACGAGCCGCGACGGTACGTACGCGTCGGGCAGGCCGTCGGCCAAGGCGGTGCGTACCGCCTCCACATCGATCGACCCGGCCGTAGGAAGGACGAAGCCGATCAGGCGCGGATCCCCGGCGGTGGAGCGGGCGGCCACGACGATCGACGTCGCGACCTCCGGCAGGCGGTCGAGATGCGCCTCGATCTCGCCGAGTTCGACGCGGTGGCCGCGAATCTTCACCTGGTGGTCGGTCCGGCCGGCGAACTCGACGACGCCGTCGGGGCGGAGCCGCACCACGTCGCCGGTGGCGTAGGTCCGACCGGTTCCGGGGCGCTCGACGAAGCGTTCGGCGGTGAGTTCGTCGCGCTCGTGATAGCCGCGTGCGACCCCGGCGCCGCCGATGTGCAGCTGGCCGAACGTTCCGACCGGGCAGTGACGGCCACGCTCGTCGAGCACCGAGATCGCGGTGTTGGCGATCGGTCGTCCGATCGGAACCGTCCCGGTCGGCGCCTCGTCGATCTCGTGGACCAACGACCAGATGGTCGTCTCGGTCGGACCGTACATGTTCGTGAATCGACCCGGCAGGAGCCCCCTGAGCTCGGCCGCCAGTGCCGTCGGGAGCGCTTCGCCGCCCAGCATCAGGTGACCGACGTGCTCGAGCGCGGCGCGATCGACCGGATCAGCGGTCAACATCGTCGCCAGTGACGGCGTGCATTGCAGATGGGTGACGCCATGGCGGCGCACCAGCGTCGCGAAACCTTCGGGCTCTGTGGTGGTCGGACCGCGACGGACGATGTCGTGGACCTCACCGAGGAGCGGTAGCGAATCGAGCACGCGGTCGTCGTCGATCCCGAAGTCGACCAGGCAGGCGACTTCGTCGACGCCCGCCGCCGAGCAGGCCGAGATCGTCTCAACGGCGTCGTCGACCGTGCCGAACAGACCACTCGTGTCGAGGTAGCGATCGGCGGCCATCTCGAGCAACTGGTCGAGTTCGTCGGGTGTCAGCGAGCGGAACGCCTCGTCGGCGCTCGAACCGGCGGCGCGGGCGGTGAAGGTCGGGAAGGCCGAGGCCATGTTCTTGATGAGGCCGGTCGCTGTCGACAGGTACGACTTCATCGGTGCTCGGGCGACTCGTTTCGCGTCGTCGGCCGAGCGGTCGAGGTAGGTGTGCAGCATCAAGGTCACGTGGCCCTCGCCTGCGTGACCTGCGGCGTGCCATGCCTGCCGGTACCGATCGATGTTCTGACGGAGCTGCTCGTGCGATTGACCGAGCAGGTGGGTGAGCACGTTCATGCCGAGTTGCCCCGCTCGTTCGAACGTCTCCGGCGTGCCTGCCGACGTCAGCCAGACGGGCAGCTCGGGCTGGGTCGGTCGAGGCAGGGTTCGTACATCGACCGGTCGACCGTCCGGACCGGGCAACGTGACGGTGTCGCCACGCCACAACGACGTGATGGTCTCGATCGTCGCCGGGAGCGACTCGCGGGCACCGGCGTAGGCGCCGGGGTTCAGGACGAAGTCGTCGGGCTGCCAGCCGGGAGCGAACGAGATGCCGACCCGGCCGCCCGACAGATTGTCGACGACGGCCCATTCCTCCGCGATTCGAGGAGGCTGATGCAGCGGCGCGACGACGCTGCCGGCCCTGATCGCGATCCGTTCGGTGGACGCAGCCAGAGCCGCCCCGATCACCGACGGGTTGGGATATGCGCCGCCGAACTCGTGGAAGTGACGTTCCGGCGTCCACACCGCCTCGAAGCCCTGCTGATCGGCCCAGCGAGCACTCTCCAGCAAGAGGCGGTAACCACCTCTCGCCGTCTCGTCGCCGGCCGCGAAGTAGAACAGGCTCATCGACGTCGGCCGGGTCGGCCCGGCCGGGCCCCGTGCTGCGCGCGTGTCGCCGGACACGACGACGTGGAAACCACGGGTCAGGGTCCACAGGAGCTCGAGGACACTGATGTCGAACGACAGACTCGTGACGGCGAGCCAGACGCCGGGCGGATCGTGGTCGATCACCTCGTCCATGGCAATGAAGAAGTTGACCACGTTGCGGTGCTCGAGCATCACGCCCTTGGGCATGCCGGTCGAGCCCGACGTGTAGATCACGTACGCGAGGTCGGTGCCGTCGTGACCACCGATCTCCGCCGGCGACGCACCCGACGCGTCGAGATCGGGATGAACGACCAGCACATCGCCGAGATCATCCACATGGACGGCGTCGGCGTCGGCCACGACGACTCGTGTCCCGCTGTCGTACACCATGTGCTGGAGCCGATCGAGCGGGTACGAGGGGTCGAGAGGCACGTATGCGGCACCGCATTGCAGGACGGCGAGTACGGATCGGACCATGTCGATCGAACGGTCGAGGGCGATCCCCACCGTGTCGCCACGCCCGACGCCCACGGCGGCCAGCCGGGCGGCGAACACGTCGACGTCGGCGCGCAGCTCGCCGTAGGTGACCGACCGTCCTGACGCCGTGACGGCGAGCGCCGTCGGGTTCGCCTCGGCGCACCGCCGGAAGAGCTGATCGATCGTCTCGGTCGAGTCGAACTCGACCGAGGTCTGGTTCACGCGATCGAACAATGCACGGTCCTCACGACCGCAGACCTCCACCTCGTCGACGTGCATCGTCGGTGCTGTCGTGAACGACTCGAGCACTGCCTCGATCTGGTCCGCGACGCGGTCGACGTCGTCGGTGCGAGCGCACACCGACCAGGTCCGGGAGCCGACGGCGACCGTCACCGCTGCCGCGTG
>JAGQSS010000032.1:6249-6951 GCA_020439405.1 Ilumatobacter sp. | reverse complement strand
ACGCGGTCGACGTCGTCGGTGCGAGCGCACACCGACCAGGTCCGGGAGCCGACGGCGACCGTCACCGCTGCCGCGTGTGGCGCGGGGCCGTCGTCGTCGAGCCGGACCGCGATGTCCGGGTCGATCGACCGGCCGCGCACCGACGGGATCCGACCGACGAGGTCGGTGAGGAACGGGCCTGCCGCGAGCGCGATGTCGGCCGACCTGCGCACAACACGGGCGTAGGCGGCGAGATCGGTTGCGTCGTCCGTGCCGATCGCGGCGAACGGTGGCGACACGAGATGTGCCAGGCCGTCCATGCGCTGCCGGGCGCGGGCATCGGTGACGCTGATCGACGTGGCGGCGCGCACCCGACGTGCCCACAGGGTGACCGCCGCGAGTACGGCGTCGGTGTCGGCTGCGTCGGGCAGCGCCCGAGTGATGGTGCGATGTGGGCCGTCGGATCGCTCATGAGCGTCCTCGTCGCCGTCGGCGGTCGCGATGATCCGCTCGACCCAACCGGGTTCGGCTGCCGCGAGTTCACGATCGATCGACTCGAGTGCGCTTCGATCGAGCGACGGGTCGGGGAGGAGATCACCGCTTGCCAAGCCGATCGCACCGAGGGCGCCTGCCCCGTCGAGTGGGGCACCGGATGCCGACTCGGTACGCAGGAGGACATCGGCATCGACCGTCGTCAGCCGGACAGCGCCTCCCTCGGCAGCG
>JAGQSS010000032.1:0-6239 GCA_020439405.1 Ilumatobacter sp. | reverse complement strand
CACCGGATGCCGACTCGGTACGCAGGAGGACATCGGCATCGACCGTCGTCAGCCGGACAGCGCCTCCCTCGGCAGCGAGCATGCCGACGACCGGGCCGGGACCGCCTGCGAGCTGGGTCTGGTTGACCACGACCGCACCCTCGGGCCCGACCAGCTTCACCGAGCCCATCGGGTTGACCACCAGAGCGCCGAGGGTGAGTCCACGCACCGAGCGGTCGAGGTCGGCAGCCGAACCGTGCCCGTCGACGAGTACCACCGGTCGATCGATTCGTCGGAACGCCGGTCGGGTCCGTTCGGGTTGGGGGCGACCGGCCACATCGTCGTCGAGCAGGGACCTGACCACCGTGGGGAAGCTCTCGAGCGCCGATTCGAAACATCGGGCGTTCAGTGAGAAGGCAGTCTCGCGCTCGGCGATGTCGAATCGCCGCTCCTCGACGATCGCGCCGGCATCGACGGCGGCCGTCATGCGGTGCCACGTGATGCCGTGACGACGTTCACCGTTGACGATCGACCAGCAGGTGACGTTCAGGCCGGCGTAGTCGGGCAGCGGACCGTCGTGGAAGTTGATCGCCGTCCCGACCCGGGCGAGGGCCGCTTCGGGGACGAGTCGCAGGTGGGCGATGCTCAACAAGGCGTCGGCCGGGTGCCGATCGAGCAGTTCAGCGAGGTCGTCCGACGACGAATACGTCGGGATGCCATGGCGTTCGGCCAGCGCTCCCGTGCCGGGATCGGCCGTCGCGACCAGCACGACATCGAGGCCGTGCTGGACGGCGATCTCGACGCATTGACCGGTCAGCGACGCGTCGCCGATGATCGCTGCGGACTTCATGCCATCGCTCCTCGACTCGACATAGCGTTCCCACCAGATGCCATCCGGTTCCACTCCCTTTCCTCGCCGACGTCGACGCTAGTCGGGCGGTCCGAGCGTCCACCGTCGTTTGTCGGCGCTGTGCCACGACATCTTGAATCCGGTCGGCCGTGTCGGCTCAGGTGAACGCCGGCGGGGGAACGAACCCGTTCCACTCCTCGACAAGGCCGGCGAAGCGCATCGTGGTGCGGTCCTCCAGGTACGGGCCGATCGCCTGCAGGCCGAGTGGGAGTCCTCGAGGGTCGAGGCCACCGGGGAACGCCGTCGCCGGCTGGCCGGCGAAGATCGCCCACATGGGGTAGACGACCATGTGGTGGTACGGCACCGTCTCGCCGTCGATCTCGAGCGTCCGCTCGTCGAACCGGCCCTCGGTGTGGGGGAAGGCGGCATCGATCGCCGTCGGGCACACGAGGACATCCCACTCCTCGAAGAAGTCGTCCCACGCCCAACGAGCGGCCTCGCGTCGGTCGAGGAGCTGGAGGAAATCGGCCGCCGACATCGTCATGCCGCGGGCGCGGGCGATCTCGGTCGGGTCACCCGTCGCGATCATCCGCTCCGCCGCCGAGCGGCGGTGGTCCTCGCTCAGGCCCTGGGTGGTGATCAGCATCAGGGTGGCGAGATAGTCGTGGAAGTACTGCTCGGCGTCGAACGACGGCATGGCGTGGCCCACGCGAGCGCCGGCGTCGCTCACGAAGCCGGCCAGGCTGTCGGCCGAGGCACGCATCGCACGCGACGGTGTGGCGAACGGGATGTCCGGCATCACGGCGACGCGGAACCCGTCGAGCGTCTCGTGGCGTGCCGGTGGCACCTCGAGGCGCCACGCCCGGTCTTCCAGGCGGACCGGGCCGGCGACCACGTCGAACATCAACTCGAGATCGGCCGCCGATCGGGCGAGCGGGCCCTGCACGCCCATGATCGCAGCGGGGTTGTCGAGATCGTGGGGCGGCAACGAACCCGACCTGGGGATCGCGGTCTCGGTGGGGCGGTGGCCGTAGACCCCGCAGAACGCCGCCGGGACCCGGATCGACCCGCCGATGTCGCTGCCGATCTCGAGCGGTGTCATCCCGGTCGCCAATGCGGCGCCGCCCCCGCCCGTGCTGCCGCCCGGCGACCGGCCGAGGTCCCACGGGTTGTTCGTCCGGCCGTAGACCGCGCTGTCGGCCTGCCAGTCGCTGAGCGCGAACGGGATGTTCGTCGTACCGAGCAGGCAGCCGCCCGCCTCGAACACTCGGCGAGCGACGATGCCGTCGGTGTCGGGCGCGAACCCCGCGTAGGCGGGAATGCCGGCCGACTGGGGCAGACCCGCGGCGCGGGTCGACTCCTTCAGGGTGAGTGGCAGGCCGAGCAGGGGAGCGGTGTCGCCGTCGGCGCGTCGCCGGTCCGCGTCGCGCGCCGCCTCCCGGGCCCGGTCGGGTGTGTCGACGACGATCGCGTTGAGGTCGCCGTCGACCTCGTCGATCCGTGCGAGTTGCATCTCGACCAGCTCGACGCTCGTCACCTCGCCGCGTTCGAGTGCCCCCAGCATCTCGGTAGCGGTGCTGTACACCCCGATGTTCCCCATGACGTCCCCCTGTCGGTCGTGGTCGGTGGTGGTCGGTTGATGTCAGACCAGAACCGACCAGGTCGCTGTGACGTCACCCATCTTGTCCGGTCGGTTCTGGTCTGACATCAACCGACCAGGAGGAGGGTGAGGTGGGTGCGCCAGGCTCGGCGGATGGCGGCTCGGTCGAGGCCCTGGTCGTGGAGGAGATCCCAGGCCTCGAACGAGGTGAGGGCGGCGATCACGGCGACACGGTCACGCTTGGCGGTGGGGGTCAGGTCGGCCAGTTCGGGCGCGAAGTGTTGGGCGATCTGGTCGGCCAGGGTGGCCCGCACCCGCTGCAGGGTGGTGCGCATCTCGGCGACGTCGGGTGCCTGGTGTCGCGACATCCGGTTGATCGGTTCGGTCGACCGATAGAAGTCGAGCCGGGCACCGACCAGTGCGTCGATCCGGTCGGGGAGCGGGCCGACACCGATGTCGGGGATGGCGATCAGGTGATCGATCCGTTCGAAGTAGCGCTGCACCCCGACCCGACGCAGTTCGTCGAGCGACTCGAAGTATCGGTACACCGACGCCACCGACACGTCGGCCCGATCGGCGATCTGCTCCGCCGTCGGCGGGCCGCCACCGTCGAGGATGAGATCGATCACGGCGTCGACCACGGCGATCCGGCCCAGTTCGCGGCGCCGGCGCCGACCGTCGACGGCCGGCTCGACCACGCCCGGATCGTCGCCCGTCCGGCTCTGCGAACTATTGCGAGTCCCCATGTCACAACATATTGACAGTCGGACTCTCACAATGCAAGATGTTTGCGTCGGCGACACACGAGGGGGCAGCCGTCCATGACATTCGAGGGCACCATCGGTCGCACACTGGCCGAGTCGACGCCATCGTTCACCGAACCGCCGCATCCGGGCGAACGGGCGCCGAACATCGTCGTCGTCCTGCTCGACGACACGGGGTTCGGCCAGTTCGGTTGCTACGGGTCCGACATCGACACGTCGAACATCGACGCGCTCGCAGCGAACGGTCTCCAGTTCACCAACTTCCACGTGACGCCGCTGTGCTCGCCCACGCGGGCGTCGCTGCTCACCGGTCGCTCGCAACACGCGGTCGGGATGCGGGGCGTCTCCAACTGGAGCACGGGTTTCCCGCACCAGCTCGGTCACATCGCTCCCGACGCCGCGACCCTTCCCGAGGTGCTCCACGATGCCGGTTACGCCACGTTCTGCGCCGGCAAGTGGCACCTCGCCCCGATGGACCAGTGCTCGGCCGCCGGACCGTTCGACCATTGGCCGCTCTCGCGCGGCTTCGACCGCTTCTACGGGTTCCTCGAGGGTGAGACCGATCAGTTTCACCCCGACCTCGTCGCCGACAACCACCCGATCGAGCCACCGGCCAAGCCCGACGAGGGCTACCACCTGAGCGAAGACCTGGTCGACCAGCTCCTGAAGATGATCAGCGACTCGAAGGGCGTCCGTCCCGACCGTCCCTTCTTCGCCTATCTCCCGTTCGGCGCCACCCACGCGCCGCACCAGGCGCCCGCCGACTACCTCGCCGCCTACCGGGGCCGGTACGACGACGGCTGGGACGTCCATCGTGAGCGCTGCTTCGAACGCCAACTCGAACTCGGCCTCGTGCCGCCCGGCACCGACCTGGCACCCCGCAACCCGGGCGTCGAGGCGTGGGACGACCTGCCCGACACCCAGCGACGACTCGCGGCACGCCTGCAGGAGGCGTTCGCCGCGTTCCTCGACCACACCGACGACCAGATCGGCCGGCTCGTCGAGGGGCTGCGTTCGATGGGTGAACTGGACGACACGATCCTCGTCGTGCTGGCCGACAACGGCGCGTCGCAGGAGGGCGGCCCCTACGGCGTCATGCACGAGATGAAGTTCTTCAACCTCATCCTCGAGACGCCCGACGAGGCGATCGAGCGCATCGACGACATCGGCGGCCCGCACAGTCACACCAACTACCCGTGGGGTTGGGCCCAGTGCGGCAACACGCCGTTCCGGTGGTACAAGCAGAACACCCACGAGGGCGGCGTCCACGTCCCGATGATCGTCCACTGGCCGAACGGTGTCGCCGCCGACCAGGCGGGCACCCTGCGGCACCAGTTCGCGAACGTCGCCGACATCGCCCCGACCCTCTACGAACTCGTCGGCGTCACCCCGCCCGCCACCCGGCGCGGCGTCGAACAGCAGCCGGTGACCGGCCACTCCTTCGCCTCGGTCCTGCAGGCGGCGGACGCGCCGGCCGCCAACACCCTCCAGTACTTCGAGATGATGGGCAGCCGGGCGCTCGTGGCCTGCCTCGACGGGCAGTGGTGGAAGGCGGTCTGTCGGCACGAGGTCGGCGCCGACTACGACACCGAACCGTGGGAGCTGTTCCTCCTCGACGACGACTGGTCGGAATGCCACGACCTCGCCGCCGACCGCCCCGACACGCTCCAGCACCTGATCGGGCTCTGGTGGGACGAAGCGGAACGACACGGCGTGCTCCCGCTCGACGACCGGGGCTTCGAGCTCTTCGGCGCCCGCTTCCGCGACCGGTCGCCGCACCCGGTCGACCGTCGGTACCTGTACCGGCCGCCCATGTCGCCGATCCCGGCCCAGGCGGCGGCGTCGATCGGCGGCCGCTCGTTCGACCTGACGGCCACCGTCACCCGCGAACCCGGTGACGAAGGCGTGCTGTACGCCACCGGCACCGAGAACGCCGGCATCTCGATCTTCGTCCAGGACGACCGTCTCGTCGTCGACTACAACGCGTTCGACGACCACACGATCGTCACGTCCGCCATTCCGGTGCCGACGGGCGACTCGACCCTGACCGTCTCGCTCCGACGAACCGACGGCCAGACCGGCCTCGTCGAACTGTCGGTCGACGGGCGACCCGCCGGCACCGCCGACATCCCGTTCTTCATGCGGATGATCTCCTCGGTGGGCTCGTCGGTCGGGTACGACCACGGCTCACCCGTCTCGACCCACTACGCGGCCCCGTTCCCCTTCGGTGGGCGCCTCCACTCGGTCGAGATCCGACTCCTCTCCCGGGAGGCCGCCGACGCGGCGGCCGCACGGGCCCGACAACAGATGGCGCAACAATGATCACGATCACCCTTCTCGGCACCGGCAGCCCGATGCCCTCACCCGACCGTGCCGGACCCGCGACGCTCGTCTCGGCCGGCGACGAACACCTCCTCGTCGACGCCGGCCGCGGCGTCCTGATGCGGCTCGCCGCATGCGGCGTCGGCGCCGGCCAGATCACCGCCGTCCTGATCACCCATCTCCACAGCGATCACATCACCGACCTGAACGACGTGATCACCAGCCGGTGGGTTCTGTCGTTCACGCCGAACCCGCTCACCATCGTCGGCCCGGTCGGGACCCGCGACGTCGTCGACCATCTGCTCGCTGCGCTGGCACCGGACATCGCCTACCGGATCGCCCACCACGCCGATCTGACCGAGCCGCCGCCGGTCACCGTCGTCGAGGTCACCGACGGACCGATCGACATCGGCACCGGCGTGCGTCTGACCTGTGCGCCGACCGACCACAAGCCGGTCGAGCCGTCGGTCGGGTATCGGATCGACCACGATGGTGCGTCGGTCGTGCTGGCCGGCGACACCGTGCCGTGCGACGGCCTCGACCGACTGTGCGACGGCGCCGACGCCCTCGTCCACACCGTGATCCGCAAGAACGTGATCGCCACCATCCCGCTGCAACGGATGCAGGACACCCTCGACTACCACTCGTCGCCCGAGGAAGCGGGCGCGACCGCCGCCCGAGCGGGCGTCGGCACCCTCGTGCTCACCCATTACGTCCCGGCCCT
>JAGQSS010000329.1 GCA_020439405.1 Ilumatobacter sp. | reverse complement strand
GGGTCGTCCAGATCTGCTGGACGAGGCTGCCGCTGCGCAGCAGGCTGGCGAGATGGACGGTCATGCCGTGGCGTCCAGTCGGTCGAGCTCCTCGGCGACGAGGGTCAGGAAGTCGGCGAACACGACCCCGGTCCACGTCCGGTCGTGGCCCCACTTCTCGGCGGCGTAGTCCGGGTGGATCGGGACGCCCCGCCACTGGTAGCAGGCACCGCCTTCGACGGTGGTGGCGACCATGAAGTCGCGGGGGTGATGCTCGCCTTCGCTGACGTACGAGCCGGCCCGGTCGACGATGATGATGTCGTAGCGGGTCCCGTCGTTCGGGCAGAGCACCACGCTGGCGCTCCCCCGTTCGTGGAGCTGGGCGGCCGCGTAGCCGGCTGCGGCTCGGATCTCGATGGAGTCGAGGCGTTCGCGGATCTGGTCGATGGTCATGCCCATGTGGGCCTCCTTCACATCTGGATGGTGACGATCTTCGGGATCTCGCCGCGGGCGAGAACCTCGCCGACCGTCCTGGCGATGTCCTCCGGCGACAGGAGTTCGTCGACGACGGCGTCCCCAGTGCAGGTCTGGAGACGGGTCCTGACCTTCATGCGCCGGCGGATCCGGGCGGCGACGGCGCTCTGCGATTCGAGGACCCACAGGATCTGCTCCCCGTGGATGAGGTGACGGAGGTCGTCGACGTCGATGGAACCGGCGACGAGCGCGCGTTCCAGGTCGTCCAGATCCTCGTTCGTGAAGTCGTAGCGCGTGCTGTCGTCCATGCGGGCCTCCTCAGGCGTACTCGATGTTGTCGGGCGGCTGGTAGTCGGTCAGGCACGTCGGGCAGTAGGCGATCAGTTCGCCGTCGCCGCCCTCGCCGTCGAAGCCGATCTCGTCGAGGAACGAGACGCCGTCCTCGACGGTGACGTGCCAGCGCCGCTCGTATCCGCCTTCGCGGACGCGGAGCGGCGACCCGGCCTTGCACTCGTGGCAGTGGCCGTCCTCGGGCCATTCGGGCGGTGGTGTCGACGCTCTCATCGTCCCTCCAGGTGGCACGGGCATCCGCAACAGTCGTCTCCGTCTCCGTCCTCGTCCTCGTCCTCACCGCACGAGCACCGGCAGTGCGGCGGTGGGGTGTGCGTGGAGCGCAGCCGGGCGGCGAACCGCGGAGCGCGCTTGGCGAGCTCATCCAGGTCGTCGATGCCGTAGGTGTTGTGGAGGCGGCACATCATCTCGTAGTCGAGCAGCTTCCACCCGTTGCGTTCGAGGAGCGTGGCGACGTAGTCGTAGAAGTCGGCCGCCGATGCCGCGACCGTGTTCGCCGCCATCCAGATGTCGTCGATGATCGCGGTGAGCTCGCCGACACGGTCGTCGGAGATGTGAAGGGCGTCTGCGGCGTCCCAGCTCACGTGTTCACCTCGACGATCCGGTAGTCGACGACGTTGGCGGTGCGGCCGTCCGGCCAGCGGTCGTGGAACTCGATCTCGCGAATCACGTCGTCGAGTTCGTCGGCGAACACGATCGCGTCGGGGGCGTCCGAGTGGACTTCGAGTTCGATCATGGCGATGTAGGTGGTGGTCACTGCTGCCTCCTCGTGACGGTCAGGACGTCGTGGCCCTGGAAGGTGGTGGAAGGGGTGCCGTCGGTCCACACCGCCCGGATCTCGGTTCGGGTGCGGTTCCAGAACAGGACGTCGACCGTCTTGGTGCGGGTGAAGCCGCGCGCCGTCTTGGTCTGCACGTGGTCGCCCTCCTTGAGCGCCCGTGCGGCGATCCGCTGCATCGTGCCGGCGGCCGTCCGGATCGTCCCGTTCGCTCGGGAGCTGTCACCGTCGAGCGACATGTCGCCTCCGTTCCTCCTGGACGCCTTCGCGGCGCCCGACCGTGTAGCCGACGAGGAAGCTGGCGATGCCGGCCGCACCGATCGTGCAGCCGACACCGATCGCCATCCACATCATGTGGCCACCTCGACCTTCGTCGTCGACGCGTGTTCGGCCTTCATCTCGTCTCGGGCGACTTCCCAGTCGATGTCGAAGTCCTCGGGTCGCAGGTCAGTCATGGTGTCGCACCTCGTCGGGATTGGGGATGTGGTGGCGGCAGGTCTCGCAGTAGACGGACCATCCGGTCACGTCGTACTCGACGTTCTTGCCGACGATGAGCTCGAACTCGCCGTGTTGGAACAGGTAGGTCACGTCCCCCCCCTTCGGGTGTCGAACTGTTTGGCGAGCCACGTCCAGGTGACGTCGCGGTTGTACTCGATGGCGTGGCGTTCCGCCCACTCCTCGAACTGGACGAGGTCGGACAGATGCCAGCCGTGCGGGGTCTGGAGTCGGAACCACAGCCGCATGTCGTTGAGCGTGCGGCCGATGTTGTCGGGCTCGAACATCTCGGCGAGCGACGGCCCGGGGTCGTTGAGGTGGCTCACCACGACCGCGACCCCGACCACGACCGCGACCACGACCGCGACCGCGACCACGACCACGACCCCGACCACGACCGCGACCCCGACCGCGACCGCGACCCCGACCGCGACCCCGACGTCACGGTCGGCGCGCCGAAGATCACTTCGTGCCCCGGGGGAGGTCGTGGCTCCAGGGGGCGACGTCGACGATCGACGACGCCCTGACCCAACAGCCGCCCGGGTACGGCTCGACCTCGTTGAGTTTGCCGGTCGCGAGTGCCGCCGCCCAGCGGCCGGTGTCGGCGATCCATGCGGCGTCGTCGAGCCGGATCCATCCACTGCCGACCGACGTGGCGCGGCCGGTGTAGATCATCGTCACGGTCCGGACGATGACGGTCATCCCATCGAACGGGAGGGGCGGCGGCGACTGCCCCGGGGCGGCCGGAGCCGCGGGCTGGGCTGCGATGGCTCGAGCGAGCTCGACGATCAGGGTTGCGGTGTTCGTGTCCACGATGGTTCTCCTTGTGCGTGGTCTCGGGCTCGGATCGAGCCGTAGGTGATGCCGGGGACGTCGAAGATCGGCCGCCCCCCGGTGCCGTCCACCCATCCGTCGAGGTCGACATCCGGGTCCCCTTCGGCGGCCGGCTGGCGGTAGACGTCCGGGTCGTAGACCGGGCAGTCCGGGCCGGGCTGCGGGTTCGGGTTGCCGGGGCCGGGCAGGACGATGCAGATGCCCAGCTCGTCGGGCTCCACCCATTCGGTGACCGGGGTGTCCTCCGTCCACGAGATGGTGGAGTCGTCGTACACGACGATGTTGGTGGCGTTCTCCGGGATCAGGATCCCGTTCCACACGTCGCCCGGCTGGGGCGTCGGCGCGGTCGAGAGCAGGATGGCGACGAGTAGTGCGTTCATGGCCTCATGCTTCCACGGTGGAACAGATCGAGCATCGGCACGCCGGGGCGTTGTAGCCGTCCCACGTACTGGGGGTGGCGTCGAAGGCCAGATCCTTGCGCCGGCCCGACTGGCGCACCCGGACGTGCCCGAGGTCGTTCATCGCCCCGTAGTCGTCGACGAGGTAGATGTAGCTGCCGCAGCGCATCCGGAGCACCGTGCTCGGGTTGCCGTAGAAGTTCACCCACTGAGCGGCGGCGACCACGTCGGGCGGGTGGAATCTCACCGGCACCGGGCGGCCCGCCGACGACATCGTGTCGATGTAGCCGTAGCGGACCAGCTCGGTGTGTTCCGCGAGGTGCCGTCGCTCGGCTTCGAGCGCCTGGATGTAGTCGTCGTGCGGGTCGCCGACGTCGGACCAGATGTCGTCGTGGCGGTACTGGAGGACGTGGCGGCCGGGGGCGTAGCCGCAGGTGCCGGAGTCGACGATGCGAGTCGTCGGAGCGGTCATGGTCATGGTCCCTCCTTCGAGCACCACCGTTCGATGGCCTCGTACTCTGGCCGGTTGTGGTACCGGATGTACTCGAGCGCCCGCTGACAGAGGCGCTGGTACCGGCTGGTCGGCGTCCCGGCGAA
>JAGQSS010000328.1 GCA_020439405.1 Ilumatobacter sp. | reverse complement strand
CGCGTAGCTCGTCCTCGCCCTGGAACACGGCGAACAGCAGGGTGCCGAGCCCGCGGGCTTCGGCGGCGAGCAGCAGGGTCATCACGGCCATCGAGGCGTCGACCGTCCAGTACGGCGTCGGCCAGGCGTCGGCGCCCTCGCCGAGGCCCGTCGCCGCCTTGTCCGGCTCGGCATACCGGGCGACGTAGGCGTCGGGGTCGGCGAAGGGCAGCGCGATCACCGGTGCGTCGAGCAGACGTTGCCACCGGAACGACGCTCGGCGCTCGGGCGGCAACGTGATGTCCCAGAACCGGGCCGTGTCGGCGCCCTCGAGGACGACGAGGTGCCAGCCCTGCGTCTTGCCCGCCGACGGGGCGCGAGCGGCCAGGTCGACGAGGTGCTCGATCGTTCCGGGGGGCAGTGGGTCGCGCCGGAAGGCACGGGTCATGCGTCGCCGACGGACGACGTCGGCGAACTCGGTCACACCGGTCGCGTCAGCGCGCGCCGTGCTTGACGAGGTCTTCGGCCATCGTCCAGCCGTAGACGACCATTGCGTCGCCGGCCTCGGCGTCGACGACCGAGAACATCTCGACGATCTCGGGGTCGAGATCTTCGGGCTTCGACGACTCGAAGTCGAGGAAGCCGGACTGGGCGTTCTTGGCGACGAAGCTCTGGGCCTCGTACTTGCCGTCGACGGCGAAGCGCTTGGCGAGCCGGCGCCCCCAGGCGCGCTCCTCACCCACCGCACGGGTGCCGGGCGAGGGGGTGACCTCGTCGAGCTTGTCGAAGGCCTCGAGGCCGTCGGCGGCGACGAAGCGCGAGCCGACGACGACGTCTTCGTCGGGGAAGGCCATCAGCGCTCGGTGGTAGGCCTCGCCCATCAGGCCGCGCAGGACGGTGTCGCGCTTGGAGTGGCGACGGACCGACAGCATGCCGATCAGGACGCACGGGGTGCCGCCGATCCGCTCGAGCGTGGCGAACATGAACCCGTGCAGCTTGCCGTCGATGCGGGCGGTGGTGGCCAGCACCCAGTCCTCCTTCGCCTTGGAGAGCGCGCCGATGTCGAACGCACCCTCCATCGACCCCATCTCGTCGAGATCGGCGTCGGTCAGTGCAACGGCGTCGTTGGTGGCTACTTCGAGCGGCATGGAAACCCTTCTCCGTGACGATTTCGGAGCTTCCATTGTGCCACTGTTCCCGCCCCGACGCACAACGCACCGGGAACAGACCAGTTGCCTCGCCGTGCGTTGGATACCGTCCTGCGGTCCTACAGCTCGACGGCGTCGTGGCCAAAGGCCATGCGGAGTTCTCCGATGGCGCGGTCGACGTCGACGCGGAACTCGTCGGCGAGACGGACGACCTGGCCCTGGCCGATGTCGATCTGGACGACGGAGTCGCCGGGGTGATCGCGCAGGATGCGCTTGAGGCGCTGGATCTTCAGCTCGTCGAGGGTGTGGCTGGGCAGCCGCAGCCGGAGCGGAGCGGCCGGGCCGTCGCCGAGGCCGGAGAGCACGTCGACGAACTGGGCGATCAGACCGAACCGCGACTCGTCGCGCTTGTCGAGTCGGCCCTTCACCGACACGATCACGTCGTCCTGCAACTTGTGTCCCTGTTCGAGCAAGGTGCGTGGGAAGACCGTGACCTCGATCGACGACTCGAGGTCTTCGAGCACGAAGACGGCCATCTGGTCGCCCTTCTTCGTGAACTTGCGGGCCAGTCCCGTGATCACGCCGCCGACCGTGACCTGGGCGCCGTCCTCCATCGTCTCGAGGTCGGAGATGGAGTGCTCGACGCGTCGCTTGAGCGCCGACTCGACGCCGAACAACGGGTGATCGGACACGTACAGCCCGAGCATCTCCTTCTCGTTGCGCAGCTTGTCGCTC
Source organism: Ilumatobacter sp. (assembly GCA_020439405.1). GTDB lineage: Bacteria > Actinomycetota > Acidimicrobiia > Acidimicrobiales > Ilumatobacteraceae > Ilumatobacter. Next base: position 2,051 of record JAGQSS010000328.1, on the reverse strand, counting down.
TTGTCGAACTCGATGTCGGGGATCGGGAGCCGTTCGTCGAAGCCGCCGCCGTCGTCGGCGGGTGCGTCGTCGTTCCAGTCGCCGAACAGCGACATGACGCCGCGGTCGCGTTCGCGGCGACGGTCGATCGTCGTGTCGAGGATCGGTTCGTACCCGGCGAGCAATCCGCGCCGAGGGTGGTTGAGCCGGTCGAAGGCGCCGGCCTTGATGAGCGATTCGACCGTCCGCTTGTTGAGCACCGGTTCGGGCACCCGTTCGGCGAAGTCGTAGAAGTCGGCGAACTCGCCGTTCTCCTGTCGTTCGGCCAGGAGTTGCTCGACGAGCCCCTCCCCCACGTTGCGGACGGCCGACAGCCCGAAGGTGATCGCGCCGGGGCTGCCCATCGGCAGGGCGACGTCGGCGGGCACCTTGTCGGCGGCGAGCGCGTCGAAGTTCATCACCGATCGGTTGATGTCGGGGGTGAGCACCTTGATGCCGGCCGACCGACAGTCGGACAGGTAGACCGCCGCCTTGTCGAGGTTCGACTTGACCGACGTGAGCAGGCAGGCGAAGTACTCGACCGGGTAGTGGGCCTTCAGGTACGCCGTCTGGTACGTGACGAGGCCGTACCCGAACGTGTGGCTCTTGTTGAAGGCGTAGTCGGCGAACTTCTCGATGATGTCGAACAGGCTCTTGCCGAGCTCGCGTCCGTACCCGGTGCGCTCGACGCCGTCCTCGAACGCGTCGCGCTCCTTCGCCATCATCTCGCGGATCTTCTTGCCGCAGTTGTGGACGAGGAAGTCCTCGGCGACGGCGTACGGCCGATCACCGTTCGCCATCTGGAAGTCGAAGCATTCCTTCTGACCGGCGTACTCGATCGACACCACCGTGTCCCACAACAGGTCGCCGGTGCGGAGATCTTCGAGCCGTTCGGAGTACAGCAGGCCGTCGAGGGTGTTGCGGTGCACCAGGCGGGTGCCCAGCAGTCCACCACCGTCGATGCCGAGCGAGCGCTTCGAGCGCCCCGTGGTCTCGACGCGACGCTCGAGTTCGCTGCGAACGAACGAGGTCGGGATACCGATCTGGGTGGCACTGGCACCGGCGGTGTTCGCCCACTCGTGCAGCCAGTGGCGGACCTTGTCGTACTTGATGGTGGTGAGGTGCGGCTCGACGACACGCGCGAACGCCTTGGCGTGGCCCTTGTCGCACACCGACAACGTGTAGTGGCGACCGTGTCCGTCGATGTCGCGCGACCGGATCGTGCCCACGATGCCGAAGCGCAGCAGCATCCGCTTCAGGGAACTCACCACTGCCCCGCTCTTCGACGCATAGTGCACGCCGCTCGCGTCGGCCCAGCCGTCGGCGCAGAAGTACAGGCCGAGGAAGCGCTCGACGGCGACCGCCGGGGCGTTCACGAACCGTTCGGGGACGACCTTCGCCTCGGAGGTGCCGTACGAGCCGATCACCGGACGGAGGTCTCGCAGCTCGGCTCGGGTCAGCCGCAGCTGTGTGACACCCGATTCGGACGTCCACTCACGACGATGTGGCTCCCCGAAACGGCGCTCATAGGCAGCGCGGAACGTATCGAGCAGCTCGGGGTCGGTATTGGTGAAGTGAGCGGTCCGCGGCGGGCCGTCGGGATCGGGTAGGTAGCCCTCGGAGATGAGCAGCGCCGCCAGATCGACGTCGGCCGGATCGACCTTGGCGCCGCCATGGGTGACGGTGCGGCCGGCCACACCGACGAGGTCGCCGGGTGCCAGCGAGCCGAGCCCGACCCACTCTCCTTCGAGCAGGAACTTGTGGTCGTCGGTGGCCTCGATGGTGTGGCCCGTGGCGGTGGTGAGACGCCACACATCCTTCACGCCGACCGACCACACGTCGTCGACCACCTCGTGACGCGTCGCCGACGTGTCGGTGTCGATCGTCTGCACCCGACGATCGCTCAACGACATGATCTTCTCGATCGGTACGTAGCCGCGACTCCGGGTGAGGAGCCGCGTGCCGGCCGGCAGACAGGCCTTACGAAGGTTGTCTGCTTCGGCGAGGGAGTAGCCGGCGAACTTCTGGGCAAC
>JAGQSS010000327.1 GCA_020439405.1 Ilumatobacter sp. | reverse complement strand
GGCCTTCGGCGGCTTCGTCGGTGCCGTAGGCGAGGCGGGTGGTCTCGCCGGCGAAAATCTGCTGACCGACCAGACCGTCGTCGACCAGGTTGAACGCGTACTTCAGCATCCGCTGCGCGGTGGGGCTCTTCGCGCAGATCTCACGGGCCCATTCGAGCGCTGTCGCCTCGAGTTCGGCATGGGGGACGACCTCGTTCACCCCGCCCATCTCGTGCATCTGCTGCGCCGTGTACTCGCGGCCGAGGAAGAAGATCTCACGGGCGAACTTCTGGCCGACGAATCGAGCCAGATAGGCCGACCCGAAGCCGCCGTCGAAGCTGGCGACGTCGGCGTCGGTCTGCTTGAAGCGGGCGTGTTCCTCGCTCGCGAGCGTCAGGTCGCAGACGACGTGCAGTGAGTGACCGCCACCGGCGGCCCAGCCCGGCACGACGCAGATGACGACCTTCGGCATGAAGCGGATGAGCCGCTGGCACTCGAGGATGTGCAGCCGCCCGGCCCGCGCCGGGTCGATCGTCTCGGCGGTGTCGCCCTCGGCGTACTTGTAGCCGTCCTTGCCGCGGATCCGCTGGTCGCCGCCGGAACAGAAGGCCCATCCGCCGTCGCGCGGCGACGGCCCGTTACCCGTCAGCAGCACACAGCCGATGTCGGGCGACATGCGGGCGTGGTCGAGTGCCGTGTACAACTCGTCGACCGTGCTTGGCCGGAACGCATTGCGGATCTCGGGACGGTCGAACGCGATGCGCACCGCGCCGACGTCGTTGGCCCGGTGGTAGGTGATGTCGCGGAAGTCGAAGCCGGGGACCTCGGTCCACGCCGACGGGTCGAAAATCTCGGAGACCTGTGCCGTCATGCCCCCATGTTGCCCCGAGCGACGTCGTCAGGCAGCAATCCGGCAGGCGACCTCGCCGCGCAGTCGGGCACGGAGCGCCCAGGCGAGCAGGACGATCGACAGCACGGCAAGGATCGGCTGGGCCGGCGCGAACCAGTCGAGCGCGCCGGTCGTGCCGAGGGCCAGCAGCACGACCTTGTTGCACGTCGGGCAGCCGACGGCGAAGAACGAGATCAGACCGCCGAGACCACCCGTCTTCGCCGGTCGGTCGAGTTCGTCGTCGCCCACGTCGGGCATCGACGTGTCGTTGCGGACGTAGGTCGCGAACAGCAGCCCGGCGAGCACCGACGTGACGACGAGCACCGGCATCGACCACCACTCGGCCTCGATCTGTCGGCCGAAGACGGGGTTGGGGATCAGGTCGGTCGGCAGGCCGATCAGCAGCGCCGTCACGGCGGCACCGGCCGCAGCGGCGAGCCAGCGGCGTGGTGACCAGGTGGCGAACACGTGCAACACGCCGACAGGGTACCGAGGACGCGGACCGTGGCCCGGTCGCCGACTACGGTGCGGCGCGTGTCCGGTGTGTCGATCCTGCCCGTCGTCGGCCTGCCCGAGATCGAGCCCGGTGCCGACCTGGCTGCGATGATCGCGGCGCTCGAACCCCTCGCCGACGGCGACGTCGTCATCATCACGTCGAAGATCGTCTCGAAGGCCGAGGGTTGCTCGGTCGAGCTCGACGAGGTGATGCCGTCGACGTTCGCGGTCGAGTGGGGAGAACGCTGGGAGAAGGATCCACGGGTGATCGAGGTCGTGCTCCGCGAGTCGAACCGCATCGTCCGCCAGATCGGCCCGGTGCTGATCACCGAGACCAAGCACGGGTTCGTGTGCGCCAACTCCGGCGTCGACCAATCGTCGAGCGGCGCCCACGACCGCATCCTCACCCTGCCCGTCGACCCCGACGCGTCGGCCCGCCGGGCGCGTGACCGATTCGCCGAACTCGGGGTCCGTGTCGCCGTCGTGGTCACCGACACGTTCGGTCGGCCGTGGCGCGAGGGGCAGACCGACATCGCGATCGGCGTCGCCGGGATCAACCCGTTGCGTTCGTACATCGGTGAGGTCGACCCGCACGGTCACGAGTTCCGCGTCCAGGAGATCTGCGTCGCGGACGAGCTCGCCGCCGCCGGCGAGCTGGTGAAAGGCAACACGAGCCGGGTGCCGGTCGCCGTCGTGCGTGGCTACGAATTCGAGTTCGACGACGAGGCCACCATGGCACCCGTCATCCGCGACTCGAGCCGCGATCTCTTCCGCTGACGCCCGCGGGCGCGAGGACGTCGCTCCGGAAACTGTGTGGCACCCCTTGGTCAGAATGGGGTGCATGTTCGGCGAGGTCGTGGAGCGGGTGGGGGCAGCTGGCGATGCTGCGTTGTTGGCCCGTTTGCGCGAGTTGGATGAGCAGCGCCGTCGGAACGAGGCCGAGACGGCGTTGGTGTTGCAGCAGCTCGACGATCGCAAGACGTACCGGGGCGATGAGCATGCGTCGATGTGGGGGTTGTTGCGGGCCGAGGTGCATTGGTCCGACGCGGAGTGCAAGAACCGGATGCGTGTCGCCCGTCTGGTCGAGCGGTTCCCTGATGTGGGTGAACGGCTGCACGATGGTCATGTGTCGGTGGCGGGTGTGGTGGAGATCGCGAGGGCGGCGGCGAACCCGCGTATCGGTGATCTGATCGATCCGGAGATCGGCTATTTCACGTCGCTGGCCGAACGTGGCGAGTACGACACGGTGTGTCGCAAGGTGCGTTCGTGGGAACAGCGCGCCGATACCAAGGCGGCGCATGAACGCACCACCAGCGCCGACGAGGCGCGTGACGCGCATTGGACGGCCGGCGACAACGATGGTGAGTTGGCGGTGCAGTGGGGGCCGGTCGACGCATTGGCGAACCGGGAGATTCTCGACCAGTATCTGGATGCCGAATGGTTGACCGATTGGGAGTGGACCGTCGAACGCTATGGCGACGACGCCGCCACCCATCTGATGCCGCGCACCCCGGCGCAGCGTCGCGCCGACGCCGTGACCCGTGCCTTGCACGACGGTGCCGCCGCGCCACCGGGGTCCAGAGCACCCGAGCCGGTGGTGAACATCCATGTCGATCACGACACGTTCACCGACATCATGGTCGAAGCCGAACTGTTGCCCGAACGCTCCTGCGATCCGTTCGCCGACCCGCAGCCGGTCCACGAGTCGGCCCGGGTGTGTCACAGTGAACACGGTGATCCGATCGACCCGTTGACGGTGTTGCAGTTGATGATCGCCGGCTACATCCGGTACGTGATCGTGAACGATCAGGGCGTCCCGATCCAGTGGGGTCGCAAACGACGCTTGTTCGAAGGCGCGGCGCGCGATGCGGTGCGGGCGATGTTCCCTCGATGTACGCACCCGGGTTGCCGGGTCCGCACCAAACGAACACACACCGATCACACCCTCGACTACGCCAAGGGCGGCACGACCGACCCCGGCAACGGCAACCCACGATGTCGACGCCACAACCAAGCCAAGAACCACGGCTACACCGTGCACCGCGACGCCCTCGGCGAATGGCACACCTACCGCCCCGACGGCACCGAAATCGGCTAACACCGACGCGGCCGGACCCGTCGGCCTATCTCGATGGTTCGAGTACATCCCCGAGTGATATGGGTGTCCGTCCATGCGCAGAATGAAGTTCTCGCGTGGGTTGAGATGCCGTCCGCCGTCGTCGAACTGCGTGCCACCGATCCGGCGTTCGGGGGCAGTTCCGACGACCGTCGCCGCCGAACAATAGGTGACAGCACCAGACGCCGTGAGCGGACATCGCTGCGCTATGCATGCGTCGAGTGGTCAGCCAGGGACGCCGCATCGGCATCGACGCGCAGTGCCGGTTCCGGTTCCGAACGGAGTTCTATTACACCGGCTACGCGCGTGGCGCTGGGCTCACGATCGGCGTCGTTGTCTGCGCAGGAGGGAGCGGAGTGTCTCGGCGTTTGCGTAGCCGACCCGCATGGCGATCTCGGCGGAGTTGAGGTCGGTGGTTGCCGAGAGATGCCGAGCCCGTTC
>JAGQSS010000326.1 GCA_020439405.1 Ilumatobacter sp. | reverse complement strand
CGAGCCAGGCCCGGGTGGCGAGGCGCCAGCAGGCGACGTGGTCGTCGTGGCCGGTCACACCGTCGGGCCCGAACGTCACGGTGACGTCGGGGCGGACCTCGTTGACAATGGCGACGAGGCCGTCGGCGATCGTGGCGTGGTCGCCGTCGGCGACGCCGCCGTCGGGCTGGCCGACGAACCGGACGTCGGTGACACCGATCTCGGCCATGGCGGCCCGGAGTTCGGAGCGACGGAGCGTCCGTCGCACACCGATCGACCGCCGATCGTCGTCGGCGAACCCGGCCTCACCGTCGGTCAACGTGACCACGGTGACGTGGCCGCCGGCGCGCACGACACGATCCATCAGGCCGGCGGCGAGGTAGGCCTCGTCGTCGGGGTGGGCCCAGATGCCGAGTACGCGGCGCGGCGTCGGCAGGTAGACGGTGCTGCGGTCGGGGGCGACGGTCGGTCGCAGCGGAGCGAACGGGAGCAGGTGATCGAGGGTCATGGCGAGTCCTGACGTCGGGTGGAACGGGGGTGCGGGTGCGGTGCGGCCGGTCCGGTGACCGGCACGTCACCCGAGTGGTCGGATGACGTGCCGGTTCGGACGAGCCGCTCGTGTGATCACGACGCAGCGCGTCGGACGTTCACGCTGGTGGGGTTGGCGAGCATGTCGAACACGGCCGAGTACTTCGTGCCGCCGGCGATGAGGGCCTCGATCTGGGCGTCGTCGGCGTCGGCGTCGACGTCGAACTCGATCGCGACCGACCCGAAGCCCTTGCGGACGTCCTGGTCGATCCCGAGCACGCCGCGGACGTCGATCTCACCGACGACCTTCGACGTGACGCTGCGCAGCTCGATGCCGCGGGCAGCGGCACCGGTGGCGATGCCGGCGGTGATGCACGCTGCGAGGGCGTGCAGCACGTACTCCTGCGGCGTCGGGCCGTGGCCGTGGCCGAGCGTCGGGTGGTCGGCCGAGAACGAGAACTCGTCCACGTGGACCTGGTCGGCGCCGGCGCCGTACCACTCGTGGACGGTCGACGTGCTGGCGGTGCCCTCGACCCAGCGGTTGCGGACCGTGAACCGGAACGTAGCGAGCTCCGGCTGGTCGGTGAGCTTGGCGATCGTGCCGAACAGCTTGGTGGTCGGCACTCCGTTGAACTCGGTGGGGATGGCGGTATCGGTCATGGAACTGTCTCCTGTGTCTGGTTGCCCGTGGGGCGTGGTTGATGACGGAGACCACGATCGACGAACGGGCGCGCCGAGGCTTGGAGACGATCTGGAGAACTGGTGGAGGTCGCTCCGCCCCAGCTCAGCTGGGTGCGGAGCGGGGACGACGGGCCGAAATCAGGCCAGTTCGGCCTCGGCGAGGCGAACCAGACGGGCGAGGCCGGCGGCTGCCGCCTCGTGCCGCACCACGTCGGCCATCGCGTCGGCCTCCGCGACATGGCCCTGGGCCCGGCGCACCCGGGAGAGCCAGAGCCGGCTCTCGTTCGACCACAGCACCGAACCGCCCGCGGCATCACCCTCGAGCGCGACACCGAGTTGCTGCTCGGCGTCGTCGAGTTCGCCCAGCGCGAACGAGAGCATGCCGAGGTAGCGCTCGGCACGACCGAAGCAGAGCAGGCCGGAACCGGTCGTCACGTTCGTGCCGGCGAGCGAGCCGAGCCGTTCGCGCAGGACGGCGCAGCCCTCACGGTCGCCGAGCTGCACCATCGTCTCGGCCAGGAACACCATGACGGTGCTCCACAGGGCGTCGACCGGCACGTCGAAGCCGGCATCGCGCACCGGCCGCACGACCTCGGCGGCCTCGGCGGTCGCACCGGTCTCGGCGAGCAGCATCGCCAGGCCCGGCGTCCACATCGCAGCGCCCTCGGCTCGCGACACGACGAGGCGGATCAGCGGCGCCATCGCCGCCAGCCGGTCTTGTTCGCGCCGGATCATGAACATGCGGAGGCCGAACGCTCCGCTCCCGTCTTCCTCCGGCAGGTCGTCGGCGAGATCACGGCAGTGCTCGGCCAACCGTTCTGCCTCGGCGAGGTCGCCCTCGTAGAACGCCTCCATCGCCTCCTGGTTCGCCCGGATGAACTGCCAGAAGCTCGAGTGGGAGCGACGCTGCAGGTCGCTCATCGTGCGGACCAGCTCGCGACGGACGTCGAAGCGACCGACGAGGGTCGCGTACAGGATCCGGTCGTGCAGGGCGTGCAGGGCGACGTCGTTGTCGTCGATGAGCGGTTCGAGTTCGGCGAGCCGCTCGACCATCGAGTGCGCGAGCTGGAAGTCCTCGTAGAACATGACCTGGCTGATGTACACGCTGAGGACGTTGGCCTCGATGTTCGGTGCGCCGAGTCGGGCCGCGAGTTCGCGTGCCTCCTCGAACGCGACGTCGGTCTCCGAACGGCGGCCCGACAGTGCCAACGCGCGGAGTTGCGCGACGGCAAGCCGGGCACGCAACAGCAGCTCGTCGGGCAAAGTACGCCCCGATCGGACCGCTCCGTCGAGCACCTCGCGTGCTTCGGCGAGATGGCCGAGCGACGCGATGCCGGAGTTGCCGGGACGCCAACTCGCGTCCTCGTGACGGACGGCGGCTTCAACGCGCAGGACGACGTCGTCGGTCTGCCGGGCCAGTTCGATCGCCTCGCCGAAGGTGCGGGCCGCGGTCTGGTTCTTGCCCGCCCGCGTCTGCGCGATGCCGTGACGGAGTGCGAGGTCGGCGAGCTGGTGGGCGTCGTCGGGCGGCGCCAGCGCCCTGGCACGAGCCAACAGGTCGGTGGCCTCGTGGAACGAGAGCTGTCCCATCGCCTCGTCGGCAGCCCGACCGAGCCGCTCGACGGCGACGGGTCGCAGCGATCGATCGACCTCGGCGGCTTCGGCAGTGTGGAAGGCGAGCTCGGGGAGATGGCCGACGTCGTCGGCGAACACCTCGTGGAGGGCGCGTGCGATCCGTCCGTGGAGCCGCGCCCGTCGCGCCGAACTCAACTCGGAGCGCAGCGAGCTGCGGACGAGGGCATGCGCGAACCGGAACCGATCGGCGCCGATGTCGTCGAGCAGGCGCGCGGCGACGGCGGCTTCGAGATCGTCGAGCAGGTCGAACTCGTCGCGGTCGGTCGCCGCAGCAGCGACCTGCAGGTCGAACTCGAGGCCGAGGATCGACACGATCCGGAGCGTGTCCTGAACCCGTGGGTCGAGGGTGACCAGGCGCCGCCGCACCGCGCTCTCGATGTCGACGGCACCGTCGAGCGGGTCGACGGCCTGGAGGAACAACGGGTTGCCGGCCGTCTGGCGCATGATCGACGACATGTCGAGCCCCGCCGCCGGTCCGACCAGGTCGGCGGCCTCGTCGGACGACAGGCCTTCGAGGCGGACGACGGTCGTGGCCTCCCTGCCCTGCGCCGCAGCGATCAGCGCAGCGACGCGCGGATGCTCGTCGGGTGCGGTGTCGCGAGCCGTGAGGACGAACGTGACCGGCGCGCCGTCGGGCCGACGCTGGAGGTGTGCCAGCAACTGCAGCGTCGAGTCGGCCGCCCAGTGCACGTCGTCGACGATGACCAACAGCGGTCGAGTCGCGGCTGCGGCGCCGAACCAGTCGGCGACCGCCTCGAACATCGCGTAGCGGAGCGCCTCGTCGTCGCCGGGCGACGCGCGTCGATCGGACGACGTGACGTCGCCGGGGAGGAGCGGCTGCAGCGCCTCCGGGACCGGACCGGGTTCGATCACGCCGTCGGCGTACGCCTGGCGGATGACCTCGATGATCGGCTGATAGGGGACCCGGAGGTCTTCGCTGTTGCGGCCGAACAGCACCACGGTGCCGTCGTCGTGCGCGAGCCGAGCCACCTCGGCGGCGAGGCGCGTCTTGCCGATGCCGGGTTCACCCAGGATCCACACCCAGGCGACCGTCGGCCCGGCCTGTGCGACGGCCTCGCGACACCGCACGAGTTCGAGCGAACGGCCGCAGAACGGGCGA
>JAGQSS010000325.1:2734-3992 GCA_020439405.1 Ilumatobacter sp. | reverse complement strand
CGGATCGCAGGTTCCCCGGGTCAGGTGATCGACGGTAACGCCTCGTTCCTCGGCGTCACCTCCGACACCTGACCCGACGCGAAACTCGTTCCTCGGCGTCACCTGCGACACCCGACTCGGTTCGGGGTCAGGGGGTGATGGTGGGGAGGAGGAGACCGAGGAGGTCGTCGACGAAGGCGTCGTCGAGGGGCGAACCGGTGAGGAGCTTGCGGTAGATGAACGGGCCGACGAAGGCGTCGACCATCGTGTCGAAGTCGAGGTCGGCGCGAACCTCGCCACGCTCGATCCCGCGTTGCAGGATCGCCACCAGCGGCGCCCGCCGGTGCGCCACGTAGTCGTCGAGTTGCTCGCGCAGCTGCCGATCGTGCACCGACCACTCGATCAGGTGAGGAAGCACGTCGGCCATGTTGCCGCTCGCCATCCGCTCCGCGAGGTTGCGGAGGTAGCTGGCGAGATCGTCGCGGACCGAGCCGAGATCGACGGCGTCGAGCGGGTTGATCGCCCGCCGCAGCGCCTCGAGCACCAGCGCTTCCTTCGACGCCCACCGTCGGTAGATCGTCGCCTTCGAGACGCCGGCCCGTTCGGCGATCACGTCCATCGCCATGCCACGGAAGCCGACCTCACGCGCCACGTCGAGCGTGGCGGTGAGGATCGCTTCGTCGGCGCCGGCCGACCGGGGCCGGCCGCGGCGGGGAGCGTCGTCGGTCACGTCACCATTGTGGTCCGACCGACGGCTCCGTTCTGCGGTCGCGGCCACGGCCGATCAGTCGCCTGCGGTCGGGGCGAACGCCGGATCGACCGAACCGGCGTCGATGACCCGCTCGGCCGGGGTCGCGGCCGGCGTGGTGTCGGGCTCGCTCGCCCGAGCGGGCAGGAACTTCCACGCCATGATCGCCGTCCCGATGATGATCACGGCCGACAGGAGCATGCCGGTCGTCATGGCCTCGGTGAAGGCGATGTTGGCGTCGGTGAACAGCGTCGTGTTGCCGAGCTCGTTCGCGACCCGCTGGGCGCCGCCCAGCGACGACTCGGCCGTGGCGGTCGCCGCGGAGCCCAGTCCGAGGTCGGCGGCGATCGTGTCGATCCGGCCGGCGTAGATGCTCGACACGACCGAACCGATGATGGCGACACCGAGTGCACCGCCGACCTGGCGGGTCGTGTCGTTGATCGCCGAGCCGACGCCGGCCATGTCGCGGGGCAGCGACCCCATGACCGACTCGGTGGCGGGCGCCATCGTCATGCCCATGCCCGACGCCAT
>JAGQSS010000325.1:0-2634 GCA_020439405.1 Ilumatobacter sp. | reverse complement strand
CCGGCCATGTCGCGGGGCAGCGACCCCATGACCGACTCGGTGGCGGGCGCCATCGTCATGCCCATGCCCGACGCCATCACCACGAAGAACGAGATGACGACGACGTACGGCGTGTCGGCCTGGATGGTCGACAACAGCAGGAGGCCGGTGGTGATCAGGGTCAGACCGGTGAGCACGACGCGCTTGGTGCCGACCCGTTCGACGAGGCGGGCCGAGAGCGGCGCGACGATCATCATCGTGGCGGCGTGGGGCAGCAGGCGAATGCCGGCCTCGAGCGGCGAGTAGCCGTGGACGAGCTGCCAGTACTGCGTCATCAGGAACAGCGAACCGAACAGGGCGAAGAACACGAGCGTGATCGTCAGGCTGGCGGCGGTGAAGCGGGCGTTCTTGAAGACCGTCATCTGCAGCATCGGGTGCGGCGTGTACATCTCCCAGGCGATGAAGGCTCCGAGGGCGACCGCACCGACGACGAAGCCGGCGATCACGGTGTCGTGCGTCCAGCCCTTCGCCGGGCCCTCGATGATGCCGAACAGGAGGCTCGCCAGACCGATCATCGACAGGACGGCGCCGATCGGGTCGAGGGGGCGCTGCTTGGAGTCACGCGAGGTCGGCACGTAGCGGATGCCGAGGAGGAGGGCGGTGATGCCGATCGGGATGTTGATCCAGAACACCGAGTGCCACGAGAAGTGCTCGAGCAGGAAGCCGCCGGTCATCGGGCCGATCGCGACGCCGAGTCCGGAGAAGCCGGCCCAGATGGCGATCGCCCGGCCGCGTTCGCGCGGGTCGCGGAAGACGTTGGTGAGGATCGAGAGGGTGGCCGGCATGATCAGCGCACCGCCGATGCCCATGAAGGCACGGGTGGCGATCAGCTGGTTGGCGGTGGTGGACATCGCCGCGGCGACCGAGCCGAGACCGAACAGGACGATGCCGACCTGGAGGGCACCCTTGCGGCCGAACCGGTCGCTCAGGCTGCCGGTGGTGAGCAGCAGTCCGGCGAACACCAACACGTAGGAGTCGATGATCCACTGGATCTGGCTGTTGGTGGCGCCGAGGTCGACCATCAGGGAGGGGATGGCGACGTTGAGGATCGTGTTGTCCATCACGATGATCAACAGGCTCAGGCACAGGACGCCGAGCGTGATCCAGCGTCGTTCGTGGACGGCGGGATCGATCGGGTCGAGGTCGGGGAGGGTGGTGGCGGTCATGGATGTCCTTCGTCGTCGACGCGCCGTCATCGGTGCGGCGCAGGGCGTGTGGGTGGAGTTCCGTCGGGATGCGACTCGGACGGTCGGAGGGTCACCGTCCGGGCCGAGTCCCGACATACGAAACTGAACCGGTCAGTATCGTAAATCATTCCCGGTCGATTTCGCTCACCCACTCGAGGTGACAGACGTCACCGATCGGTCGCAGCCGTCGGTCTGGCGCGGTTCAGCCGTAGCTGTGGCCGAGACCGGCGCGGGCGTCGGTCGTCACGCCGTAGGGCGGGATCGGGTACCGCAACCCGTTGCGGGCGAGCGCCTCGAGGCCGGCGATCACGCCGGGGAGATGATGCGGTGGGATCGCCATCAGCAGTTCGTCCTCCATCACACCGCCGTAGCGGCGCTCGGCGAAGCACGGGATCGACAGGCTGGGCTCGCCGGTGGCGAGCGCGCGACCCCACGAGTCGGCGCACGACGACTCGCCGACACACCCCCACTCGAGCTTGCGGTAGCCCGACCACTGCAGACCGTTGACGAACAGGATCATCTGCGCGGGCGTGGCATAGATCAGGCAGATGTCGGGCGGATCGAGCCGACCGCTCGCGAGCGGCGAGACGGCGATCGCCTCGTGCGTGCCGAACGACGGCAGGTCCATCGCCGCCTGGTGGGCTGCCGCGTCCTCCGGCGTCGAGTACCAGACGCCGGCGTAGCGGTCGCCGGCGAGCCACTCGTCGTCGCGCGGATGCAGGCCCACGACGGCGGCGCACTGGTCGCCGACGAAGTCGTCCTTCGTCACCCCGACCGTCCAGCCGTTGCGCGACGCCTGGCCGACGATCTGGTCCATCGTGTGGATCGCGTTGGGGCGTCGGATCCGCGGCACGGCCTCCATCTCGGCGACGGTCTCGAACCGCTTCATGCCGATCGGCGTGGTACGCAAGCGCAACAGCCGGTTGAGATCGTCGACCAGCCGCCCCCAATCCAGATGCCCCTCGACGTCGACCCGTGTCCCCTCGTTCCCCATGCCCCGATGGTACGACCTGGTCGGTTGATGTCAGACCAGAACCGACCAGGGGTCGGATACGTTTCGTCGGTCCCGGCGAAACGTATCCGACCCCTGATCTGACCTCAGCCGACCCGGACGTGTCACGCTGGGGGCGTGAGTTCGCATCCGTTCCCGTCCACCTCGCTCGAACCTCGCGACGGCCGCGTCGTCGGGCCCGAGCGGCAGCCGCGGCAGATGCTCGCCGACCAGGAGTACGACGGGCACACGAGCGTCCACGACGACGCGACGGCCGACAAGCTCGGCTTGCAGGGCGCGCCGATCGAGGGCCCGACGCACTTCAGCCAATTCGACCCGGTCGGGTACGAGCGGTGGGGCGACCGGTGGTTCGCCGAGGGCTGCATCAGCGCCCACTTCCAGACGATGGTGATCGAG
>JAGQSS010000324.1 GCA_020439405.1 Ilumatobacter sp. | reverse complement strand
ACGCCATCCGCGCCGACTGAATGGGGTCGGATACGTTTCGTCGGTCCCGACGAAACGTATCCGACCCCTCGACGCGTCAGTGCACGGATCTGGTCAGACCAGGTCCGTGCTACCGGCCTCGGACACCCGACCCGCCGAGCACGGACCTGGTCTGACCAGATCCGTGCTCGGCTGGTTCGCGGTCGGCGCGGCGGTCGTCGGCGACCGAGCGGAGGGGTGACGTCGCCGGGTGGGTGCGAGCCCACCGGCGCTCACGTCGGCGCTTCACGACGTACCGCCGTCGGGCGACGATGGCACCGACCAGTGCGGCGAACACCCCGAGCACGATCATGGCGATCGTCGGCACGGACGAGCCCGTGTCGACCCCGGACGATTGCGTCGCGACGGTGGTCGGCGCGGGAGCGGTCGGTGCGACGACGGCCGGTTCGGTCGTCGGCACCGTGGTCGGTGCCGGCTCTTCCTCGGCCTCGCCGTACACGCCGAGCGAGCGGGCGGTCGCCTCGTCGACGGCGCCGGTGACCTGCAGGTCGCCCGCCTCCCGCTGGTACGCGGCGACGGCGACCATCGTGTCGTTGCCGTACACGCCGTCGGCGCCGCCGGGCACGTCGATCCCGGCCTCGATCAGCGCCGCCTGGGTCTCGGCGACCACCTCGCCCTCGGCACCGGGCACGAGGATCGTCCACGGCGCGGCGGCGGGGCTGACGTCCCCGCCGGCGAGCACCCGTTGGAGGATGCCGCTGATGTACGTCGTGACCGCGTCGACGCCACGAGGTGTCAGGTGCACACCGTCGTACTCGAACCAATCGCCGGCGCCCGTCGAGTAGGTGGCCCAGTCGGCCACCTGGAGGAAGCCGCCCGACTCGGCCGCTGCCTCGATCAGGCGCTCGTTGTACTGCCGGAACGTGTCGGTGCTCGACTGCTCTTGCGGGTCCGAGTAGTCGACGTCGGCGCCCGAGCGCAGGGTGAGCCACACCACGTGCTCGACGCCGTAGGAGCGGGCCGTGTCGGTGACGGCGGTGATCGCATCGTCGATCGAGTCGGCCGGGTCGTTGTAGCCCGACATCACGACGAGCACCTCGCCCAACTCGTCGCCGAGGGTGTGGATCGTCTCGACGACGGTGGCCGACCGGTAGCCCTCCCGGCTGATGCACGAGGCGACAACGGTGCGTCGACACGACTCGGCGTTGAGCACGAAGTCGAACGAGCGCAGCGACCCGTAGTCGGCGTACCAGCGCACCCCGG
This sequence comes from Ilumatobacter sp., assembly GCA_020439405.1. Taxonomy (GTDB): domain Bacteria; phylum Actinomycetota; class Acidimicrobiia; order Acidimicrobiales; family Ilumatobacteraceae; genus Ilumatobacter. Next base: position 2,752 of record JAGQSS010000324.1, on the reverse strand, counting down.
CGAGCGTCGAGTCGCCGATCAGGCTGACCTGACCGATCTCGCCGGCCGCGTCGTGACGCACGGTCTTGTCCGCCCCCACCGAGCCGGCCGAACCGGCGATCGCGCCGACCGTGAGCACTGCCGCGACGAGACAGCGCCGGCCGCGGCGATGCCGCCGAGCGGGGTGGATCAGATCGTCCATGGAGACGAGACACGGTATCCGGCGGGGCCGCCGGCCCGAGATCGGGACGGCTCGCGACTGCGGCTCAGGGGATCAGGCGAACGGCGGCAACCAGCAGCGAACTCCACGCCGCAGCGAACGTGACCATCCACTTGATCTGGCGGTTCATCTGTTCGGCGAACTCGGCCCGCATCTCGAGGCGCAGCGTTTTGCCGAGCTGATCGACGTCGTCCTTCGTGGCGACCTCGTTCCAGGTGACCGGTGGTAGATGTGCCATGAGCGTGTCTGCGTCCTCCGGACCGAGCGTTTCGTCGAGCTTGCGGTGAAGGTTGAGTCGGGTGCGGTCGTCGACCGGCATGTCGTTCTCCTCGTTCGAGCATGAAGGAGAGGAAGTCGGTACGTCAACCGTACCAGTGGGGTGCGCGGCCGATCGCCGGAGGTGCCCGGCTGCTGCGTCAGAGGCTGGCGGCGATGCTGCGGAGCTGGTGCGCGAACGACTCGTCGCCCTCGACCGTCAGGGTGGCCAGGTCGCCTCGACCGTTGAGCCAGAGGTGGAGGTCGACCGCGGCGCCCTCGACGGTCACGTCAGGAGCCTCGTCGACCGGTTCGAGTGCGTCGAGGTCGTACTCGGTGCCCGAGTCGGGTGACGTGCCGATCATCCGCCCGAAGGCCAGCGTCCACGAGTCGTCGGTGTCGATCGTCTGCAGCCGGATCACGCCCGGCCGGCGTTCGAACCGGGCCCACTCGGGCACGCCCGTCAGCATCACCCCGATCACCTCGTCGATGCCGTCGGCGGCGAACGCCGGCGAGAACACGGGCAGGCTGGCGCCGGCGGCCAGGCAGCCGTCGACGTGGTGGACGGCGGCCTCGTGCGACTGCCGTCGCAGGGTGAATCCGACCGTCTGCTCATCGGCCCAGCTCCACGCCGACTCCGCAGGGTCGACGCCGGTGAGCGCGTCGACCAGGCCGTCGGCGGCGCGTTCGAGCCCGTCGATCAGCTCGTCGTCGCCGACACGGGTCGGGCGCTCGTGCTGATCGGGTGCGCTCGGACGGTGCGTGATCACGTGGGTCCAGAACAGCTCGACCTCGGTGAGGTGCCAGACGAGGTCGGCCATGGTCCAGTCGGGGCAGGAGGGGACGGGCGTGTCGAGCGGAACACGTCGAGCCGCCTCGGCCAGCCCGTGGGCATGCGTCCGGATGATGTCCGTCCCCACGACGTCGAGCGATCGGCGATCCATCGCCGCATGATGACACGTTCCACGTCCTGGCCCAGGTCGGATCGATGAGGAGCAAGGACGAGCACCCCGGGCGCCGAAGAGCGACAGGACGGTTGCCAGCGCTCGTTCGTGACGTCCACGCCGATCTCGCAAAAACGGTTACTGAGTAGACGCAAAAACGGCTATTGGCTAGGCTTTTCTGCATGAACGAGCCGCTGGCCGTCGACGGGTACTTGCCGCGGTACGTCGACGCGACGCTCGACGACGTGCTCCGGTCGTTCCCGATCGTCGTGCTGGACGGACCGCGAGGCGCGGGCAAGACGACCACGGCATCGCGACTCGCCCGGTCGATCATCCAGTTGCCGCGCGACATCGACCGACTCCGGGTCGACGCGTCGGCGTTGCTGGCCGATCTGCCGACGCCGGTGCTGATCGACGAATGGCAGTTGGCCGGCACCGATTTCCTGTGGACACTCAAACGTCTGGTCGACGACGATCCGACGCCGGGTCGCTTCATCCTCGTCGGCAGTGTCGAACCGGCGACCTACGGGCCGACGTATCCCCTCACCGGACGCGCCACACGACTCGTCATGCGCCCGATGACCCGCGCCGAGCGCTCGGGCCGAGGTGATCGACCGGGCGTACTCCACCAGGTCATCGACGGATGGCGCCCGACGCAGACCGCGGGACAGTCGAGTCAGTTCGAACTCCCGTGGCTCTGGCTGGCCGGGTTCCCCGCCAGCCGCCTGATGTCCGACACGTCGCTCTTCCTCGAAGGGTATGCGGCGCTCGTCGCGCAGCGTGCCGGTGACGAGGGTCGGGATGCGGCGCGCTTGATGAGGACGATGCGGGTCTTGGCCACACTCGAGGGGCAGGCGGTCCCCGATCAGCGGGTGTGGGAAGCTGCCGACGTCAACAAGGCGACGTTCAAGGTGTACGCCGACCTGCTCGAGCGGGTTCACATTGCCGCCCCGCTCGGCGCGTTCGAGAGCAACCGGTTGAAGCGCCTGACGTCGTATCCGAAGCGGTTCACGTCCGACGTCGCGCTTGCGCTGACGCTCGCCGGCCTTGACGTCGATCTGCTCGCAGCCGACCCTGGGCTGGCCGGGCATTACGTGGAGTCGTTCGTCGTGCAGCAGCTCCGGCCCCAGGTCGACGCAGTCCGGGGGGCGATGTTCCACCTCCGCACGGGCTCCGGGGAGCGGGAGATCGACGTGATCGTCGAGGTCGGCACGTCGATCTATGCGTTCGAGGTCAAGTACGGAACGACACCGACGTCGAGCGACGCGCGGCACCTGCAGTGGCTGCGGGACGGGCTCGGCGACCGGTTCGTCGCCGGATTCGTCGTGCACACCGGTGGCGACACGAGCGCACT
>JAGQSS010000323.1 GCA_020439405.1 Ilumatobacter sp. | reverse complement strand
CACACGGTCGAGCGAGTCGACGGCCAGGCGCAGGAAGCCTTCGCGGTCGCCGAGGTTCGATCCGAGGGCGATGATCGCCTCGTGCGCGTGGAGGCGCGGGATGTCGACGTCGGAGCGGCGACGGTGCAGGGTGACCGCCGTGCTCTCGAGCGCCGTCGCGACCGGCGGTCGCAGCTTGGTCACGGTGACGTCGACGGCCTCGACACGATCGAACCGCAGGGTGTTGCGGGCGATCTCGTCGGCGAGTCGCTCGAGCAGCACGAACTTGTTGTCGGCGGCCATCGCGGCGATCTCGTCGGCGACGAGGCCGTAGTTCACGGTGTCGTCGAGTTCGTCGGAGATGCCGGCTTCGGTGAGATCGACGTGCAGGTCGAGATCGACCCGGATCGGTTGCGCCTGCTCTTGTTCGTGGGGCAGTGCGCCGATGACGGTGAGCACGCGCAGGTCCCGGATGTGGATCAGATCCATCGGTGGCCTCTCTGGTGGGTTGTGCACTTCAAGGATACGAGACCATCGGATATTCCCGGGTATCGGCTCCATCGGCTTCTACGGTGGAGACCATGGCCACGGATGCGACGCCCGACGAATCCGTCGATCCCGTCGAACTCGTCCTGGTCCGTCACGGCCAGAGCGTCTGGAACGCCGTACGACGCTGGCAAGGCACCGCGGATCCGCCGCTCACCGATCTGGGGCGCGAGCAGGCCCGGGCTCAGGCCGACTGGTTGGCCGGTCTCGACGAGACCTGGGCCGGCGTGTGGACGAGTCCGCTCCGTCGGGCCGCGACGACGGCCGAGATCATCGCCACCCGACTCGGCCTGCCCGCACCGATCGTCGACCAGCGGCTCGAGGAGGCGTACGCCGGCGAGTGGGAGGGCATGACACCCGCCGAGATCGAACGCGACTGGCCCGGCTACCTCACTCGCAACGCTCGCCCACCGTCGTTCGAACCCGACCCCATCGTGCGCGAACGGGCGTGGTCGTCGCTGAGCGACGTCGTCCGTGCGGCGGCCGGCCGTGGCAGCGCGTTGGTCGTGACCCACTCCGGCCTGATGCGCCGTGTGTCGGAGTTGCACGGGTTCGGCGAGGTCGCCGTGCCGAACCTGGGCGGCTACCGCCTCGTGGTCGAACCGGACACGAACCGCCATCGCGTCACCGCGCTCGAGGTGTTCGAGCCGATGATCGCCACGCCACCGCGCCCGAACGGCGGCGCGCACGTCGACTGACGCCGATGCGCCGCTCGTCAGCTGCGTTCGATGACGAGCCAGCCGTCGCCCGCCGGGGCGCCGTTCTGATCGTTCAGGTTCTCGCTGATCGTGTCGATCCGGTCGCCGATCCAGTCGAACATGCTCTTCTGGGCGAAGACCTGGAACGCGAACCACGCGGCGGCGAACAGGATCGCCAGGATCGCGATCCGCCGGAACCACTTGGTGGCTTTCAGCGTGTACTCGCTGATGAGCGGTTGGAAGCTCTGCGCCGCCGAACGCGCCTGGGCGCCGAACATCTGTGCCGCCCGTTCGGCTTCCATGCGGGCCGCTTCGCGGACCTGGTCGACCACGGCCTGGGTGTCGATGGCCGAGTTGCCGAGCCGGGGATCGTCGGGGACCCAGCGATGGCTCCCGGACGACTGCGCGGCCTGCGCCTCGACCGTCTCGACGAAGTTCTCGATCGGACGCATCCGATAGCGATCGGACCAGTCGGTGCCCTCCCACCAGCGCAGGCGTGAACCACCCTCAGGGTCGGGATACCACCCGGCCGCCGGGGCGTCCTCGATCCGCACGGCTCAGGCCTCGGGCGGCAGCTCGACCCGCTCGACGGGGTCGGGGATCGGGAGTCCGTGCTTGGGCCGGACCTCGTCGGCGGAGTCGTCGGGGCGGATCGCCTCGGTGATCGCACTCACGGTGCCCAGCAGACCGGCGAACTCGGTCGGGATGACGAGCTTGGTCGCACGGCCGTCGCCGATCTTCTCGAGCGCCTGCAGGTACTCGACGGTGAGGACGTTGCGATCGGCGTCGGCTTCCTTGATGCCGATGAGGCGGGCCTTGGCGGCGTCGCCCTCACCTTCGCCGACGAGGGTGAGCCGGAGCTTCTCGGCCGACGCCCGGAGCTCGGTGGCCTTGGCGTCGCCCTCGGCGTCGAGGATCGCCGATTCTTTGCGGCCTTCGGCGGCGAGGACCGCCGACTGCTTCTCGCCGTCGGCACGTGCGATCGCCGCCTCGCGGTAGCCCTGGGCTTCGGTGACGGTCGCTCGACGGTCGCGCTCGGCGCGCATCTGGGCGTGCATCGCCGACACGACTTCGGGCGGCGGATCGATGCGCTGGATCTCGACGCGGACGACCCGGACGCCCCACTTGTCGGTGGCGTCGTCGAGGATCTGGCGCAGCTCGAGGTTGATCTTCTCCCGCGACGTCAGCGCCGCGTCGAGGTCGAGGTCGCCGACGACGTTGCGCAGGTTGGTCTGGGCGAGCTTGGTGACCGCGACGATGAAGTTGGCCACGTTGTACATGAGCCGCTGGGGGTCGGTCGGTTCGTAGTAGATGACCGCGTCCACCGACACCACGACGTTGTCGGAGGTGATGACCTCCTGGGGCGGCACGTCGACCACCTGCTCGCGCATGTCGACGGTGCGCAGCGTCTGCACGATCGGGAAGATGATCCGCAGGCCGGGGTCGACCACCCCCCGGAACTTGCCCAGCTGCTCGATGACGCCGCGCTGGTAGGGGCGAACGATGCGCACCCCCGAGACCACGAAGATGAACAGGAAGAGGATGAAGACCGCGAGGACGGCGGCGACGATCGTCATGGGCGCTCCTTGGGGACGGGTGATGGCCGGTGGGTGGCGGGGGCGGGCGAGCGTGAGGGCATCACGAGTCGCCCGGTCCGATGGCGTCGAGGCGCACGATGCAGCGCGTGCCCTTGACCTCGACGACGGTGATGCTCGAACCGGCGAGGATGAGGCGGCCGTCATCGCTGTCGGCCCGCCACTCCTCGCGCTGGACCCGGATCATGCCGCCGTCGTCGGGGTCGATGTCGGTGATGGCCACCGCCGGCTCGCCGATGAGGCGACGCGAGCCGATGCCGACGGTGATGCCCTCGCGGTCGAGCTTGGCCGCCAGCGGTCGCATGGCCGCGAAGGAGCCGGCAGAGACGAGGGCGAAGCCGAGCAGCTGCCACTCGAAGCCGAGGCTGGCGAAGGCCAGCACGGACGCGGCGATCGCGCCGAGCGAGAACGGCAGCAGGAAGAACCCCGCGGTCGTGATCTCCCCGGCGGCCAGCACAAGGGCCAGGATCAACCAGAGCCATCGCCAGACCTCAGGATCCACCGGACCTCCCGTCGCGGACGTGCACGCTCGGACGATCTCAGGGTATCTCCCGGCGCGTGGGCGTCCCCTGCGATTCCGGGTCCGACGTAGGGCGTCGCCGGGTCTCGGAGTTCCGGCGACCGTGCCGCTCGTCCTAGGCTCGGCGGGCCGACGGAGCGCCCACACCGGGCCGCTCCGCATCCGACACGGAAGCATCGAGGAGGGGGCCGACATGGCGACCAAGGCCGAGGAAGCGTTCGAGAAGTGGAAGGCCGCTGAGGGTCAGCCCGAGGGCACCGGCGAGTGGTTCGAGATCGACCAGGACCGCATCGACGCCTTCGCCGACACGACCATCGACCACCAGTTCATCCACGTCGACCCCGAGCAGTGCAAGGCCCTCTCGCCCTGGGGCGTGCCGATCGCACACGGGTTCCTCACGCTGTCGATGCTCACCCACCTGATGAGCTCGGTGCCCAAGGACGCCGCCCGCTACGACGGCATCGTCATGGGCGTGAACTACGGCTTCGAGAAGGTGCGCTTCGTCAACCCGGTGAAGGTCGGCTCGCGCATCCGGGCCTCGAGCGTGCTGTCGAAGGTCGAGCTGAAGGACCCCCAGACCATCAACACCACCTCGACGATCACCGTCGAGATCGACGGCGAAGCGAAGCCCGCGCTGGTCGCGGAGTGGATCACCCGTCTGGTCTACGGCTGAGGCCGATCGGCCCGGG
>JAGQSS010000322.1 GCA_020439405.1 Ilumatobacter sp. | reverse complement strand
GACAGCGGGCATCATCGCCCGTCACGCACACCAACCGGTGGAACCCACCAAATTGCAGCCACCCCCTGAAACGACCCAGCACCTTCTGGCACACCGAGCCCAGGTCACCGGAGCGTCGAACGCCAGAAGGTGCCTGACCCCTTCTGTTCGACCCCTTATGACGCGCTGCGGAGGGCGTCGCGGAAGGAGCGGAGGTCGCCGTCGAGCGGGGTCGTCGAGTCGACGAACTCCCGGATCACCGCGACGAGGTGGTCGGGCTCCTGCACGTGGGGGAAGTGACCGCACCCCTCGAGGATCTCCAGCCGGCTGTGCGGGATGGCCGCGTGGGCGGCGTGGGCGTGCTCGACCGGGATGATGCCGTCGTCGTCACCCCACACGATCAGCGTCGGCATCGCGGCGGCCAGGTACAGCCGGTCGGATGCGTTGACCGTCTGACCGCCCGGGTCGATCACCGATCGGATGGTCCTGACGAACGCCCGGCGGTTCTCGGCCTGGCCGAGTGATGCGTACGCACGCCACATCTCACCGAGGTGTGGCACGCTCCAACCCCGCTCGTCCATCGCCTTGCCGAGCTCGTTGCCGGCGTCGACGACCATCGGCGGGAAGAAGAGCGGCATCAGGTATTCGGCGCCGGGCAAGGTCAATAGACGGAGGATCCAGCTGACCTCGCGCCCGAGGCCGCCGCTGCCGATCAACACCAGGCGATCGACCAGCTCAGGGTGTTGGTACGCCAGCTGCATCGCCACGCCGCCGCCGAACGAGTGGCCGACGACGGTGACCGAGTCGATGTCGAGCTTCGCGAGGAGATCGCGGAGCCCGCTCGCGAAGGCACCGAGCGAGTAGTCGCCCACCGGCTTGGCCGACTCGCCGTGGCCGAGCAGGTCGGGCGCCAGGACGGTGAAGTGCTCCGCGAGGCCGGGCATCACGTCCTTCCACGTCCGCGAGTTTCCCGCGAGCCCGTGGATGAGCAGCAACGTCGGACGGTCCGGATCGGCCTCGGCCAGCCGGAACGTGACGTCGTGCCCGTGCAGGGTGACGTGCCGGAGCGGGATACCCACGCCCCTCAAGTTACCCGCTGGTAACCCAAGTCGGCGAGGGCCCGAAGCCCTGAACCGACGAAAGGGGTCGGATACGTTTCGTCGGTCCCGACGAAACGTATCCGACCCCTCGCTCGCTCAGGCCTGGCCGGTTTGGCGGAGGAAGGTCAGGGCGTCCCAGTAGTCGGTCCGCTTCGACACCTTGCCGTCGCGGGTGGCGATCACCATGACGCCACGGATCTCGACCGCGGTGCCACCGGGGGACGCCGTCAGCCGGTAGGGCGCGGCGACGTTCGCACCGTCGACGATCAGCTGCTCGACGTCGTACCGCAGATCCGGCATCGAGGCCAGGAAGCCGGGCAATCGGCGCCGGTACTCGTCGATGCCCTCGCAGCCGGACCCGAGGGCCGATGCGTGATCGTTGACGAAGTCGTCCGTCACGTTCGCAGCGACCTGCTCGGGATCGCCCGTGGCGAACGCGGCGAGGTACGCGGCCGCGGTCTCGCCCGGCGAGCGGACGGCATCGTTCGGTGCCGGATCGGGCACGGCGCGCCCCTCGACGAGGGCGCTGGTCCGGTCCGCGGTCGGCAGCGACGGCACGGCACCGGCGACCGTCGTCGCCAAGGCCCCGTTGGCCGCCGCGTAGCGCAGGGCGTCGGACAGGGCGTCGCCCGCCGCCAGTCGCGCCGCGAGCGCCCCGCAGAACGCATCGCCGGCGCCCGTCGTGTCGACCGGGGTCACGTCGAACGGATCGATCCGGACCGGCGCACCACCGGCCTCGATCAGGTCGGCACCGTCGGCGCCGAGCGTGACGACGAGCGTGCCGACCCCGAGCGAGGCCAGATGGTCGGCACCGCCCAGCACCTCGAGTTCGTGCTCGTTGGGGATGACGATGTCGCACAGCGCGAGCACCTCGTCGGTGACGTTCTCGGCCGGTGCCGGGTTCAGCACCGTCGTCGCGCCGGCATCCTTCGCGGCGCGGAAGGCGGACGCGACGACCGATGGATCGATCTCGAGCTGGGCGATGACGACCGCCGCCTCGGGGAGGGTGCCGAGCACGACGTGCGCGTTCGCGCCGGGCACCACGACGATCGAGTTCTCGGCGGCGTCGTCGACCCCGATCAGGGCGCGTCCGGTCGGCACACCGTCGATCACCGACAGACCCGCGTCGTCGATGCCGTCGGAGCGCAGGACCCCGCGCAACACGTCGCCGGCGTTGTCGTCCCCGACCGCGCCGATCATCGCGACCCGTGCGCCGGCCCGTGCCGCCGCCACCGCCTGGTTCAAGCCCTTGCCGCCGGGCACCTCGGCGAAGCTCGACCCGTTGACCGTCTCACCCGGCCCGGGTAGTCGCGGCGCCCGTGCCACCAGATCGAGATTCAGACTCCCCACCACCACGACGTCGAACCTGCTCATGCGGGCCACGCTAGAGCGCCGACCCATCGTGCGCCCAGGCCGTAGCCTGCTCGACGTGATCGAACCGAGAGCGGCCGAACGACCCCACACCTGGCACCGTCCGACGGGCGACGTCGCCGACCCGTACGCGTGGCTCCGCGATCGGGACGACGAGGCGACGATCGACTACCTCGAGGCCGAGAACGCCTACGCCGACGCATGGTTCGCCGAGCACCAGGGCCTGCTCGACACGGTGTTCGGCGAGATCAAGTCGCGGGTCCAGGAGACCGACGAGGCGGCCCCGGTGCCGTTCGGCCCGTGGTTCTACACAGCACGCACCGTCGAGGGCCAGAGTTATCCGATCCACTGTCGGGGCCGCTCCGCCGAGACGGCCACCGAGCAGGTGATGCTCGACCAGAACGCCGAGGCGGAGGGACACGAGTTCTTCGATCTCGGCGCGTTCGAGGTGAGCCACGATCACCATCGCCTGGCGTGGTCGGCCGACGTCACCGGCGCCGAGCACTACACGCTCCGGATCCGCGATCTCGAGAGCGGTGTCGACCTCGTCGACGTCATCGAGGACTCCACCTGGGCGGGCGTCGCCTGGTCGGCCGACGGCTCCTACCTCTTCTACGTGATGCCCGACGAGCAGGAGCGCCCCTACCGCGTCATGCGGCACCGCGTCGGCACACCCCAGCACGACGACGTCGAGGTCTACCGCGACGACGACGAACGCTTCTTCGTCGGGATCGGCGGAACGCGCAGCGGCGAGTGGATCGTCATCCAGTCGGGCAGCAAGTTGTCGTCCGAGTCGCTGCTGATCCGCGCCGACGACCCGACCGCAGTGCCCTCGCTCGTCCGGCCCCGCGTCGCCGACATGGAGTACCACGTCGACCACTGGGGCGACCGGTTCGTGATCCTGACCAACGACGAAGCGGTCGATTTCCGGGTCATGGAAGCGCCGCTCGACCGGCCGGGCGAGTGGACCGAGCTGGTCGGTCACGAACCCGGACGCCGCATCACGGGGATCGAGCCGTTCGCCGAGATCCTGGCACTGCACGAGTGGCGCACCGCCCAACCACAGGTCCGCATCGTCGAGCGATCCGGCGCCCAGCGTGTCCTCGCCATCGATCCCGAACCGCACGACGTCGAGTTCGGGCCGAACGAGGAGTGGGACACGACCGTCATCCGGTTGACGCACCAGTCACTCACGACGCCGGCACGGGTGATCGACCTCGACGTGTCGACGGGCGACGTGACCGTCGTGAAGGAGACGCCGACGCCGAACGTCGACCTCGACGCGTACGTGTCACGCCGCATGTGGGCGACGGCCGACGACGACACCGAGGTGCCGGTCGACATCGTGTTCCACGTCGACACGCAGCTCGACGGAACAGCACCCTGCTGCATCTACGCCTACGGGTCGTACGAGGCGTCGATGCCGCCCTGGTTCTCGGTCGCCCGTCTGTCGTTGCTCGACCGCGGCGTCGTGTTCGCGCTCGCCCACCCGCGCGGTGGTGGCGAGCTCGGGCGACAGTGGTATCTCGACGGCAAGCTGCTCGCCAAGCGCAACACGTTCACCGACACGCTCGCCGTCCGCGACCATCTCGT
>JAGQSS010000321.1 GCA_020439405.1 Ilumatobacter sp. | reverse complement strand
TGGTCGGAGTGCTCACCGCGACCGGACTGGTCACGGCCGCCGGACCGGCTGCCGCCGACGGTCCGAACGCCGGGACGCCATGGGTCGTGACGGTCGGCGACTCGGCGATCTCCGGCGAGGCGGGCCGTTGGGCGGGCAACACCAACCAGGAATCGTGGCGCCACGACACGGGCGCCGACGCCTATGACGACAACGCCTCCGGCACGGCCGAGGCGATCTCGGGCTGTCATCGCTCGAAGTCGGCCGAGGCGCACATCGGCGGCGGCGTCCCCTCCCTCAACCTGGCGTGCTCCGGGGCCCGCACGTACACCCAGACCGGTGGCGACTTCAAGCCCGGCCTCGACTGGTACACCGGCCCCGAGGGCGTCAGCCAGGTCGTCGCGCTGCAGCAGTTCGCCGCGGTCAACGACGTCGACGCGGTCACGGTCCTCATCGGCGCGAACGACTTCGGGTTCGCCGACATCGTCCAACAGTGCGTCACGAACTGGCTGACATCGCCGTCGTGGTGGAAGAACTATTGCTCCGACGATTCGTCGGTCACCAGCCGGTTCACCTCGTCGGCGGTGGCGGCCCGCACGACCGACGTGGCGGGTGCGCTCGGCAACGTCGCCCAGGCGATGACCAACGCCGGGTACACGGCCGACGACTACACGATCATCGTCCAGACCTACTGGTCGCCGATCCCACGCGGGAACGGGTTCCGCTACAGCGAGAGCGGCTGGACGCGGCAGGACACCGGCGGATGTGGCGTCTGGAACCGCGACGCCGACTGGGCGAACGACGTCGCCGTGGTCAAGATGAACCAGGCGCTCACCGACGGTGCGGCACAGAGCGGTCTCGCCAACTACGTCGTGCTCGACATGGCGCAATCGATGAACGGTCACCGACTGTGCGAGAACACGGTCGGCCTGCTCGAGGAGCGCGGCTTGTCGAGCTGGCTCGATGCGGGCGCGGCCGACCAGACCGAGTGGGTCGCCCAGATCCGCACGGTCTCGGCGGTCTTCGGACCGTACGAGGTGCAGGAGAGCATCCACTCCAGCTACTGGGGTCAGCTCGCGATGCGGAACTGCCTGCGTCAGGCGTACGACGACGGGGCGATCCGAGGCGGAACGTGCACCAGCACCGGCGGTGTCAACGCGCTCGGCGAACCGAACATGTCGCTCGGCTGACGGCGCGGGCCGCGGTCAGCTGACGGGATTGCGGTCGGGGTGCGGCGGGTCGGGTGGCGTTCAATTGACCCGTCCGCGGTCATGGTGGCGAGGTTGCGGTCGGGTTGCGGCGGGTCGGGTGGCGTTCAGGTGACGCGGCCGCGGTCATGGTGGCGAGGTTGCGGTCGGGGTGTGGCGGGTCGGGTGGCGTTCAGGTGACGCGGTCGCGGTCGAGGCGACGGAGGCGGGCCTCGCGCGAGCGGGCCTTCTTGCGGCGGGCGACGGCGACGAACACGATGAATCCGGCCGCCATCACGACCCAGACGACCAGCAGGATCAGTGCCAGCGTGGCGAGTGGTCCCGCCCAGGTCGCGCCGTCCCCTTCCTGACGCTGCACCGTCTGGACGTACAGATTGGTCTGGGTGCCATCGAGCGACGCTTGCCACTCGATCGCACCGTCGACCTCGGTGCCTTCCTCGGCCGAGACGAGCTCGCCCGGGAGCGAGACGCGGTACGTGAACGTCATCGCGTCGGACGGCGACAATCCACTGGCCGCGAGCTGTTCCTCGAACGGCAGCCCGCCGGCGGTGGCGATGAGGTCGGCGTCGGCGAAGCTGGCGAAGCCGTCCGGGAGTTCCATCACGCCGTTGATGGCGTTGGTCGTCTGGTCGGTCTCGGGATCGGTGGTGCGGGCGGCCGCCATGCGTGACAGGGGCGGGCCGATGCTGTTGAGGACGTTGGCGAGCTCCTCGGCCGAACTGACGTCGTGGGTGAGGACCAGTTCGAGTCCGCCGCCGTCGGTCGGCGTAGGACCGTCGACCGCCCAGCCGTTCTCGATGGCGTCGTCGAGTCGGAGGTCGTCGACGAGATCGGGGACCTGTTCGACGAGTTCGGCGTCGGCGACGGCGGTGACCGTGACCACGCCCGTGCCATCGGGTTCGATCGCCACGTCGACCGTCACGTCGAGGTGGCACGCGCTCAGGGCGAGCACACAGGCGACGAGCAGGAACAGACGACGGAACACGGCGCCCAATCTTCGCAGCCCGCCCGACGGTTCCGGCGCCACCGCCCCGAAAAAGCCGAGCCCCCAAACGGAAGCCCAGCCGATTAAATCGGCTGTACGTCCACCGGTGGAAGCCCAGCCGATTTAATCGGGTGCACGTCCGGGGGTGGGAAGCACAGCCGATTGAATCGGGTGTACGTCCACCGGTGGAAGCCCAGCCGATTTAATCGGGTGCACGTCCGGGGGGTGGCGTGGGACACTCGCGAGATGGGGGTCTTCACGTACGGGGACGACACGATCATCATCGGCGACACGCAGAACATCGTGCTCGAGCGGCTGCCGATCCAGCAGGGTGACTGTGAGGAGTTCCGGCTGCACCGCACGGTGACGTACGCGACGACGCTCGACGGCGCGCCGTTCCTCTACACCGTCCCGCCCGCCGACCAACCCGACTGGGTCACCGACCTCGCGTCGGTGCCGCAGCTGCTCACCTGGCTGGTCCCGACGTCGGGGAAGCATCTCCCGGCCGCACTGGTGCACGATGCGCTCGTCGACGATCCGGCGATCGACCGGTACGAGGCCGATGCGCTGTTCCGTGACGGGATGGGCGACCTCGAGGTCGGCTTCATCCGGCGATGGCTCATGTGGACGGCCGTGACCTTCGAGACGATCCGCAAGCGAGCCGATCCGCCGACCAAGATCCGCACGTTCGGGTCGCTCGTCCTGATCGTGCTCCTCGGCGCCGCGGCGACGGTGAACCTCGCGACCGACATCGCGGTGCTGCCGTGGATGGGCAGCGAGGAGGGAGTCGGCGGGTTCCTCGTCGAAGCCGGGTTCGGCCTCGCCGGCGCGGTCGTCATCCCGATCGTGTTGGGAGCGCTGTTCTGGGCGCCCGTGCGGATCGCCGGGGTCATCGCCGGCGTCGCGATCGCCGTGCTGTTCCACGCCATGTTGCTGCTCGCCGCCGTGTACGGCTTCTACCGCCTGCTCGAGAGCACGCCCCGTCGGCTGCAGCAGATCGTCGGCATCGTGCTGGTCGTCGCCGCCACCGTCGCCTTCACCTGGTCGTTCCTCCGCTGACCCGGCCGATCCCCTCCCCCGGAAGCCTGGCCGATTGAATCGGCTGCACGTCCACCGGTGGACGCCTGGCCGATTTAATCGGCTGTACGTCCGGCGGCGAGGGTGGGCGGGCCGGTCGGTGTCCGGACGCGGCGACGCGGCCGCCGCTGGCCCCTGGTGGGGGAGCGGACGGCCGCGTCGGCCGGTGTCGGATCAGTTGTCGGCGTCGGGCGTCGGTTCGTCGGTGGCCGTGGTGGCCAACTCGACCGATGCGGGCGGCACGAAGCCCTCGACGGCGTTGAACGTGAAGCGCTGCTTGCCCGGGTTGTCGGGATCGTCCTCGACGTCGACGACGATGATCTCGCCGGCCGAGAACGACTTGTACAGGATCTTCTCGGACAGGACGTCTTCGATCTTGCGCTGGATCGCACGACGCAACGGACGAGCACCGAGCTGCGGGTCGTAGCCCACCTTGGCGAGCTCTTCCTTCGCGGCCTGGGTGACCTCGATGCCGAGACCCTGACCCTCGAGCTGGCCGATCAGGCGCTTGAGCATGAGGTCGACCATCTCGACGACCTCCTGCTGGGACAGCTCGTGGAACACGATCGTCTCGTCGATGCGGTTCAGGAACTCGGGTCGGAAGTGCGTCTTCAGCGCATCGTTGACCTTCTCCTTCATCCGCTCGTACGACATCGCCGAGTCGCCGGTGGTGAAGCCGACGTTCGCCTTGCGCAGATCCTGGGTGCCGAGGTTCGACGTCATGATCAGCACGGTGTTGCGGAAGTCGACCGAGCGACCCTGGCTGTCGGTGAGGCGGCCCTCTTCGAGGATCA
>JAGQSS010000320.1 GCA_020439405.1 Ilumatobacter sp. | reverse complement strand
GACCGCGGTCCACACCGAGTCGGGGTTCTCTGCGGCTCGGCGTCGGGCCGCCTCGACCACGACGTCGAGCCGATCCCGCTCGTGTGCGATCAGCAGTTGTTGTGAGGCGACGGCCGCCTCGGCCGCGTAGGTGCGGAAACGGCGGCCGGTGGCGAGCGCATCGACCGCGTCCCGCTCGGCCGCGTCGAGGTCGCCGCGCGCCAGCGCGATCGAGCATCGTCCGAGCGACGTGCGGACCCGTCCGAAGGGGAGGACGGCTCGCGTGGAGGCGCGGCCGAGCGCTGGGAGTAGTTCGTCGACGCCGTCGAGCTCGCCCGAGGCGAACCGGAGACGGATCGAGACGAGCAGGGCGACCGCCTCGACCGTGTCGTCGCCGGCGCGCCGTGCCGCTTCGACGGCTGCCTTCGCCTCGCGAGCAGCGTCGGGCAGGTCGCCGTCACCGTACGACGCGACGAGGCTGCGAGCGACGTGGATCACGGCCTGTGACCGATCGTCGCCGAAGGTCGCGTGCACTCGTCGGGCCTCGTCGACGAGCCGTTCGGCCGCCGACGGTCGGTTCGACAGCGCCACGATGGCCGATCCGGCGCACAACAGATCGACCGTCTCGGGGGCGCCGGTCCGCAACAGCGGGACCGGTTCGGTGAGATCGACGAGCGCTCGGGCCCAGTCGTCGGGCACGCCGGCTCCGAACCGGACGAGCGCCGCGCGAGCCAGCACTTCGCCGTCCTCCAGCTGTCGGCCGATCGCCTGGGCATCGTCGATGAGCGGGTGGGGGTCGGCGTCGCCCGACGCCATGGCCAGCTGGGCCCGGGCGATCGACACGTGTGCGTGCGACCGGCGATCATCGGGCGCGGCGAGTTCGGCGGCACGATCGATGACGGTCGCGGCCTCGTCGTAGGCCTCCGACCGGACGAGCACAGCGGCCGACCGGAGCAGCGCCGCCACCGTGCCGTCGCCGGGCGGAGCGGTCTGGACCGGTGTGCCCGTGCGCAGCGTCGGGTCGTGTCGCAGGATGCGCCCCTCGAGCTCGTCGAGATCGGCGCCGACGTGGAGACCGAGTTCGTCACGCAACACCCGGCGGGTCTCGGCGATCCGTTCGAGCGCACGATTCTGGCGGCCCGACCGATACAACGCGACGGCGACGAGGGCACATCGGCGTTCGCGTGTCGGGTCGTCGTCGAGGCGACGTCCGAGTTCGGTCGCGACCTCGTCGTCACGGCCGGCGAGGAGGAGGAGCTCGGCCCACTCGTCGAGCGCCTGATCGCGTAGCTCGTCGAGCCGGTTCGCCTCCGGAGCGACCCATTCGAGCGACCGAAGCCCTTCGAACGCTGCCCCGTCCCAGATCGACAAGGCCAGGTCGTAGGCGTCGATGCGGTCCGCCGGGCTCCCGACGGCGAGTCGCGCCGATGCGAGGGCGGCAGCGAACTCGTCGGCATCGCTGCGTACGTCGGTCAGGCGATAGACGCCCTGGCGGAACTGGAGGTGCTCGCGACCGATCGCGTCTCGGAGTCGGCTGACGGTCACGCGGAGCGAGCCCGCGGCGCCGGGCGATCCGGGCCACAGGTCGCGCTCGAGCTGGCCGGCGGGTGCGGCGTGACGTGGCGCCAGCGCGAGACGGCACGCCAACTCGAGCTGGCGTCCGCTCACGGTGACGTCGACGCCGTCGACCGCGAGACCGGGACGACCCAGCACCCGAACATCGACCGCCATATGCGAACAGTAGCCCTGCTCAGCGGGGTGTTGCTGCGCTGTAACCGACATGTATCAGCCGGCACTTACAACTGGACCGAGATCGTTCGACCACGCCGCCCGGGAGGATCCCCATGCACGTCGCCGCCCCACCGCTCCGCCGTCGGTTGCTGACCGCACTGGTCGTGCTGGCCGTTGCCGCTGTGGGCGTCGTCGTGCCGACCTCGACGGCTCGAGCCGCGGGTGCCGGTGACCTCGTCGCGACGGTGCACGCCGACGGCGTTCCGGTCGAAGGTGCCTACGTCGTGGTGAACGACGACGAGTTCTGGCCGGGCGATTGGACCGACGCAAGTGGTGAGGTGACCCTGACCGATGTCGCTGCCGGGACCTGGACGGTCGAGGTCTTCGACCCGGTCTACAACATCGTGATCCACACGGCGCAGGTGACGATCGCTGACGGAGAGATCACGACGGTCACGTTCGACGTCGAGCTCGCCGGCGTGGGTGATCTGACGGTGACGGTCGACGCGGCCGGCCCGCCCATCGAAGGACTCGTCGTCGCGGTGTCCGGACCGGGGTACGACAACGCAGTCACCGACGCAGCCGGGGTCGCCGAGTTCGTCGGCCTCGTGGGCGGTGTGTACGACGTGACCGTGTGGTCACCCGACCTCGGCGTCGAGCTCGGCACCACCGAGACCATCGTCGCTGCCGACCAGCCGAACGCACTCACCGTGGCGATCTCGGTGGGTGCGCTCGAGATCGAACTCGTCGACCAGGACGATTCCCCGCTCGTGGGCTACGACATCTGGCTCGACGTCGGTGCCGCGGCGACGACGGACGGAGCCGGCATCGCGACCTTCCCGTTCCTGCCACCGGGAACGTACGAGGCGGACCTGTACAGCCCGGACTTCGTGCGCGTGGGTGGAACGACGGTGACCGTGACTGCGGGGGAGACGACGTCGCAACTCGTCACGCTGTCGCTCGGCACGCTCGCGGTCCATGTCGAGGACGCCGTCGGGAGCGCGGTGGAGGGTGCCGAGATCGAGATCGGCGAACCGGTTTACGCCTACGGCGTCACCGACGCGTCGGGCACTGCCGTCTTCACCGGCATCCCGGCAGGCACGTACGGCGTGACGGTGAGCGACCCGGTCACCTACGAGGTCGGGGCGTCCGCCCAGGCCGAGGTCGTCGCCGGGGCTTCGAACTCGCTCACGATCGTGCTCGATCCTGGATCGTTGGCCGTGACGGTGATCGACGCCGACGGGCTGCCGATCGCGGGCGCCTGGGTCGCGGCCACCGATTCGCTCGGGACGACTCTCGGTGACGTCACCGACGGCAGCGGGTGGGTCGACTTCGGCACGTTGCCTCCCGGCGACTACGTGGTCGAGGTCACCGACGACTGGGGTGAACTCCTGGCGTATCGACTCGTCGCGGTGTCGCCCGGGTCGGTCGGGCCGACCGACGAGACGATCCAGGTGACGTTCGGCCGACTCGAGGTCACGGTGACCGGGACCGACGGCGAGCCGTGGTCGTCCGGCTACGTCGACGTCGTGGGTGTGATCGGTTACTCCGATCTCGACGACGGTGTGTTCGTGATCGACCATGTGCCGACCGGGACGTTCCCGCTCGAGGTCTGGTCGTGGAACGGCGTCGAACCGTCGATCGTCGACGAGGTCACGATCGACGCCGGTGCGACGACGAGCGTCGCGGTGCAGCTGCCGATCGGGACGGTCGACGTCGGCGTGACGACCACCGACCTCCCGCCGGCGCCGTTCAACGGTGCCGAGGTCTGGGTCGGTGGAGCCTCGGGCACGACCGATCCACTGGGCGAGGCACTCGCCCTGCGTGCCGCGGCCGGCGACTCGTTCCTGACGGTCGACAGCGGGTGGCCGTGGTACGAGTCGCTCCACTCCGAGGTCGTCACCGTGGTCGAGGGCGACCAGCGTTTCGACGTGGTCGGCGAGCTGCCGGCGGCAGGGTCGGCCGGGATCACCGTGGTCGACACCGTCGGAGCGCCTGTCGTCGGCGTCGACGTCGTGCTCGGCGACCGCCGCGTGACCACCGACGGACTCGGCGTTGCACTCGTCGAGGACGTGCCGTCCGGCTGGCGATGGTTCGAAGTCGTGCTGCCCACGATCTCCGACGAGTACTACCTCGGTGACGGCTCGGTCGAGATCGTCGCCGGGGAGACGGCAACAGCGACGATCGAGGTCGATCCGCCACAGTTCGGGAGTCTCTCGGTTGCGGTTGCCGATGACGGCATCGGCGTCGCCAGCGCGGTGGTGTACGTGGACGGTTGGGACGTGGGGACGACCGACGGGGACGGGCAACTGCTCGTCGACGTGGTCGCCGGTGAACACGACGTCG
>JAGQSS010000031.1:8822-20741 GCA_020439405.1 Ilumatobacter sp. | reverse complement strand
TCGGTCCCGACGAAACGTCTCCGACCCCGTTCAGAGGGTGGCGAGGTAGGTACGGAGGTCGCCGCTCAGGTCGGGGTCGTGGAGCGCGAACGCGATCGACGCCTCGAGGTAGCCGAGCGGGGTGCTCGTGTCGTAGCGGGCGATCGACGACAGCACCCCGTGCAGTGGCGACCGCGCGGCCTGGCGCCGCAGCGCGTCGGTCAACTGCAGTTCGCCGCCGGTCCCGGGTTCGAGCACCGCGATGTCGCCGAACACGTCGGGGGTGAGTACGTACCGTCCGATCAGGATGAACTCGCTCGGCGCCGCCGACGGCTCGGGCTTCTCGACCAGGTCGGTGAGCGGGATCACCCCGTCGTCGGTCATCGGACCCGACGGCGCGACGACGCCGTAGGCGGCGACCTCGTCGAGCGGCACCTTCTTCACCCCGACGACACTGCCCCCGGTCGAGGCGCAGACCCCGCACATCTGTGCGAGCAGCGACGAATCGCCCATCAGCTCGTCGGGCAGCAACACGGCGAACGCCTCGTCGCCGACCACGTCGCGTCCGCACCCGACCGCATGGCCGAGGCCGAGCGGTTCGTCCTGGTACGTGATCGTCACGCGCCAGTCGCGGCCGATCGCCTCGAGCCGATCGGCCATCTCGTCACGACCGGTGTCCTTGAGCAGGCCGATCAGTGCATCGTCGCGTTCGAAGTACTGCTCGATCCCCGGTTTCGTGGGGCTGCTCACGACGACGATGTGCTCGATCCCGGCCCCGATCGCCTCGTCGATGATGATCTGGATCGCCGGGACGTCGCCGATCGGCAAGAGCTCCTTCGGGACGGCTTTGGTCGCCGGAAGGAAGCTGGTCCCCGACCCGGCTGCCGGAATCACAGCGGCACGCACCTGCATGGCCGGGACCATACGCCGAACGGGACGGCCGGCGGGCCGATGTCACCCGATTGTTACGACGGACGCGGGAGAAATCACCCGTCGGGCGACGCGACGAATCGCTGCGACCCAACAACCGCAACGCTTCGGGGCGTCCGTCCCCGGCCGGACGGCGCTATCTTTCACCGTGCCATGCCCACGTACGTGTACAAGTTCGTCGAAACCGACGAAACCATCGAAATCCAGCAATCGTTCGACGAGGACACCCTCACCGAGGCCGTGCACCCCGAGAGCGGGAAGACCATGCCCGTCAAGAAGGTCTTCCAGCCGGTCGGTGTGACGTTCAAGGGCCAGGGGTTCTACAAGACCGACAGCCGGTCGGGTTCGAAGAAGAGCTCGTCGAGTTCGAGCACCAGCTCGTCGTCCGACTCGTCGAGCAGCAGTTCGTCGTCCGACTCGTCGAGTTCGTCGACCTCCTCGACGTCCGACAGCTCCTCGTCGAGCAGCTTGTCCGGCTCCGCCTCGAGCGACTGATGCTGATCCCTCTCGACGACCGGGCCAGCGAGTTCGGCGTCGAGGTGGGCGTCATCGGCGGCTCGGGGTTCTACGACTTCATCGACGACCCGGTCGACGTCGAGTTCGACACGCCGTACGGCGCACCGTCGGCCCCGATCACGGTCGGCGAGGTGGCGGGACGCGGCGTCGCGTTCCTCCCCCGGCACGGCCGGCACCACGACTATGTGGCCCATCGCGTCCCGTTCCGGGCGAACATCTGGGCGATGGCGTCACTCGGCGTCCGGTCGGTGTTCGGCCCCTGCTCGTGCGGGTCGCTGCAGCCCGACCTCCACCCCGGCGACTTCGTCGTCGTCGACCAGATCGTCGACCGCACGTGGGGACGCGACGCCACCTTCTTCGACCGTGGCGCCCCCGACGACGCACCGGGGTTCGACCAACCGCTGCACCATCAGGCGTTCGCCGACCCGTACGACCCCGGACTCCGCCGGGCGCTGCTCGACGCCGCTCGCCGATCGGGTGTCACCGCCCACGACGGTGGCGCGATGGTCGTCATCAACGGGCCCCGGTTCTCCACGCGGGCCGAGAGTCGCTGGTTCCGCGAGATGGGCTGGTCGGTCGTCAACATGACCGGCATGCCCGAAGCCGTCCTCGCCGCCGAGGCCGGGATGCGGTACGCGTCGGTCGCACTCGTCACCGACTACGACGCCGGCGTCGACGGCCACGAACCCGTGACGATGGACGCCGTGCTCGCCGTGATGCGCGACAACATCGAGCGGCTTCGCGACGTCCTGGTCGCCGCGATCCCGTCGGTCGACTGAGCGGCGACGGCACGGCCGTCTCGGTAGGCTCGACGGCACCGACTTCCCCTCCACGATCATCGATCGGAGGGTCAGATGAGGGGTCAGATGAGGCTCCACCTCGTCGTCGGACGCCGCACCGCCGCACTGCGCCGCTGGCTCGCGCCGCGCCCGTGGGTACGGCGCGTCGTCCTCGTCGCGAGCGCCGCCGTGTTCGTGACGGCGGTCGCCGACCACCGGCACGATCTCACGGCGGCACGCGCCGCCTGGGGCGATACCAAGCCGGTGTGGGTCGCCCGGACCGACAGCGTCGCCGGCGAGCCGATCTCGGCCGAGCTCGTCGAGCTCCCGCTCGCGGTATTGCCCGTTCGGCCGACCGACGCCGACCCCAACGGCGTCGTGGCCCGCCAGTCCCTCACCACCGGCGAAGTCGTGGTGGCGGTCGACGTCGCTCCCGACGGGGCGCCGGCCGACCTGATCCCGGGTGGGTGGCTCGCCGTGCCGATCGCCGAGGCGACCGAAGCACACGCCCGGGTCGGCGAACGCGTCGTCGTCACCACCGACGGGGTGATCGTCTCCGATCGAGCCCTCGTCGTCGACACGAACGACGGCGTACCACTCGTGGCCGTGCCGGCCGAGGTCGCCCCACTCGTGGCGCTCGCCAACGACACCGGGGTGACGCTGCTCCGGACGCCCTGAGGGGTCAGGCGCCGGCGGCGACGGCGATCAGCACGACGACGCCGAGCACGATCCGGTAGACGACGAACGGGGTGAAGCTGTAGTTCCGGACCAGCGCGAGCGTGCCCCACACGGCGATCCAGCCGGAGATCGCCGACGTGACCACGCCGATGACCAGGGCGGCGCCCAACCCCTCGGGGATGCCGTCCGCGAACAACCCGCCGACCTTGAACACGACGGCGCCCAGGATCACCGGCAGGCTGAGCAGGAAGCTGACCCGTGCGGCCGTGTCGCGGTCGAAACCGATCCAGCGCGCAGCGGTCATCGTGATCCCCGAGCGCGACGTGCCGGGGTTGAGCGCGAGCGTCTGTGCGGCACCGACGATCAGCGAGTCCCTCAGATGGAACTGGTCGATCGTCCGCTCACCGTGCTTCTGGTCGGCCCACCACAACAACACGCCGAACACGATCAACGACACGCCGATGATCGCCGGGGTGCCGAGCTTCTCGTCGATCCAGCTCTCGAGAACGACACCGGCCAGGGCCGCCGGAATCGTCGCGACGACGAGCAGCCACGCGATCCGCCCGTCGGGATCGATCGGCCGCTCACGGTTCCACACCAGTCGAAGACCCTCGCGGACGTACCGCTTCAGGTCGTGGCGGAAATAGGCGACGACCGCCATGAACGTGCCGAAGTGGAGCGCGACGTCGAACGCCTTCTCGACCGACTCGTCACCGGGCGGGTCCCAGCCGAACGCCCACCGGGTCAGGAGCAGGTGACCGCTCGACGAGATCGGGAGGAACTCCGAGAACCCTTGGACGAGCCCCAACACGAACGCCTGGTACCACGGCACGTCGGCCGAGCGTAACGGCGGCGCGCCGCGATGGGCGGGAGTGTGTCAGGAGCCCGACATGGTGACGTCGCGCACGACCAGGCTCACCCCGGCGGCGCGCATCGGCAGCCAGTCGATGTCGCCACCGACCTCGGCGATGTCGAGCAGCATCCGTTGCAACGTCGAGGCGATCGTGAACTCGCGGACCGGTTCGGCGACCGCCCCGTTCCGGATCATCAGTCCGGCAGCCCCGGTCGAGAAGTCGCCGCTGATCGGGTTGACGCCGGAGTGGATGCCGCTGACGCTCTGGACGAGCAACCCGTCGTCGATGTCGGCGACCAGCTCGGCCTGGGTGCGGGTGCCCGGCACCAAGGAGAGTGCGAGCGCGCCCACGCCGGGCGTGCCGGCGAATCCGCCACGCACGGCGTTGCCGGTCGAGACCGTGCCGGCACGACGGGCCGAGTACGAGTTGTGGGTGAACTTGCGCAGGACGCCGCCCTCGATGAGCGGGTTCCGGCGTGCGGCCAGGCCCTCGCCGTCGACGTCGGTCGCCGTGTACGCGAGCGGGTTCGTCGGATCGTCGACGAGCGTCACGAACGACGGCGCGACCTCGTCGCCGAGTCGGTCCTTGAACAGGCTGCGACCCTTCACGACCGCCTCGCCGTTCAGAGTCGAGGCGATGATGCTGAGGAACTGGGCGGTCACGAACGGGTCGAGGACGACGGTGGTGCGCTGCGAGGCCGGCTTGGTCGCACCGAGCAGACGGGTCGCCCGGTCGGCGCCTTCGCGGGCGGCACGCGCCAGGTCGAGCGCCTCGGGTGTGCGACCGACGCTGAACCCGAAACCGGTCTGGGTCTCGTCGCCGTCGTCGGCCAGGGTGGACACGCTGACGTAGCAGCCGTTTTCGCGACCCCACTGACGAATGCCGGTGGTGGTCGCGACCGCCGCTTCGCCGGCGGCGTCGGCGTAGTTCGCCTCGTCGATCCGCAGTCGCGAATCGGCGGCGACCGACAGGCGCTCGAGCTCCATCGCGAGTTCGATCTTGCGATCGGTCGGGAAGTCGGCGAGTTCGTCGTTCCAGAGCGTCTGATCGGTCGCGGCGACACCGTCGGGTTCGGCGAGCCCCGCCCATTCGTCGGCGGTGCCGAACTCGACGTTGTCACGGGCCTCGGCGAGGACCTCGGCGATGGCCGACTCCTGCAACGTGCCGGCGTAGGCGAAGCCGGTGCGGCCGTCGCGGATCACACGGATGCCGATGCCCTCGGCCTGCGCGGAGACGAAGTGCTCGACCTCGCCCTGGTACACGCGGACCTCGGTGTCGCCGCCACGCGAGACGAACGCCTCGATCTGCTCGCCGGTCTTCGCTTGGGCGACGACCCGGTCGGCGATCGCCAGCAGTTCGGCGCCGTCGGCGCGGTCGGAGGTGGGGCCGGTCGCGAGGTCGGTCATGACGCCGTCCCGCCGATCGTGAGCGACTTGACCCGCAGGGTCGGCTGGCCGTCGCCGACCGGCACGCCCTGGCCGTCCTTGCCGCAGGTGCCCGGGTTGCCCATGGCGAAGTCGTTGCCGAGCAGGTCGATGTCGCGCAGGACCTGGGGACCGTTGCCGATCAGGTTGCCCTCACGGAGCGGCTCGGTGATCTCACCGTTCTCGATCAGGTACGCCTCGTTCATGCCGAACACGAAGTCGCCGGTGGCGGTGTTGACGCTGCCGCCGCCGAGGTGGGCGACGTACACGCCCGACTCGGTCTGGGCGACGATGTCGTCGGGATCGGACTCGCCGTTCATCACGTACGTATTCGTCATCCGCACCATCGGGAGATGCATGTAGCTCTGGCGCCGACCGTTGCCGGACGGCTCGCGTCCGTCCTTGCGGGCCCGGATGTGGTCCCACATGTAGTCGACGAGGACGCCGTCCTCGATCAGCACGTTGCGGCGCGTCGTGTGGCCCTCGTCGTCGATGCCGAGCGTGCCCCACTCGGTCGCCATCGTGCCGTCGTCGACCAGGGTGACGAGCGGTGAGGCGACGAGTTCGCCGAGCTTGCCGGCGTAGACCGAGGCACCTTTCTGGACGTGGTCGGCCTCGAGACCGTGACCGCACGCCTCGTGGAACAGCACGCCGCCGGTGCCGTTCTTGATCACGACCGGCATGGCGCCCGACGGTGCGGGGCGTGCCTTGAGCTTGACGATCGCCTGGCGGGCGGCGTCGCGGGCGAGGCCCTCGACGTCGATCTCGTCGAAGCTCTCCCATCCGACGGTGCGGCCCATCGACTGGAAGCCGGTCTGCATGCCGGTGTCGCCGCTGGCGACCGCCGAGATGCGCACGAGCAGGCGGACGACGTCGTCGTCGGCGAGCAGGCCGTCGCTGTTCACCACGAGGACGCGCTTGCGACTGTCGCCGTAGCCGGCCGAGACCTGGACGATCTCGCTGCCGAACGACCGTGCGGCCTCGTCGACGCGCTGCATGAGCTCGACCTTGGCCGCCTTCGCGATGTCTTCCGGGTAGGTCGCGATCGTGTTCGGTCGGTGCGCGGCCGAGGCCGACAGCGCCACGGTGCGCACGCCGCCGTCGCCCTGGCTCGCGGCAGCTGCCGCCGCGCGGGCGGCCTCGGCGAGACCCGATTCGGACAGATCGGACGTGTGGGCGAAGCCGGTCGTGTCGCCCTTGATCACCCGGATACCGGCACCGCGGTCGCGGCCCGACGTGACCTGTTCGATCCGACCGTCGTCGAGCGCGACGGACGTGTTGCGTTTGTCCTCCGCATAGACCTCGGCGAAATCGGCGCCCGTTCGGAGCGCCTCGGCGATCGTTCGTTCGACGACGTCATGATCGATCATCTTCCCGAGGATACGGAACCGACAGCGCTCGCCCACGCGGCGAGGATCGTCGTCGTTCTGTGACCGAACCGTCACGTGGCCGGTGCGTGTGTGACCGAGCACGAGGCGTTAGCGTGACTCGCCGTGAACGTCGGTGTCGGACTCAAGGGTGAAGCACGGTTGGTGGTCGGCGAGGCCGACACCGCCTCCGCGCTCGGTTCGGGCGACGTCAACGTGCTCGGCACACCCCGCATGGTCGCCCTGTTCGAACAGGCGACGGTCGACGCCCTCCGCGGCATGCTCGAAGAGGGCCAGTCGTCGGTCGGCATGCGCGTCCAGATCGACCACCTCCAGCCGACGCCGATCGGTGCCGAGGTCGTCGTCGAGGCGGTACTCGACAAGGTCGAGGGGCGCCGCATCACCTTCGCCGTGACGGCGAGCGACTCCGGTGGCCTCGTCGCCGCCGGCAAGGTCACCCGCGTCGTGGTCGACGTGCAGAAGTTCATGTCGAAGTGCTGCAGCGCCGACTGACCCTGTCCGTCATCGCGCTGACCGGCGCCGTGTTCGTCACCGCGTGCGGTGGTGGCGACGAGATCGAGAACGCCGTCGTCCGCCCCGGTATCACCGCCATCGAGGAAGCGCGCAGCGAGACCTGTGGCGTGAACGCCGCGACGTTGCGCACCGCGATCGACGCCTACACGATGCTGAACGGCGAGGCGCCCGCCGACGAGGCGGCACTGGTCGAATCGGAGTTCCTCCGTGAGGCGACCACCGACTGGGACGTCGTCGACGGTGAGGTCGTCGCCGAGAACCCGGCGTGCGGCGACGTGCCCGAGGTGACCCCGATCGACGACATCGTCACCTCGACCGGGCCCCTCCCGACCGGCGAGGAGATCCTCGCCCTGTGGACCGACGAGCAGATCGACGGCGTCGGTGGCATCGAGTGCGCGACCGAACTGACGGCGATCCTGGCCGCCGCACCGCGGTTCGTCGAGGAGCAGGGTGTCGATCCGGCCGGCCTCGCCGACCTCGTCGACGCCGGCTACCTCACCGAACTGCCGAGCCTCTGGATCGTCTCCGACAACGACGATCTCGTCCCCACCGTCGACAGCCCCTGCACCCCCCTCGCCGGCTAGGGGTCGGGCCAGAAGGGGTCAGGCACCTTCTGGCGTTGCAGCTGTCGCCTGCTCGACGTCGGAGGCCAGAAGGTGCCTGACCCCTTCTGGTTGTTCGACCCCTTACGCGAGGTTGCTGGTTCGGGGGTAGACGTCGCCGGGGTCGGTCATGACGTTGACGAGGTAGGGGACGCCGCTGGCGAAGGCGCGGTCGAGGGCGGGGCCGATCTCGTCGGGTGACGTGACCGTCTCGCCGCCGCCGCCGAGCGCACGCACGACCTCGTCGTAGCGGGTCTCGGGCTGCAGGTCGCACGCCATGTCCCAGCCGTAGATCATCTGCATCGGGTGCTTCTCGAGCCCCCAGATGCCGTTGTTGCCGACCACCATCACGACCGGCAGCCCGTGCCGGACGAGGGAGTCGACGTCCATCAGCGAGAAACCGGCCGCACCGTCACCGAGCATGACGACGATCTGGCGGTCGGGGTGCACGGTGCGTGCGGCGATCGCGTACCCCATCCCGTTGCCGAGGCAGCCGTACGGGCCGGTGTCGAGCCAGCCGCCCGGCTGGTGCACCTCGACGTACTTGCCGGCGTACGACACGAAGTCGCCGCCGTCGCAGATCACGATCGCATCACGATCGAGTCGCTTGCGGAGTTCGCCGTAGATGCGAGTCGGCTTGATCGACGGATCGTCGGCCTCGAGCAGCGGGGCCTCGGCGGCGCGGGCCGCCTCCTCGGCGTCACGCAGCTCGGCCAACCATCCCGTGTGGTCGACCCGATCACCGGCGTAGTTCGCGAGGCCGGCGAGGGTGACGGCGATGTCACCGGCGACCGTCGTCGACTCGACGTGCCCGGCCGTCTGCGACTCGTCGTCGACGACGTGGGCGACGCGCGCATCGCCGAAGCTCCCGAAGCCGACCCGGAAGTCGAGCGGGGTCCCGATCACCACCACCAGGTCGGCACGTCGCTTCAGCAGCCCGCGGGTGCGAAGGAACGCGTGCGAGTGGTCGGCCGGCAGCATGCCGCGGCCGAGCCCGTTGAAGAAGCACGGCACGCCGAGCGATGTCGCCGCGGCCTCGAGCTCGTTCCAGGCGCCGTCCCAGTAGGCGTCGCTGCCGACCAGGAACGCCGGTCGTTCGGCCCCCGCCACGAGCCGGGCGAGCACCTCGATCGACGCCGGGTCGGCCGCCGGCGAGATGTCGGCGCCTCCGTCGGGGACCTCGCCCTCGGTGGGAGCGAACAGGTCGAACGGGAAGTCGAGGAACACCGGGCCGCGGTGCGGCGACGCGGCCAATGTGGCCGCACCGTGCACGATCTCACCGGCCAACTCGGCCTGCTTGACGGTCGTCGCGAGCTTCGTGATCGGGGCGAGGACCGGCACGTGATCGAACTCCTGGAGCGATCCGGCCCCCCAGCGCCCCTCGGGCGCGCGGCCGCCGAGCACGACGAGCGGCGCACCGTTGAACATCGCCGACGTCACCGCCGAGATGCCGTTCGTGACGCCGGGGCCAGCGGTGAGGGCGGCGAGACCGGGGCGGCGCGTCAACTTTGCGTACGCCTCCGCGGCGAACGCAGCGGACGCCTCGTGACGAGTGTCGACCACCCGCATGCCCCGGTCGCGGGCGGCGTCGTAGAACGGCCAGATGTGGGCACCGTTCAGGGTGAACATCACGTCGATGCCGAACTGCTGCAATGCGGCGACCGTCAGTTGTCCGGCGTGTCCCTCGATCCGTGTCATGCCACGAACCGTACCGACCTGGTGGCGCGCCGTCCGCCTCCTGCTGGACGGACCCGACCGGCGACGCGGTAGCGTGAAACGCCAGATGTATCTGGAGCGCGTCAACGAACCCGCCGACCTGCGCGGTCTCGATCTCACCGAACTCGACCTACTCGCCGGGGAGATCCGCGACTTCATCGTCGCGGCCGTGAGCGAAACCGGTGGGCATCTCGGATCGAACCTCGGTGCGGTCGAACTCTCGATCGCCCTGCACCGGGTGTTCGAGTCGCCGACCGACGCGATCATGTGGGACACCGGCCACCAGGCGTACGTCCACAAGATCGTGACCGGACGCCGCTCCCAGTTCGAACAGCTCCGCCAGGAGGGCGGCCTCTCCGGCTATCCCAGCCGCGAAGAGAGCCGACACGACCACATCGAGAACAGCCACGCCTCGACCGTTCTGTCGTACGCGTACGGCATGGCCGTCGCACGCGATGCCGGCACCGACGATCACCGCCACATCGTCGCGGTGATCGGCGACGGTGCGATGACCGGTGGCATGGCATACGAGGCGATCAACAACCTCGGCCACGGCAAGCGGCGCGTGATCATCGTGCTCAACGACAACGGGCGCAGCTACGCGCCGACGGTGTCGAACCTGTCGGCGAACGTCCAGGGTGTCGACGAGCACGAGGCCCACCCGTCGTTCACCGACCGGGTCACCGACAAGTTGTCGCACGCGCTCACCGACATCCGGCTCAACCCGGTCTACGTGCGTCGCCAGCGACGACTCGAGGACTTCCTCGCCGGCCTGCCCGCCGTGGGTCCGCAGGCCGAGAAGGCGATGGAGGGGTTCAAGGCGGGCGTGCGCGAGTTCCTCCAGCCGCCGTCGTTCTTCGAGGCGCTCGGCGTCCGCTACACCGGTCCGGTCGACGGCCACAACATCGCCGAACTCGAGCACGCGTTCCACAACGCGATCCAGCTCTCGGCCGAGGGTCCGATCGTCGTCCACGTGCTCACCCAGAAGGGCCGCGGCTACTCCCCTGCCGAGGACGACGACGAGAAGCACCTCCACGACGCGCCCGTGTTCGACCCGATGACCGGGCCGCCGAAGGCAGTGCCGACCGGGTACACGCAGGCCTTCGCCGAAGGCGTGATCAAGGTCGCCGAGCACGACCCCCGCATCGTGGCGATCACCGCGGCGATGCCCGGCCCGACCGGCCTGATCCCGTTCCAGGAACGGTTCCCCGACCGCTTCTTCGACGTCGGCATCGCCGAACAGCACGCGGTCGCGGGTGCGGCGGGCATGGCGATGGGAGGTCTCCGCCCCTTCGTGGCGATCTACTCGACGTTCCTGTCACGCGCCTGGGACCAGGTCGTGTACGACGTCGCGCTGCATCGCCTCCCCGTGGTCTTCTGCCTCGACCGCGCCGGCATCACCGGCCCCGACGGCGCCAGCCACCACGGTGTGTACGACATGGCGCTGCTGTCGAAGGTGCCGGGCATGCGGGTACTCGCCCCGTCGAGCGCGCAGGAACTCCACCAGATGATCGACGACGCCGCCACCCTCGCCGACGACGGCCCTGTCGCCATCCGCTACCCGCGCGGCTCGGCCCGCCAGGTGAGCGACGACCAGGTCGGCAGCGGACTGTCGGCACGCCGGGTCCGGGCCGGCAACGGCAGCGTCGCCATCCTCGCGATCGGCCGCATGGTCGACTTCGCCGAGAAGGCCGCTGCCCGACTGGACGACGTCGGCGTCGACTGCACGGTGTGGGACGTCCGGTCGTGCGCACCGCTCGACCCGGCGATGATCGCCGACGCCGCAACGCACCGTGCCGTCGTCACCGTCGAGGACGGCGTCCGCGACGGCGGCATCGGCATGACGATCGCCGACCAGGTCGGCGCGATCGCCCCGGCGGTGCCCGTCGCGTCGCTCGGTACACCGACGCAGTTCATCCCGCACGGCGACCCGAAGCGGATCATGGCCCGACTCGGGCTCGACACCGACGGCATCGTCGACGCCGTCCGGGCAGTCCTCGACCAGGACGACTGACGTGCGGATCGTCCGCGCCGCCGACTACACCGGCGACCACGCCTGGGACGCCGACCACATCGCCTCGATCGACGGGGCCACCATCCGGCTGCACTGGACCGACGAACCGTACGTCTGGCACGTCAACGACGGCGACGAGGTGTTCGTCGTCCTCGACGGCGCGTTCGACATGCACGTGCGCGACGCAACCGGTGAGCACGTGCATCGGCTCGAGATCGGCGACGTCTTCTACGCCGACGCCGGCACCGAGCACGTCGCCCACCCCGTCGGACCGAGCCGGGTGCTCGTCGTCGAGCGCGCCGGGTCGGCCTGAGCTGCCTACGCTCGCTGGCGTGCACCCCGATCTCGAGTTCGCGCTCTCCCTCGCCGACGACGCCGACGCGTTCACGCTGCCCCGGTTCGAGGCGGCCGATTTCACGCTCGGCTGGAAGGACGACCGCAGCGAGGTCACCGAGGCCGACCGCGGCGCCGAGTCGCTCCTGGCGGCTCGCGTCCTCGCGGAGCGACCCGAGCACGGGTTCTTCGG
>JAGQSS010000031.1:5460-8722 GCA_020439405.1 Ilumatobacter sp. | reverse complement strand
TTCGCGAACGGGCGACCGTGCGCGGTGTCCGACGTCGCCCGACTCGAGGACGCCCAGGTCAACGTGACCTTCAGCTCGGGGTGGGACGCCGTGGGCAAGACGGGCGCGTTGGTGGCGTTGCTCCAGCGGGCGCGGCGAGCGCGGGCGTTCGGCGACTTCTGGCAGCACTGCCTCGTGGCCGAGGGCGCGGTCGACGTGGCGGTCGACGCGATCGGTGTGCAGCCCTACGACCTCGCCGCCGTCCGGCTGATCGTCGAGGAGGCCGGCGGTACGTTCACCGACCGCCACGGCGAACCCACCCACCTCCACGACTCCGCCATCAGCAGCAACACCCACCTCCACGACGAAGTCATCACCCTGCTCGCGTGACCAGATGGGGTCAGGCACCTTCTGGCCAACCGGACACCGATGATCACAGCCACCTCGCCAGAAGGTGCCTGACCCCTTCTGGTCAGCCGGTGATGAAGCAGAACTCGTTGCCTTCGGGGTCGGCCATGACCTGGAAGGGGTCGTCGCCGTCGTCGACGACCTTGCCGATCTTGCGGGCACCGAGTTGCTCGGCCTCGTCGACCGCCTGCGCCAGGTCGTCGACGTCGACGTCGAGGTGCAGCCGGTTCTTGCCCGACTTGCGCTCGGGCACCTTCTGGAAGCCGATGTAGAAGCCGTCGTCGTCACCGTCGAGGACGACCCAATCATCCGCTTCCTCGATCACCTCGCCGCCGATCAGCGCCTGCCAGAAGCGGGCAAGGGCGATCGGATTCGAGCAGTCGACGACGATCTCATGCAACGAGCCGATGGGCATGAGCGGTACGGTACGCCCTGTGGCCGTGCGGTTCCAGATCACGATCGACTGTCAGGACGCCGATGCGATGTCGGCGTTCTGGTCGGCGGCGCTCGGCTACGTCGTCGAACCGCCCCCGGCGGGCTACCTGTCGTGGGAAGACTTCCTGCGGTCGAGCGACATCCCCGTGCCACCGGCCGGATCGATCTCGGCGATCGTCGACCCCGACGAGATCGGTCCCCGCATCCTGTTCCTGCGGGTACCCGAACCGAAGACCGTGAAGAACCGGGTCCATCTCGACATCCGCTCCGACCGCACCGACGACGGCAAGCTCGCCAAGATCCGCGACCTGGTCGACGCCGGCGCCTCCGAGGTCCGTCGTGTCGACGAGCACGGGGGCTGGTGGATGATCATGCGCGACCCGGAAGGGAACGAGTTCTGTGTCACCTGACCCGTCCCTGAACCCGGCGAGCCGTGCGATCCGTGCCGGCCGCGAGGCGAGCGGTCGCTCGATGGCACCCGCGCTGTGGGCGTCGAGCGTCTGGGAGTCCGAAGGCTTCGACGACGCGCACCGCCGCGCCACCGCCATGCGGGCCGACGAGTTCTACGGGCGCTACGCGAATCCGACTGTCCGGTCGTTCGAGCGGGCGATCGCCGACTTGGAGGGCGCCGAGGACGCGATGGCGTTCGCGTCGGGCATGGGAGCGATCTCGACGACCGTGCTGGCGCTCTGTTCGTCGGGCGATCACATCGTCGCCACCCGCCAGCTCTACGCCGGCACACTCGCGTTTCTTCAAGGTCCCTGCCAGCGGTTCGGCATCGACGTCACGATCGTCGACGGCACCGAACCCGGTGCGATCGCCGCCGCGGTCGTCCCCGGTCGCACGACCATGGTGCTGGTCGAGACGCCGTCGAACCCGCTGCTCGAACTGTGCGACCTCGACGAGGTCGGGTCGATCATGGGCCCGTTCACGGTGGTCGACTCCACCTTCGCCACACCAATCGGCCAGCAGCCGCTCGATCACGGCGTCGACCTCGTCGTCCACTCGGCGACGAAGGGGATCGCGGGTCACAACGACGCGACGATCGGCGTCGTGGCCGGCGAGCGCGAACTGATCGACGCGATCTGGGGGTACGGCGTCCTACACGGCGCGACCGCGTCGCCGTTCGACGCGCTCAACGCGCTGCGCGGCGTGCGCACGCTTGCAGTGCGCACCGCGCACCAGGCCGCGACCGCCCAGCACCTGGCCGAATGGCTGAGCGACCATCCTGCGGTGTCCGCGGTCCACTACCCCGGTCTGGCAGGTCACCCGCAGCACGATCTGGCCAAGCGCCAGATGCGCCAGTTCGGCACGGTGCTGGCGTTCGAGGTCGCGAGCGGCCACGAAGGCGTCCGACAGCTGATCGACCGGATCGAGCTCGCCCGGCCCGCCACATCACTCGGGGGGCCCGAGACGCTGCTGTGCCATCCGCAGACGACCACCCACGCGAGCCTGACGCCCGACGAACAGGCGACGTGTGGCGTCACCGACGGGCTGGTCCGGATGACGGTCGGCCTCGAAGATCCCGGCGACCTGATCGCCGACCTGACCCGCGCCCTCGGCTGAACCGCCCGCGCCGCGTCGGCTACTCGACTACTCGACGATGTCGTGTGGCGTGGGGCCGAAGCGGAACCAGGCGTCGGTCACGGCGTCGTCGATCGGTTCGCTCCACGACCAGTTGCACACCTGGGCCCGGGAGCGACGGCCGAGGCGTGACCGGGCCACGTCGAACCCGCTCACACCGGCCAGACGGAGCGGCGCGCCGTCGCCCTCGTTGACGACGGCAGGTCGGTCGGTGCACTCGATCGTGAACGGGCGGCCGACGTCGACCTCGAGCAACGCGGCGACGATCACCTCCATCGCTTCGCTGTCGCGGTTGCCAGGACGGCCCAGCGCCGTTCGGACGTCGTGCTCGTGACTGTGACAGTCGAACACCGGCAGCGGCTGACCGAACGCCTCGACGCCGTCGGCGGCCGGGCCGATCGCGGCGTCCCATCGCGCGATCAACTCGTCGACGGGTGTGTCGCGCCAACGCTCGACCTGGGCAGCGGTCCACGGGTCGGTGGCCGCGCCCGGGACGTTCCCCTCGACGATGTCGATGCTGACGCCGGCCACGTGGGAGAGCACGTCGCGTACCGTCCAGTCGGGTGTGCACGGCGACGCCGTCGCCCACTCGGCGTCGTCGAGGCCTGCGACGAGTTCGACGAACGACCGTTGGACGTCGCGATACAGACGTGCGATCTCCATGTCGTCGAGCGTAGGTCACGGTGGAAGTGGGGTCGACCGTTGGACGTCGCGGTACCGCCGTGCGATCTCCACGCCGTCGAGCATCGGTCACGGTGGAAGTCGGGTCGACCGCCGGGAGACTGTGCGGCCGTGGTCGATCTCCTCGCTGCCATCGCCACCGCGTTCGGTGTCGTGTTCGTCGCCGAACTCGGGG
>JAGQSS010000031.1:3563-5363 GCA_020439405.1 Ilumatobacter sp. | reverse complement strand
GACACTCGGCTACGCGATCGCGAACGTCGTCGCCACGATCGTCGGTGCCGTGCTGGGTGCGGCCCTGCCGGAACGGCCCATCGGCATCGCGGCCGGCATCCTGTTCCTCGGGTTCGCGCTCTGGACGTTGCGGGGTGACGACGACGAGGACGACGAGGACACCGGGCCGTCGATCAAGGTCGGCGGCGTCGTGATGTCGATCGCCTTGTCGATCGCGATCGCCGAGATGGGCGACAAGACCCAGCTCGCCACTGCCGCCCTCGCCGCTCGCAATCAGCCGATCGGGACGTGGATCGGCGCGACCGCCGGCGCCGCATCGGCCGGTCTGGTCGGCGCGTTGTTCGGTCAGCGCATCGGTCGACACCTGAGCGACCGCACCCTGCGGTACGCGTCGGCGGGGCTGTTCGCCGTGTTCGGGGTCCTGCTGCTCGTCACCGCCTGACGGCGGTGGGCAGGATCAGCTGTAGAAGGGGTTCTCGCCGGTCGAGTGGTCGGTGAGGTCCTTGACCCGCTGCACCTCGGGGAGCTGCTCGGTCAGCATCGTCTGGACGCCCTCGAGCATCGTCATCTTGCTCATCGAGCACCCGTGGCAGCCGCCGCCCATCGTCATGTAGACCGTGCCCTCGCCGTCGTGACCGACGTAGGTGACGAACCCACCGTGGGCGGCGAGCGCCGGGTTGACCTCGGCCGACACGATCGTCTCGATCTGGGCCGACAGCTCGTCGTCGCCGGTGAGACCCTCGACGTCGGGCGCCTGCGGGCGGTTCGGGTTGCGGATGACGAGGCCCTGACTGTCGGTGTAGTCGAGGGTGGCGTCGGTGAGCCGCTCGACGCTGTCGGCCGGGATGACGACCTTGATCGAACCGGCGTCGCCGTCGTGGGTGCGCACCTCGTCGCTGAACGCCGCTTGGAGGTAGTCGTCGAAGCTGAGGTCGTACCGGAAGTCTTCGCCGGGTCCGGAGGCGATCGCCAACCGCAGACCGAGCTGATCGGCGTCGGGTTCGTCGGCGCGCAGTTCGAGCAGCTTGCCGAGGGCGGCCTCGGTGATCGAGATGATCGGCTTGCTCCGACCGTCACCACTGTCGGCAGCCAGTGCTTCGAGGGGGCTCATGTCTCGGAGGCTACCGATGGATGGGGTCGGATACGTTTCGTCGGTCGTCACGCACCGCCTCCGACCCCACGGACCGGCAGGTGTACGGTCGCTGAGGTGAGCGAACCGTTGGCACCGTTGCATCCGTCGGAGTGGTATCTGGAGCGGCTGATCGCACAAGGGTCGTTGTTCGCCGCCGCCGTCGAGCGCGGACCGGTCGACGCCGACGTCATGGCGTGCCCGGGATGGCACCTGACGAACCTCGTCGAGCATCTCGGGCTCATCCACCGATGGGCGACGTACTGCGCCGTGCACCGCGAACCGCCCACCGGCGACGTCGCTCCCCCTCCCGAACCGGACGGCGATCTCGCCGAGTGGTACCGCAGCTGTCTCACCGACCTGGTCGCGGCGCTCGAGCAGATCGACCCCGAGTCACCGACCTGGCACCCGTTCCCGGTCGAGCGGGTCGCCCGGGTCTGGCCGCGGCGCCAGATGCACGAGACGGCGATGCACCGCTGGGACGCCGAGCGGGCCGTCGGCGAGCCGACCTCGTTCGAACCCGACCTGGCGAGCGACGGCATCGACGAGTACTTCGAGCTCGCGATCCCACGGCTGCTCGTCCGCGAACAGCTCGCGTTACCCGCCGGCAGCCTCCACGTGCACTGCACCGACGTCGATGGTGAGTGGCTCGTCTGGAACGAGGGTGGCGA
>JAGQSS010000031.1:0-3464 GCA_020439405.1 Ilumatobacter sp. | reverse complement strand
GGCGTTACCCGCCGGCAGCCTCCACGTGCACTGCACCGACGTCGATGGTGAGTGGCTCGTCTGGAACGAGGGTGGCGAGTACCGGATGAAGCGCGCCCACGAGAAGGGCGACGCCGCCCTGCGCGGACCGGCCGAGGCGATCCTGCTCCGGTTGTGGGGCCGCACCTCCGACCGCAGCGACGAACTCAGCCCGGTGGGCGACGAGCATGTCCTCGCCGAGTGGCTCGCGTTCGCCGGGATGTAACCGGACGGCCCGACCGGCGCCGCCGGCGGGAACGGTGACAAGCTGACCGATCATGGGTGGACGTCCGGCGGGATCACAGAGGCTGTTCGGCCTGCTCGCCGTGGTCGCGGCGATCGTGTGCTTCGGCATGTCGTCGGGGATCATCAAGTGGCCCGGCGCACCGGGCTCGGTGATCGCCTGGTGGCGCCTCGTCGGGTCGTCCCTGCTGTGGTGGGCCCTCGTCCTGACGCTGCGGGCCGGTCGCGATCGCCCGCTGCCGTCGAAGGAGAGTGTGGTCGCCAGCACGCCCGCAGCGCTCTGCCTCGGTCTCCAGATCTCGCTGTTCTTCACCGCGGTGACGAAGACATCGATCGCCCACGCCGAGTTCATCGCGGCGCTCGGGCCGCTCCTGATCATCCCGGCCGGCTTCTTGTTCTTCCACGAGCAGCCGAACTGGAAGGCACTGCGGTGGGGTGCGTTGTCGGTCGTCGGCCTGGCGATCGTGCTGCTGTACGGACCCGACCAGGGTGTCGCGACATGGCAGGGCGACCTGCTGATGGGCGGCGTCCTGATCCTGACGGTCGCCTACTACTCGACGTCGAAGTTCGCACGGGCCAAGGGCGTCCCGATCGTCGACTTCATGGCGACGATCATGCCGCTCGGGTTGATCACCGCGACGCCGGTCGCGCTCGTGCTCGCCGGTGACGAGCTGTGGCCGCTCACGTGGCAGACCTGGGTCGCGATCGGCTTGTTGTCGGTGTTGACGGGCATGGCCGGGCACGGGCTGCTGTTCTACGCCCACCGATCGGTGCCGATCGCGACGATCTCGGTGATGCAGGTCGGGCAGCCGGCCCTCGCAGCATTCTGGGGATGGCTGATCGTCGGCGAGGCGATCGCTGCTGCGCAGGTGCCCGGCATGGTCCTCGTCATGGTCGGTATCGCGATGGTCGTCTGGTCGAGCCAACGTTCGGCCACCCGAACGGCCACCGCCGCCACCACCACCACCACCGGACGCCCAGCCGATTAAATCGGCCACACGTCCACCGGTGGACGGCCAGCCGATTTAATCGGGTCCACGTCCGGGTCCACGTCCGGGTCGGGGCTCGGCGTTCACCGTGCGATGGCCGGATGTTCACCGGTGGCTGGTAGGCAGGGTGGGTGCGCATCTTGGTCACCAACGACGACGGCATCGACGCTCCCGGAATCCACCATCTCGCTGCGGCGATCGCGCCGCTCGGCGAGGTCACGGTGATCGCTCCGGCGACCGAGTACTCCGGGGCGAGCGCGGCGATCGGAGCCATCTGGGAGTCGCATCCCACGGTCACGCGCCGACCCGACTTCCCCGTCGACGGCATCGTCGAGGCGTGGGCGATCGACGGCCCGCCGGCGCTGTGCGCGTTCTACGCCCGGCTCGGCGCGTTCGGCGCCCCGTTCGACCTCGTCGTGTCGGGCATCAACCCCGGCGCGAACGTCGGGCGCTCGGTGTACCACTCCGGCACCGTCGGCGCCTGTCTCGCCGGCCGCAACGGCGGCTGGTCGGGGGTGGCGATCAGCCAGCAGTCGACGTGGGCGACCGAGGGGCAGGCGTACCAGGACGCCGTGTCGCAGCAGAAGTGGCCGACCGCCGCCGCGGTTGCCGCTCGGTTCGTCGAGGGGATGCTCACCGACCTGCCCGCCGAGCCGGTGGTCGCCAACGTCAACGTGCCGAACTGCGAACTCGACCAGCTGCAGGGGTGGTCGATCACCGAGATCGGTTCGCAGCCCCCGCGCGCGATGACGAAGGCGCAGTTGGTCGAACGCGACGGCGAGCCCGGGGTGTTCGACCTCGACATCCGGTCGGGCGACCTGATCGATCTCCCGCCCTCGACCGACGGTGGTGCCGTCGAGCACGGCCTCGTGTCGGTCAGTTACATCAGTCGCTTCGTGCACGAGGCTCGCGACGACATGGGTGCCGCCGAACAGGCACTCGCCTCCATGTTCGCCTGACCGACGAATGGTCGCTAGGGGCGGGTGGCGAGCAGGTCCCAGCCGGTGACGTCGCCGACGACCACCACGGGGAACGTCTCCCCGGTCGCGACCGAGTAGGCCATCGGTTCGCCGTCGTACGGCAGGTACACGACGAACCGACCATCGGGGGTCCACGCCATGGTCGGCGGACCGGGGCGGACGCCTTCGATGTCGGTGATCGCGCCGGTGACCAGATCGATGATCACCGTGCGGGGCGCACCGTCGCCCTCGATGGTGGTGACGTAGCGGCGCGCGTCGGGCGACAGCCCCGAACCGGCATCACCGTTCCACCAGGACGCACCGAGGTACGGCGAATCGAGGCGACTCAGGTCGAGCGGGACCCGCACCGCCTCGCCGGAGCTGCGGTCGATGCGCCAGAGTCCGCACTCGTCGAGCGCGACGCAGTCGTGGAGCAGCACGATGTCGTCGTCGAGGGCGATCACGTCGCCGGTCCCGATGGATGACGAACCCTCGGTGTCGACGCTGAACCAGCGGCCGCTCGCCTGCACGATCACGCCACCGAGCGGATCGGCGAACGCCGGCCACACGTTCGTCGGGAGTTCGAGCGTGACGCCGGTCGGTTCGCCGGCGACGTCGACCTGACCGAGCTCGATGCCGTCGGAGCTCCAATAGGCCGGCATGCGCCAGAACAGATCGGTGCCGGTGACGTGCAGCAACTGGTTGCCGCCGGGCATCAGGTCGGGGCGTTCGACGGTGCCGTCGTCGAACACGAGGAACGGGTCCAGGCCGTTGTACATCGGGATGACAATCCAGTCGGCCCCGGCCACGATCGTCGGTCCGTAGCTGCGTGGCAGCCCGTCGAGGGTGTAGTCGGTGACGGTCGACCCGCCGAGGTCGAGTTCGGCGAGGCCGTCGCCGACGAGACCGACCAGGACGACGTCCTGCCCGGCGAGCCGCTCGTCGATCCCGACCTTCGTGGTCGTGATCGTCGCGCCGTGCTCGACGAGGTCGGAGGCGTTCGCCGGCCGGGTCACGAGCGGCAGTGTCGGCCGTGACACCGGGTCGTCGACCGGTGCGATCGTGTCGCGTGGCTCGTCGTCGGGCGGCGCGGTGGTCGTGCGCGGGACGGTGACGTCGACGGTGGTGGCCGGCGCCGTCGCGGTGTCGGACGATCCGCCGGCCCGACCGACGACCCAGCCCAGCAGGAGCGCGACCAGACCGACGCCCGCCGCGATCGCGACGGTCCGCCGTTGGTCGCCTCCTCGATCGTGCA
>JAGQSS010000319.1 GCA_020439405.1 Ilumatobacter sp. | reverse complement strand
GATTGTTCCGGGCATGACGCGCCATCGCGATCATCGCGTCGTAGCGACGCTGACGATCAGTGCGCGGCAGCGGGAACTCGTCGGCACGATCACCGTGCTCGGCCCGCCGCGCCGCGACATCAGCCGCGAACTCCTCCTGGACGAACAACTCGAAAATCGCGACGAACTCGTCCGCGACCAACGGATCACCGCCACGCACCTTCACGTCCAACGTCCCACCGACCACGTTCACGTGGGCGACACGTTCCTCGATATCGCACACGATCGCCGCGAACGCACCGTCTTGATCGGCGGCCTGCAAGAAATCGTCGATCCGACCGTGCAGAACCCGGTGCGAATCGTGCTCCGCGAACTCGAGATAGATCGGCGCGACCCGCTGAAAGAACTCTCGGGTGCGCGGGTTCGCGTGGATGCGGGCGATCTCGACGACCTGATCGACACCGATCCGACCCGCAACCAACGCGTCACCCAACGCCGGGACCGCATCACACACCTCGGCCAACCGGCGCCGCTGCGACGCCGCACCACCCGACACATTGCACGTCGCCTTCAGGTACGAGTTGATCGATCGCTGACCGTCCATCCGAAAAGCGCCACGCGACGCCGACACGGCCACCAACGCCGCACCCGCAGCTTCGACCCGGCGGCGCTCCAGCTCGTTGGCCCGGATCGCTGCGTCCAGCTCGGCATCCGACAACCCCATCGCGTCGTCGACGAGCCGCTCGAACATGGACACATGGTATCGAACAATCGTTCTGAAAGCGAACGATAACAAGGCTTTATTCGACGTTTCCACGAGGTTCAGGGGCTCGGCGATCGACTCGAACGCCTTGCGCGAGGAGCGCGCCGATCGACACGACGACGATCCCGATGCCGCCGACGATGCCGGGCGCTTCGCCCAGGAAGATCCATGCGAGCAGTGCGATCTGGATCAGCATCGTGTTGTTGATGGCGGCCGACTCGACCGCGGCAAGGCGCCGCAGCGACAGGTTCCAGAGCGTGAACGCCCACGCGGTGTTGACCACCGCCAGCCACACGATCACACCGACCGCGGCCCAGCCCAGCCGCGGCACACCCTCGACGACCATCCCGGTGCCCAGGAGCAGGATCGCCCCGATGGGCATCGTCGTCGCGGTGACCGTGAGCGGGGACAGCTGCTCGCGACGGTTGACCGAACGCCCCAACAACGAACCGGTCACGTTCGCCGACAACCCGATCACGGAGGCGATCATCCCGACGACCGTCGCGCCGAGATCACCGGCGAAGTACACGAATGCCCCGACGACGATGAGCGCCGCCCCGACGATCTGCCGGGACCGGACCGCTTCGCCGATCGAGTACTGCGACAGCACCGCGACCAGGAACGGTGTCGGCGCGAGCATCAGGCTCGACGTGGCCGCCGGCTGGCTGTCGATCGCGACGAACTGCGCTCCCTGCGTGACCGCGTAGTAGACGATGCCCAAGGCGACCAGCGGCCGCCACGTCGCCGACGACAGCGATCTGACCTCGGAACGGACCGAGCGACGGCAACCCGCCCAGGCGACGAGCACGACTGCGGCGACCGAGTAGCGGAGCCCGGCG
Source organism: Ilumatobacter sp. (assembly GCA_020439405.1). Taxonomy (GTDB): domain Bacteria; phylum Actinomycetota; class Acidimicrobiia; order Acidimicrobiales; family Ilumatobacteraceae; genus Ilumatobacter. The sequence goes on along the minus strand of JAGQSS010000319.1, from coordinate 2,490 downwards.
AACGTGATGGGCGGGAGACCCTCGTCGTCGAGACCGATGCGGATCAGCACCCAGGACGAACTCCACAGCGCGGTGACCAACAACGCGGTCCACACCGCTCGGGTGTGCGAACCTCGGTCGACATCGGACATCTGAGCTACCTCCAGGGATCGGTGCACGGCAAGCCGGCCGGTCTCACCCCTCGAGGCTTTTGTCCCTTCAGATGCACGACCCGTTCTGTGGGTCGCCGTGGCGCTCGGTCCTGTCCGCCCTGGACGGGTCGGCCGGATCCCTAGCCACCAATGTTGATCGGTCGCGATGACCGTATCAGTGCGGCGACACCCTGCACCGCGACGCCCCGGTCTAGCCTGCGTCGATGGAGCTCGAGCCCGTTGAGTCACCCGACGATGTGGTCGAGCGGCGCACGATCGTCACGGCCCTCCCGCTGAAGCGTCCGGCCCGCGAACGGCTCGCAGCCCTGCTCGACGCTCGCGTCATCGACGTGCGCGAGCCGTGCGATCGCCCCGATCTCGTGCTCACCCCGGCCTGCAGCCCGCAGCTGATCGGCGCACTCGACCGCAAGTACCACGGCGCACGGATCGTCGTGGTCGAACTCGACGACTGGGAGTTCGACATCGAACTGTCCGGTCCGGTGAAGCGGATCCTGCGCAGCGGCGCCGCCGCCTATGTGCTCGCCGACAGCCTCGACGAACTCGCCGCGAAGCTCGCAGCCCCGTCCCCGACCGCCGTCGACGAGCCGGACGCAGTGCGCGAACTGTCGTCGACCCAGACGGTCGACGACCTCATCGCCGCCTTCCTCCGCGAATCGGTCGAGTACTCGACGCGCCACAGCCCGCCGGATTGACCTACGACACGATGGTCGCCGGGTCGGCGTTGCTGCCGCACACGGCGACCACGACGCGCTCCCCCGGGGCGGGCACGTAGGCGCCGGCACGGATCGCCGACAGTGCGGCGGCGCCGCCGGGTTCGACGATCAGTCGGAACTCGTCCCACAGTTCGCGTTGGGCCGACCGGATCGCCTCGTCGTCGACGACGACCGCGTCGTCGACGAACTCCCGGATCACCGCCCACGGCACGGCACCGACCTGCTTGGCGCCGAGCGAGTCGGCGGCGACACCGCCCACGGGCACCGGCACCGGTTCGCCGTGGACACGCGCCGCTCGGACGCACTGGCTCGTGACCGGTTCGACGCACACGACCCGCACCCGATCACGGAACCACGCCGCCTGCCCGGCGATGAACCCGCCACCACCGGCCGCGACGAGGATCGTGTCGATCCCGCCGATCTGCTGCTCGAGCTCGCGCGCCATGGTGCCCTGGCCGGCCACGGTGTCGTGGTGGTCGAACGGGTGGATCTGCAACGCCCCCGTCTCGGCACGTCGCTCGTCGGCCGCGGCCTGGGCATCGTCGTAGTAGCCCTCGATCACGTGGACGGTCGCGCCGAACCGCTCGATGTTCCGTCGCTTGATGTCGGGTGAGGTCGACGGCATGAAGATCTCGGTCGGGACACCGAGCGATCCGCCCACGTACGACAGCGCGGCGCCGTGGTTGCCGCCGCTGGCGGCGATCAGACCGGCCGGCGGCAGGTCGGTCTCGCCCAGGACCCGGTTCAGCGCACCCCGCGTCTTGAACGACCCGGCGTGCTGCATCAGCTCGAGCTTGAGCGTGAGTGCGCCGTACTCGATCACCGGGGTTCGACGGGCCCGCTGGCCGATCCGCTCGGCGGCGCGTTCGATGTCGTCCGGGTTCACGAGCTCGGTCACGACGGCGATCCTCGCAGACCGTCGGCGAACCGACGGACCAGGTCGAGCTGCACACCGGCCTCCGGCCCGGCACCCGGACGGCACCGGGCGACCGTGGCGAGCGCGTCGTCGACGGACGACCCGAGCCGGACGAGCACGCACGCCGCGGTGGTGCCGGCACGCCCCATTCCGGCGGCGCAGTGCACGAGCACACGATCGCCGGCGCGTAACCGTGCGACGATGCCGCTGACCAACTCGTCCATCGCATCGAACGACGGGACGTGCAGATCGTGGATCGGCAGCCAGACGGCCTCGGGCGGTGCACCGTCGAGCCACGCGAGATAATCGGTGTACCGCCCGTCGAGTTCGTGCCGCTCGACCAGGCAGACGATCGTGTCCCACGACCCCGACTCGAACCGGGTGGCGACCGCGTGTTTCCCGCACAGCTCCAGCGAACCCGGCACCGTGGCCGGGAGCGAGATCCGGTCGACGCCACCGTCGCGTTGGCGGTCGGTCATCCAACCCAGGCCGTCGCGGGCGGCGTCGCCGCCGTGGGACGACATCAGCGGGTCGACAGCGCCGTCGCGACCGCGGCGTGGAGGTCGTCGTGCAGGGCCACGTTCTCGAGCCGATCGGTCGCGACCCGCGTGACGGTCGGCCCGACGATCGACAGCCGCGAACGCAGGTCGTCGAGGGTCTCGACACTCGCCGCGTCGAGACCGTGCGCCGCGGCCAGGGCGACCAGGTC
>JAGQSS010000318.1 GCA_020439405.1 Ilumatobacter sp. | reverse complement strand
GGATCGAGGCGCCGTACGTGGCCGTCGACAGCGACACGCAGATCACCGTCAGCACTCCGTCGCACGGAGCCGGCGCGGTCGGCGTCGTCGTCGAGACACCGGGTGGGACCAGCAACGCCGTGACGTACACGTATTCGGCGAACGTCCCGACCCCGCCGCCCGTCGCCTGCAGCACGGTCGCCCCCGACAGCATCTGCGACGACGAGGGCTTCGCAGACTGTCCGGCGCCGGTGATCATCCGCACCACCTCTCGCGGCCGAACCCGCTACTCGTGGAGCTGTGAGGCTCCGGCGTGCTACAACGGCTCTCAGCAGGCCATGGTCGGCGATGACTGGTCGTGTGCGCCGGCGTGCTCGTCCGACCGGCGACCGGTCATGCGGCGGTGGGGCTGGGACTGCCGGCGAATCCACTGCGACTGGGGCGAGACGCCGGCCTACGCGTTCGGCAACTATTGGTGTTACGACGCCTCGTGGGGATTGGTCGGGAGCGGCACCCGAACCGGATTGAGCGACTTTGCGAAACATCTGATCGAACAGACGCCACCGCCGACGGCGGTGGTCGAGGAAGAGGTCGGTTCCTGTACGGCGTCGCCGATCCTGGGTGGCCCCGGCTACCAGGACAAGGAGTGGATGGCGCTCACCCAGTGCGTCGTCGAGGACCTGCCTCCCTTGCCGGCCGGAAGCAGCTATCGGGTCGAGGTGACGGCGGTCAACGCGGTCGGCACCACCGAGTCGAGCGTGACGGTCAGTTCCATCACCGGGCCGGGCACACTCGACGAGCCGACCGACCGCGTGTGGTTCCCGTACTACGAGCAGTCGATCATCAGCATCGACGCGAGTGGCGGTGGCTCGACCACCATCGAGATCCCCGGCTACATCTCGGTGCCGATGGGTCGTGTCACAATCAGCAACCCGGGTGGTGACCCGATCAGCTTCACCGGTGGCATGGCGGCCGGCCGGATCGTGATCGACGACTCGCGCGACCCGTTGCCGATGGGCTACGTGCCGTCGGTCATCATGCAGCGCACCGTCGACCTCACCGCCACGTCGGGGAACATCACCTCGACCGCTCGCGTGAAGATCAACTCCGACACCAGCTACGGCATCCTCCGCTGGGTCACCCAGTGACCTGGGGTCGGACACGTTTCGTCGGGACCGACGAAAGGTGTCCGACCCCGATTCCGGATCAGAGCGTCTGGAGCACGGCGATCTCGCCGTAGGGGTCCTCGGCGCAAAGTGCGGCGCGTTCGATCGCGTCGTCGCTGGTGAAGCCGCCGATGGTGTCGGCGTACAGGTAGCCGCCACCGCCGTACACCTCGTCGCCCATCGCAAGGGTGGAGCCGTCCGGCAGGACGACCGACTTCGCCTCGGCGTTCCACGTCGTGCCGTAGGGCCACAGCACCGGGTACCTGATCCCGTCGAACACGGTGTACAGGCACTCCCCGTCGAGTTCGAGCGTTCCGATGATCTCGGCCGCCATGACGTCGCCACCGTCACGTCGAGCGGCGTACATCACCGGTCCGTCCACGCCCCCGCCCAGGCTGTGTCCCGCTGCTGTCGGCTCGACAGGGTCGGGCGTCGTCGTCTCGGTGCCGTCGGCGGGGACGAACGACAGTCCGACCGGGAAGGCACCGCTCCCTTCCGACTCGAGCGACAGCCGTCGACCGTCGACCGACGTCGTGAGGCCCGTGCCGCGAAGGACGTCGAACACGAGCGCGTCGAGTTCGGCGTCGCCGTCGTCGCACGTCGCGGACGGTGACGTGCCGATCCGGTCGACCCGGGACAGCGACAACTGGTTTCCGTCGAGGGCCCACGATCCGTCGAACAAGGCGCACGCCGTCTGGCCGTGCAACGTGCCGTCGTCGGCGAAGACGATCGTGACGTCGGCCATGTCGGGCCAGTTCGAGGCGCTGTCGTTCTCGAGGTAGGTGTCGAGCACCCAGGTCGTGCCGGTCAAGGGGGCCGTCGGCGTGGGTTGGGCCCGGGTGAGGTGGAAGTTGGTGTCGCCATCCGCGACCGCCACGTACAGCCCGTCGGCCGACTCGTACGAGTCGGCCATCTGCAGCGCCGACAGAAAGGCTTGTTCGACCGCCATGACGTCGGGCTCGCACCCCATCTCGGTCCAGCTCAGATCGGTCACGGTGAACGTCCCGTGGCCGGCCTCGGCGGTCAGGTCGATCCGGCCGCGGTAGCTGTTGCACGCGGCAGTGCCGCCGATGTCGTCCCCGTCGATCGTGACGGTGACCGGCCGTGTGGGGTCGAGATCGATCGGCATTCCGTCGACGGTCAACGAGTCGACGATCCAGTCGCCGTCGAGTCCACGGCCGTCGTCGTCCACAGCCGGACTCGACTTGTTGCTCGAGCCGGCATCACTCGTGTCGTCCGCAGCTCCACAGGCGGTGAGGCCGAGCAGTCCGCCGACCAGCAGCGCACCGAGTCGAATACCCATACGACTTGGACGATACGACGGCACGTTCGGTTCCCTTGTGGCACCGCACCTCCGGAACGCACGCGACGGGCGGCATGCCATGCTGGACGATCGTGGGTCGTCGTCGGGGCAGTCGCTTGTGAAGGCAGTGGTTCGTGATCGCTACGGGACCACCGAGGTGCTTGGTGTCGAGGACATCGACGTGCCCGTCGTCGGTGCGGAGGACGTGCTGGTGCGTGTGCGGGCGACCTCGCTCAATCTGTCCGACTGGGAGTGCCTGATCGGGTCGCCCGCGTACTCACGCGTCGGCGGCCGCCGCCGGGTGCTCGGGTCGGACATCGCCGGCACCGTCGAAGCGATCGGTGCCGAGGTCACCCGGTTCGCGGTCGGCGACGAGGTGTACGGCGACAACCTCGGACGGATGGGCGGGTTCGCCGAACTGGCCACCGCTCCCGAGTCGGTGCTGGCGCACAAGCCGTCGGAGCTGACCTTCGTGCAAGCGTCGACGCTGCCCCAGGCCGGCGCGATCGCCGTGCAGGGCACCGCCCTCGCCGCACCGGGACGTCGGATGCTGATCAACGGTGCGGGTGGCGGCTCGGGTTCGTTCGCGATCCAGCTCGCCAAGGCGGCCGGCGCCGAGGTTGTCGCCGTCGACAACGCCGAGAAGCTCGACTTCATGCGGTCGCTCGGCGCCGACGAGGTGGTCGACTACCGCGTCCGGGACGTCACCCGCGATCGTGGCTCGTACGACGTCGTCCTCGACATGGTCGCCCACCGGAACCCGTTCGCGTATCGCCGGATGTTGGCGCCGGCCGGCACCTATCGGTGTGCGGGCGGTTCGGTTCCGGCCCTGCTCGGTGTCGCCACCGTCGGTGCCGTGGCGGCCAAGGCGACCCGACGCAGCGTCGGCGTCCTGATGGTGAAGACCGGCCCTGAGCGATTCGGCCCGCTGGCAGCGCAGTGCGTGAGCGGTGAGGTCGACATCCACATCGACCGAACCTTCGCACTCGACGAGGTGCCCGACGCCCTCCGCTATCTCGGCGAGGGCCACGCCCTCGGCAAGGTCGTCGTCGAGATCCCCTGACGATCGAGAAACGAAGGGGGTCGGATACGTTTCGTCGGTCCCGACGAAACGTATCCGACCCCATCCCGGTCAGGTGGTCTTCTTGGCGGCTGCCTTCTTCTTCGCGGCGCGCTTCTTGGCGGGGGCCTTCTTCTTGGCCGCTTTCTTCTTGGTCGGACCGCCCTTGGCCGCCACCGCCTCACGACGGATGGCGATCAGCTCGTAGGCACGTTCGGGCGACATCTCCTCGATGCGGTCGCCCTTGCCGATCGACGCGTTGGTCTCGCCGTCGGTGACGTAGACACCGAACCGGCCGTCCTTCGCGACGACCGGCCGCTCCGATACCGGATCGGTGCCGAACTCGCGCAGCGGGCCCTTCGCCGCCATGTTGCGACCGCCCCGCTTGAACACCTTCGGCTCGGAGAAGATCTTCGACGCCTGCTCGAGCGTGATCTCGAGCAACTGGTTCTCCGAGTCGATCGAGCGGAAGTCCTTCTCCTTCACCACGTACGGCCCGTATCGACCGTTGTTGGCGACGATCTCCTTGCCGTCGGCGGGATCTTCGCCGAGCGAACGCGGGAGCTGGAGCAGCTTCTCGGCATCGTC
>JAGQSS010000317.1 GCA_020439405.1 Ilumatobacter sp. | reverse complement strand
AACCGAACAGGTCGCCGACGACGTTCATGCCGTCCATCAACGGACCCTCGATCACCGACACCGGCGATCCCAGCCGGGTGCGGGCCTCCTCGACGTCGCCGTCGATGAAGTCGGTGATGCCGTTGACGAGTGCGTGCTCGAGCCGCTTGTCGACGTCCCAGGTCCGCCACTCGGCGGCGACGTCGACGACCTCGCTGCCGTCGTCGGCGAACTTCGTGGCCGCCTCGAGCAGTCGCTCGCCGGCGTCGGGCCGCCGGGCGAGGATCACGTCGTCGCACAGCTCGCGCAACTCGGGGTCGATCTGTTCGTAGACGGCGAGCTGGCCGGCGTTGACGATGCCCATCCGCATCCCGGCCTCGATCGCGTGGAACAGGAACGCCGAGTGCATCGCCTCACGGACCCGCTCGTTGCCACGGAACGCGAACGACAGGTTCGACACGCCGCCGGAGATGTTCGTCTCGGGGAAGCGCCGCCGGATCTCGCGGGTCGCCTCGATGAAGTCGATCGCGTAGCGGTCGTGGTCGGCGATACCGGTGGCGACGGCGAAGATGTTCGGGTCGAAGATGATGTCGGTCGGCGGGAAGTTGAGCTCGGTCGTGAGCAACTCGTACGCACGGCTGCAGATGTCGACGCGGCGATCGTACGTGTCGGCCTGACCGTCCTCGTCGAAGGCCATCACGACGACGGCCGCTCCGTGGTCGCGACAGACTCGTGCCTGGGCGAGGAACGGCTCGACGCCTTCCTTCAACGAGATCGAGTTGACGATCGCCTTGCCCTGCACGCACTCGAGTCCGGCCTCGATCACTTCGAACTTCGACGAGTCGATCATTACGGGCACGCGGGCGATGTCGGGTTCGGCGGCGACGAGGTTGAGGAAGCGGGTCATCGTCTCGACGCCGTCGAGCAAGCCGTCGTCCATGTTGACGTCGATGATCTGGGCGCCGCTCTCGACCTGCTGGCGGGCGACGTCGAGCGCCGTGTCGAAATCGCCTTCCTTGATCAGACGGCGGAAGCGGGCCGAGCCCGTGATGTTGGTGCGCTCACCCACGTTGACGAACGGGATGTCGGAGCTGAGCGTGAACGGTTCGAGCCCCGACAGACGCAGCTGCGGCACAGGTTCGGCCGCCGTGCGGGGAGCGACCCCGGCGATCTCGTCGCGCACGGCCGCGATGTGCGCCGGCGTCGTGCCGCAGCATCCGCCGACGATGTTGACGATGCCGTCGCGCGCGAACTCGCCGAGGATCCGCGCCGTCGTCTCGGGCGCCTCGTCGTAGGCGCCGAGCTCGTTCGGCAAACCGGCGTTCGGATACGCGATGACGAGGGTGTCGGCCATGCCCGACAGCTCCTGCACGTACGGCCGCAGATCGGCACCGCCGAGCGAACAGTTGAGTCCGACCGCGAACGGGTCGGCGTGGCGGACCGACTGCCAGAACGCGCCGACGGTCTGGCCGGACAGTGTCCGCCCCGAGCGGTCGGTGATCGTGCCGGAGACGAGCATCGGCACGCGCTTGCCCGTGTCGGCCTCGAGACGGCGCGCCGCCCAGATGGCCGCCTTGGCCGTCAGGGTGTCGAAGACGGTCTCGACGAGCAAGACGTCGACGCCACCGTCGATGAGCGCCTCGATCTGGCCGCGGTAGGCCTCGGCCAGCTGCCGGAAGGTGAGGGCGCGATAGCCCGGGTCGTCGACACGCGGCGACATCGACAGCGTCACGTTCGTCGGCCCGATCGCACCGGCGACCCATCGCTGCTGGCCCGAGGCGATCGTCGCCTCGTCGGCGGCGGTGCGGGCGATCGAGGCTGCCGCGAGGTTCAGGTCGGCGATCAGTGACGGGTCGTCGAGCCCGTACTCACGCTGCGCGACCGTCGTGCCGGAGAACGTGTTCGTGGTGATGATGTCGGCGCCGACCTCCAGGTAGGAATCGTGCAGCCGCCGGACGACGTCGGGAGCCGCGAGGGCCAGGAGGTCGTTGTTCCCGGCGAGCGACTGCGGCAGATCGGCGAACCGTTCACCGCGCAGGTCGGCCTCGGTGATGCCCATGCGCTGCAGCTCGCTGCCGGAAGCGCCGTCGAGGAGGAGGATCCGCTCGCGGGCGGCGTCGTGGAGGGAGGTCGGGGTCGTCATGATGGGTCCTGTCAGAGCTGCTCGGTCACGGCGCGGGCGAGCGGCGCCCGGTTGAGGGTGTAGATGTGGACGTGTTCGACGCCGTGCTCACGGAGTCGGTGGATCTGTTCGGCGGCGAACTCGGCGCCGACCTTGGCGGTGGTCTCGGGATCGTCGTCGAGACCAGCGAACCGCTCGGCGACGTCGGCCGGCATCGACGCACCACAGCGGGCGGCGAACCGGGAGACGGCGGGGAACGAATGGATGGGGAAGATGCCGGGTGCGATGTCGATGTCGATCCCGGCCGAGCGGACCTGGTCGATCCAGCGGATCGTGGCGTCGGTGTCGAAGCACATCTGGGTGATGGCCCGGTCGGCGCCGGCCGCCACCTTCTCGGCGAGGATCGCCATGTCGTGGTCGATCGAGGGCGACTGCGGGTGCCGCTCGGGGTAGCCCGACACCGAGATGTGCTCGATGCCGCGCGCCTTGGCCGCGACGACGAGTTCGGCGGTCGACGTGTACCCGTCGGGGTGCGGCTGATACGGAGCGTCGATGCCCTCCGGCGGGTCGCCGCGGAGAGCGACGACGTGGGTCACGCCGAGTGCGAGGTACCGATCGATGACGTCGTCGAGGTCGGCGCGCGACTGGCCGACGCAGGTCAGGTGGGCGGCCATCTTCGAGCCCTGTCGGGCGACGGTCGAGATGGCGTCGAAGCTCCGGTCGCGGCTCGATCCACCGGCGCCGTACGTGATCGACACGAACGAGGGGCGGAGCTGCTCGAGCTCGGCCATCGCCTCGGCGAGTTGGACGAGTCCCTCGTCGGTCTTCGGTGGGAAGACCTCGAAGCTGAAGGTGGTCATCGGAGTGCTCCCTCGGTGACGGTGACGGTCGTGGGTGTCGGGACGGTCGACGTCGCCGTCGACGTTGCGGCGGATGATGCGGTGTCGTGGGCGAGCCACAGCGACACGACGAGACGTTCGTCGTCGGCGGTGTTCCCGGTCTCGGGCGGCTCGACCCGTCGCGGCTCGTCGGCGCGGAGGCCCGCTTGTTCGAGCCAGCCGACGATCGTGTCGTCGCGGAACCCGAGCCGGCGGTGGGCGTGGTCGGTGCGCAGGAACTCGAGTGAATGGGGCGCGAAGTCGACGATCAGCAGGCGGCCACCCGGGTTGAGGAGCCGTCGTGCCTCGGTGACGGCGCGGGCCGGGTCGTGCAGGAAGTGCAGCACCTGGTGAACGACCACGAGGTCGAAGCCGGGTTCGACCGGCGGGCTGTACACATCGCCCTGACGGAGGTCGACGCCGTGTACCTCGGCGCGCTCGAGGTTGGCGCGGGCGACGCCGAGCATCGAGTGGCTGTTGTCGAGCCCGATCGCACGGACGTCGAGACGGTCGCCGATCAGCAGCTGCAACATGCGGCCGGTGCCGGTGCCCATGTCGAGCACCGAGTGGTACGGCCGGTCGGCGAGGGCGTCGATGATCGCCGACTCGACGACGTCGTCGGGTGCGTGGAGCGACCGCTCCTCGTCCCAGCGGTCGGCGATCGCCGCGAAGTATTCCTGGGCCGTCGCGGCGCGTTGGTTGCGGACGACCGCGAGCCGGTCGAGGTCGGCGGCGAGGACCGGGTCGTCGGTGTCGGCAGCGGCGATCGCGGCGCCCACCACGTCGGCGATGTGGCCGGTGGTGACGAGGTCGAAGAACGCCCAGGTGCCTTCGCGGTGTTTCTCGACGACGCCCGCCTCGGTGAGGAGTTTGAGGTGGCGCGAGATGCGGGGCTGCGACTGGCCGAGGATGTCGGTGAGGTCGGAGACCGTGAGTTCGCCGTGGTGGAGGAGCGCGACGATGCGGAAGCGCGTGTCCTCCCCGATCGCCCGCAACACGTCGATGGTCGTCCTGGCTGCCAGTGCCATCCGAGCAATATATAAAGATATCTACATATCCGCAAGCCGCCCGAGTCGGGTCAGGTGTCGCCGGGAACGAAGGAAGCGGGTCGGGTGTCGCAGGGAACGGGG
>JAGQSS010000316.1 GCA_020439405.1 Ilumatobacter sp. | reverse complement strand
GGCTACGGCAGCCGCCGCCGGATCACCGGCGGCGGCATACTGGACCGGTGCTGACACCCGACCCACAGATCACGTGTATCGACTGCGGCGGTCGGGCGTTCCTGCTCACCCCGCCACGGGAGGATGGTGTCTGGCTCGACGGCGACATCGTCGCCTACCGCTGCGAGGACTGCCTCGACCGGTGGGACCTGGTCCTCGAGGACCACGACCCCACCGACTTCTGAGGGGTGCGGTCAGCGCTTGGCGCGCTTGGGCACCATCTCGTCGCGCATCCGCTTCTTCGTCGCCGCCCAGCTGCAGATCTCGCACGTGGTGAGGTCGTGGCGCAGCGCCGGGCAGTACTCGCGTCCGAAGAAGATGATCTGGAGGTGGCGGTCGTTCCAGGTGTCGCGCGGGAACACCGCCTTGAGGTCGCGCTCGGTCCGTTCGACGGTGGTGCCGTTCGAGAGCCCCCAGCGGGCGGCGAGACGATGGATGTGGGTGTCGACGGGGAACGCCGGGACGTCGAACGCCTGTGACATCACCACGCTCGCCGTCTTGTGACCCACCCCGGCCAGCGACTCGAGGAACTCCCAGTCGGGCACGATCTCGCCGCCGGCGTCGATGATCTGGTTCGCCGCCGTCCACAGGTTGCGCGCCTTCGACGGGGCGAGGCCGACCTCACGGATGTACTCGAGGATCCGGTCGGGGCCGAGTTCGACCATCTTCTCGGGCGTCGGCGCGGCGTCGAACAGCGCCGGCGTGACCTGGTTGACCTTCTTGTCGGTCGTCTGTGCCGAGAGGGCGACCGCGACCAGCAGGGTGTACGGATCGCGATGGTCGAGCGGGATCGGGACCTCCGGATAGAGGTCGTCGAGGATCTCCCCGATCCGTGCAGCCTTCTCCTTGCGGTTCACCTCGACGAACCTACCGGCCCGGTCCCGTCCCTCCGGGAGGGAATCGTACGTCGAGCACGCCGGGCCGGCCTGCGCGTCCCCCGATGCCACACTGGGAGCGGCGGCCGGTGGGGCTGCCGATCTCACAGCGGAGGTTCACACAGATGTTCACGAAGTTCTCACGCGCCCGATGGGCGGCAGCCGGAGCAGCGATCGCCGTCACGTTGGGGGCCGGCGGGCTGGGCCTCGTCGACGCCGCGAAAGGATCCGGGGAACGAGCGGTGTACACCGCCATCGAACCGTGCCGCCTCGTCGACACCCGACCGGACTACGGGATCGGCGGACGCACCACGCCCCTCGGCCCGGCCGAGGTGTACCCGATCACGGCACACGGCGACAATGGCGAGTGCACCGGGATCCCGGGCGACGTGGTCGCACTCGAGCTCAACGTGACCGGTCTGCTCAACACGGGCGCGACCCACTTCACCGTCTGGAGCGGAGCAGGTGAGTTCCCCAACGCGTCGCACGTCAACCTCGCCGCCGGCGCCGATCCGACGCCGAACAGTGTCACGACAGAGTTGAACGGGGCCGGGTTCGCGATCCGGAACAACTCCGCCACCGCACACGTCATCGTCGACATCGTCGGCATCTACCAAGACCACCACCACGACGACCGTTACCTGACCGAGACGGTGTTCGGCAGGACGGTCGATTTTCCGACCAACCTCGCGCCGGAGGACGACTACCCGCTCGACCAGGTGGTCACGACCACACGCGCCGGCCGGCTGCTCGCGACCATGTCGTTCGTCGGCGGCGCGGTGTGTAGCGGATCGGCCAACGCGCTCGTGTATCTGACCATCGACGACGTGCCGATCCCCTCGAGCACGGTCAAGCTCCAGAGCTCGACGCCGGTCCGAACCACCCTGACCGGGGTGACGACCCAGAGCATCGCGGCGGGCGCTCACACCCTCGGCGCCGCCGTCGAGTGCTGGTCGACGGCCACGGTCACGTCGAGGTTCTACGACGGTGTGTCGACGTCGTCGGTCACCGTGCTGCCGACCAGCTGACACCGAGATCGTCGACATCGCCCCCGTGCCGGTCCGGTCGACGTCGAGGTCCGGATCTTCCAGGACGAGTTCGCCGACTGATCCAGTCGACGTCAGCCGACCGCCGCTGGGTCGCGTCGGAGCCGCACGGTGCGGCGGTGGAGCCGGACCGTCTCGAACGTGACGAGCCCGAGTGCGATCCACACCAGGCCGAAACCGATCGCACGGGCAACGGGCAACGACTCGTCGTAGACGAGCCAGCCGAGCATGAAGTTGATCAACGGGACGAGGTAGTTCGTCGGGCCGAGCAGGGTGAACGGCACCCGTTGGGCCGCGTACGCGAACAGGGTCAGCGGGAACGCCGTGATGGCCCCGGTACCGAGCACGAGGAGCCAGTCGACGCCGACCGCCTGCGACCACACGGCGTCGTCGCCGGGCCAGCCACTCCCGACGCTCGCGACGCCGATCACCACGATGGCCGGGCCGACCAGGACGAGCATCTCGGCGGTCAGGCTCTCGGCGGGCGCCAGCTGGACGCGTCGCTTGATGAGGCCGTAGGTCGACCACGACCCGGCGATCACGAGCGCGATCCAGGGCACGCGGCCGTACGACACGGTCAGGATCGCGACGGCTACGGCGGCGAACCCGATCGATGCCCAGCGGAACGGGGTCAACCGTTCGCCGAGGACGAACACACCGATCGCCATCGTGCCGAGCGGCGACAAGAAGTAGCCGAGCGCCGTCTCGAGCACCCGGTCGTTCATCACCGCCCAGACGTAGGCGATCCAGTTGACGGTTAGCAGACCGGCGGCGACGACGAGCCGGATGCGGGTGGGTCCGTTCCGGAAGGCACTGCGGATCGGCGACCAACGACCCAACACGGTCACGGCGGCCGCCATGATCACGAAGGCGCTGGCGACACGCCAGGCGATGAGTTCGACCGGATCGAAATCGGTGAGCTGCTTCCAGTAGACGGTGAGGAGGCCCCACGTCGTGAACGCCGCGATGGCGGCACGCAGCCCGGCGCGTTCACGTTGGTCGACCATCGGCACGACGCTACGGGCGACGGGCGAGATCGACGCAGCCGGATTCAGCTCTTGGCGAGGAATTCCTCGTCCTCGTCGGTGAACAGCAGGTCGAGTTCGTCGAGCAGGACGGGGTGGTGCGCCAGGTCGGGGTCGGCGTCGACGATCTCGAACGCCGCCTCGCGCGCCTTGGCCACCAACTGCCGATCGCGGCGCAGCGACGCCAACTTGAGGTCGCTGCGCCCCTTCTGCAGGGTCGACATCAACGTGCCCTCGCCGCGGAGATCGAGGTCGATCTCCGCGAGCTCGAACCCGTCGGTCGACGCGACGAGTGCCTCGACGCGCGGGTTGCCGCCGTCGTGCTCCTGGGTCACCAGCCAGCACATCGACTCGTGGGCACCGCGTCCCACCCGGCCACGCAGCTGGTGGAGCTGGGCGATGCCGAACCGGTCGGCGTCGAGGATGACCATCACCGTCGCGTTCGGGACGTCGACGCCGACCTCGATCACCGTGGTGGCGACGAGGACGTCGAGCTTCCCCGCCCGGAACAGGTCCATCGTCATCTCCTTGTCGGCCGGCGTCAGTCGACCGTGGAGCAGTCCGATCCGGAGTCCCTGCAACTCGTCGTTGGCCAGCCGCTGATAGGTCTCCTCGGCCGAGGCCACCTCGAGCTTCTCGCTCTCGTCGATGAGCGGGCACACGACGTAGGCCTGGCGCCCCTCCCCCACCTCGTGGCGGACGTCGGCCCACACCTCGGCCTCGAGCAGTGGTCCGTTCGCCCACTTCGTGACGATCGGCGTGCGGCCCGGCGGCAACTCGTCGAGGACGCTCACGTCGAGATCGCCGTACACGGTCATCGCCGCCGTGCGCGGGATCGGGGTGGCGGTCATCACCAACACGTCGGGGACGTGGCCACCCGACTTGTCGCGCAGGGCAGCACGTTGTTCGACGCCGAACCGGTGCTGCTCGTCGACGACGACGGCCCCGAGCGACGAGAACTCGACGCCCTCCTGGATGAGGGCGTGGGTGCCGATCGCGATGTCGACCGAGCCGTCGGCGAGGCCGGCGAGGACGTCCTTGCGTTCGGTTCCCGTCACCCGGTTCGTGAGCAACTCGACGCGCAGGGGGCGGTCGCCGAAGAGGTTGCCCGGGTCGGGCACGCGCAGTTCGCCCAGGAG
>JAGQSS010000315.1 GCA_020439405.1 Ilumatobacter sp. | reverse complement strand
CCAACCCGAGTTCCCCCTCCGCGCCCTCATCGTCGAAGTGGTGAAGGACGGTGACGACGACGGCGACATCGTCTGGCGACTCGACAGCGACCCGGCCCAGGGACACACCGTCTACCGCAGCGAGAAGATCGAGTCGTTCTACGTCGGCGACCTCTGGTCGCCGACGAGCTGAACGTCCGGCCGCCGAGCCGAGCCCGGACGCGAAACGAGGCGCCCTTGCGGGCGCCTCGGGCCGGTGGGGCTACCTGGAATCGAACCAGGGACCTCCGCCTTATCAGGGCGGCGCTCTAACCGACTGAGCTATAGCCCCGGCAGGGATGCGAGGCTATCGCCCCCGAACGCAATTGCGACCACCCGATTGTCGCGGTGCCGCTGACCTGCGGCGACGCGCTCGAGCGGTCAGTCGACCGACCAGGTCGCGGCCGGCTGCTCGCGGGTGTCGTCGACGCCGTTCCCGGTGCCGTGGCCGTGGCCGTTGCCGTTCCCACCGTTCGTGGTCGGCATCGGGCGGGTCGGTTCGTCGGCCACCGCCGGTTCGTCGACCGGCGAAGGGGCGTCGTCATCGTCGTCACTGTCGGCGTCGTCGTCGACCGACCAGGCGGGCGCGGCCGACTTCTGCAGCGCCGCATCGGTCGCCGGGTTCCGGACCACGTACCGACGGGTGGACGAGATCGTGCGCTCGACCACCTCCTCCTCGAGGACGGTCATCCGGATACCGCCGACGATGTCGCTGACCAGGTTGAACAGGGTCACCAACAGCACCGCGCCGCCGGTGGCGAACACGACGCCGAACAGGCCGATCACCCAGGCGTCGTGGAAGATCTCGTCGCCCTTCAGCTCGAACGTTTCCCACCCGAACTGGGTGAACCAGCGCTCGACGTTGTCGAGGGTGCCGGTGGCGTCGGCGACCCGCCAGAGCAGGACGCCCGACGTCAGCGCCACCACGTACGCGACGGCGCTGAACAGCAGCGCGATCTTGAACGTGCTCCACGGATCGATGTGGCGCAGGACGCGGGTGACGCGGCGCACCCGCGGGCGCCGACCGGGTGCCCGCAGCTGACCCGCCGTCGGCGTGGTGACCGTGGCCGTCGCCGTCGCCATGTGGTCGCCCCACCCGGTGGCCGGTTGGGTCACCGGCGCCGGGCCGGTGGGCGGGTGGTTCGAACTCGGCGGCGTCGACACGGGCGCCGGGGCCGGAGCGGGCGCCGGAGCAGGTGCCGGGGCGGCGGTGGAGCGGACGGGGGCCGACGGTTCGGCCGGCGCCGCCGAGGCTGCCGGTGGCGACGCAGGACGCTCGGGCAGACGAGGTGACTCCTCGGTCGCCGGCACGATCTCGGGGAGCTCGTAGGCGTCGGCCGGCTCCGCCGCGGCGTCGACCTCGGCAGGTTCGGTGACGGGCTCGGTGCCCGATTCGGTCCGGCGGGAGAAGATGTCGTCGAGCGCGTTCGACAACCGCGAGGAGGAGTCGCCGGCGTCGTTGCTCACAGCGCCGAGTGTAGGAGGTGGTCACGGGCCGTCCGTGGCGCGTGCGGTGGCGTCGTGGTCGCCGACGCGGACCACCACGACCACGTCGTCACCCCGTTCGGTGAACGAGACCAACGCGCCGCCGTTCGCCGAGGCCAGCGTCGACGCAGCAGATCGGCCGCCCGACACGCCGGCCAGCGCCGCGGCGTCGGCCGCATGCTGGGCCCGCTGGCGGTCGCCGAGATCGGCGACCACGGGGACGAGTGCCAGGAGCACGGCAGTGGTGATCGCCACCGCCACCAGCAAGGTCAGCACCGCCATCGCACCGGGGTCGCGGCACGTGGGGTCGGCAGGGTCGTGGGCGCGCATGACGTCCTCCGGTCGTCGACGGGAGGCGGCCGCGTGCCGCGAGCGGGCCCCTCGGGGGGCGAGGTGCCGGGCCCGTCGGACGGGCCCGGCGTCGGATCACTCGGCGTCGTCGGTGCCGTCAGCGCTGTCCGCGCCGTCGGCGTCGACGTCGTCGACCGCGATGATCGGGGCGACGCTGGCGACGGTGTCACCGTCGTCGAGGTTCATCACCCGCACACCGGTCGCGTCGCGACCCTGTTCGGAGATGTCGCGCACCCCGGTGCGGATCGTGATGCCCTGACGGGACACGGCGACGATGTCGTCGTCGATGCCGACCATGAACGCCGCAGCGACGAAGCCCTTCTTGTCGTTGAGCTTGATGCCCCGCACGCCCTGGCCACCACGACCCTGGATGTTGAACTTGTCGAGCTGTGTGCGCTTGCCGTACCCGCCGTCGGTCATGATCAGGATCGCCGTGTCGTCGCGGGCGACGTCGCAGGAGACGACGGCGTCGTCGTCGTTCTTCAGCTTCATGCCGCGCACGCCGCCGGCGGTGCGGCCCATCGCACGCACGTCGTCCTCGTTGAAGCGGATCGTCATGCCGCCCTTGCTGACCATGAAGATGTCGTTGGTGCCGTTGGTCTCGATGACCCGGACCAGCTCGTCGTCGTCGCGCAGGTTGATGGCGATCAGGCCGTCGCGGCGCGACGAGTCGTAGGCGTCGAAGGTCGTCTTCTTGACCGTGCCGTTCTTGGTGGCGAAGAACAGGTAGCGGTCGCCGGCGAACTCGCGGGTGTCGATGATCGCCTGGATGAACTCGTCGGATTGCAGGGGCAGCAGGTTGACGATCGGCATGCCCTTCGCGGTGCGCTCACGCTCGGGGATGTCGAGCGCACGCAGGCGGTAGACCTTGCCGCGGTTCGAGAAGAACAGCAGGTGGGCGTGCGCCGTCGTGAAGATGACGTGGCGAACGATGTCGTCGGACTTGAGCTTGCCGCCACTCACGCCACGGCCGCCACGGCCCTGCGCCTTGAACGACGACGCCGGCACGGCCTTGACGTACTGCGCCTCGGTCATGACGATGACGAGTTCCTTGTCGTCGACGAGGTCTTCGATCGACATCTCACCGTCGTCGTAGGTGAGCTCGCACACGCGGGGCGTCGCGAACTCGTCCTTGATGGCGAGCATCTCGTCGCGGATCACGCCGCGCAGCTTCATCTCGTCGGCCAGGATCGACTCGAGCTCGGCAATGCGCTCGCTCAGGTCGGCGAGCTCCTGGTCGAGCTCGATGCGAGCGAGGCGGGTGAGACGACCGAGCGGCATGTCGAGGATGTACTCGGCCTGCACCTGCGAGAACTCGAACGGCTCCGCCATCAGGCGGGTTCGGGCGTCGGCACGGTCGTCGGACGCACGGATCGTCGCGATGATCTCGTCGATGACGTTGAGGGCCTTGATGAGACCCTCGACGATGTGCTCGCGGTCGCGGGCCTTCTGGAGCCGGAACTTCGACCGCCGGGTGACGACCTCGATCTGATGATCGACGTAGCCCTCGAGCGCCGTGAGCAGGTTGAGCGTGCGGGGCACACCCTTGACCAGCGCCACCATGTTGATCGAGAAGCTCGACTGGAGCTGGGTCATCTTGAACAGGTTGTTGAGGACCACGTTCGCGTTGGCGTCACGCTTGAGCGACACGACGAGGTTGGTCTTGCCGCCGGCCGATCCGTCGTTGACGTCGCGGATGCCGTCGAGGTCGCCGTTGTCGACGAGTTCCTGGATCCGCTTGGCGATCGCCGAGCAGCTCGTCTGGTACGGCAGCTCGGTGACGACGATCTCGTAGCCGCCGTTCTTGCTCTCCTCGATGCTGGCCTTGGCGCGCATCTTCACGCTGCCGCGACCCGTGCGGTACGCGTCGTTGATGCCGCTGCGGCCGAGGATCTGACCACCCGTCGGGAAGTCGGGGCCCTTGACGTGCTCCATCAGCGCGTCGACGTCGGCGTCGGGGTGCTCGAGCAGGTGGACGGTCGCGTCGATGACCTCGCCGAGGTTGTGCGGCGGAATGTTGGTCGCCATGCCGACGGCGATGCCCTGGCTGCCGTTGACCAGCAGGTTCGGGAACCGGGCCGGGAGGACCTCGGGCTGCTCGGTGGTCCCGTCGTAGTTCGGGATCATGTCGACGGTGTCTTCGTCGATGTCGGCGAGCAGCTGCATCGCCAGCGGGTGCAGGCGACACTCGGTGTACCGCGAGGCGGCCGGTCCGAAGTCGGGCGAGCCGTAGTTGCCGTGGAAGCTGATCAGTGGGTGCCGCAGCGAGAACGG
>JAGQSS010000314.1 GCA_020439405.1 Ilumatobacter sp. | reverse complement strand
CGGCGGCACCGTCGTGCAACGCACAGGTCACGGCGTCGGCGCGACGCTGCGCCGGGGTGCGGGGCATCAGATGTGTGGCAGCGTCATCGCCGTAGCGTTCGACGGTCCATTCCCAATCGGTCAACCACTCGGCATCCAGATACTGGTCGAGGATCTCCCGGTTCGCGAGCGCGTCGACCGGCCCCCACTGCACCGCCAACTCACCATCGTGCTCGCCGGCCGTCCAATGCGCGTCACGCGCCTCATCAGCGCTGGTGGCGCGTTCATGCGCCGCCTTGGTGTCGGTGCGTTGCTCCCACGAACGCACCTTGCGACACACCGTGTCGTACTCGCCACGTTCGGCCTGGGACGTGAAATAGCCGATCTCCGGATCGATCAGATCACCGATACGCGGGTTCGCCGCCGCACGAGCGATCTCGAACACCCCGGCTACCGACACGAACCCGTCGTGGAGCCGTTCACCGACATCGGGGAACCGCTCGATCAACCGGGCGACACGCATCCGGTTCTTGCACTCCGCGTCGGACCAATGCACCTCGGCCCGCAGCAACCCCCACATCGACGCATGCTCATCATCCCGGTACGTCTTGCGATTGTCGAGCTGCTGCAACACCAACGCCGTCTCGGCCTCGTTCCGGCGACGCTGCTCATCCAACTCACGCAAACGGGCCACCAACGCAGCATCACCAGCTGCCCCCACCCGCTCCACCACCTCGCCGAACATGCACCCCATCATGCCCAAGGGGTGCCACACAGTTTCCGTCCCACCGCCATCACCCGACGACTGCTCATACCGCCAGAGCGGCGGTCCCGTATGGGACGATCGCCGTCGTCGGCCGCTACTGCGACGCCGCCGCGACCTCGGCGTCGCTGCGCAGAATGCAGAACTGGTTGCCGCACGGGTCGGCCATCACCATCCATCCGAGACCGTCGGGTGTGCGTCGGTCCGCAACAGGTGTCGCTCCCAGCGCCAAGACCCGCTCGATCTCTTCGTCGCGTGATCGATCCGTCGGGCGAAGGTCGAGGTGGACCCGACCGGGCTCCTGCAGCTCCTCGACCTCGATGAACAACAGTTGGTGACCGGTGTCGGGGTGCACGACCATGCATTCCTCGTGACCGGGCTCGTTCGGATCGTCTGCGATGTCGACGTAGCCGAGCAGCTGCTTCCACCACGACGACAGCTCGTACGCATCGGTGCAGTTGAACGTCGTGTGCGAGACCCACGAGACCACGAACACGACACTACGGCAGTACCGACTGCCTCGAAGGTGAACGATGCCGCATGCCAGGGTGAGTTCGTGAGGCATCGCCCGAGTACGAGGCGCACGTGCGGCTGAGAGTCGCCCTGTCGTGGACGATCTTCGTCGTCGCGGCGGTGGCGCTTTCGCTCGTATCGGGCGTCGTCGGCTCAGGACGATCCGAACGGCAGCGTGTCGAGCCGAACGCGTTGCTCATCCTCCGTTCGGTCCGAGATTTGCGACGGCCCGGAGCGGCACGATTCGCCGAAGCGCTCGGAACCGATCGAGTCTCGCTGTACCTGTTCGGCGCACGCGTCCACGTCGACGTGCGAGAGACAGAGATGCGACTCGTCCGAGGTGACGGCTCAGCGATTGACACGCTGGCGTGGGTCGATCGGCGCCGGAGGATCGTGAGGTCCGGACGATGGTCCGAGACCGGGCCGGCGTTCGGCCTGTACCTCCGGTCCTGATGGGATGAGTCAATCGTCCCAGCCCGGGCCGCAAGCGAACGCAGGATTCACCATCTCGATCGGCGGGAGCTCGATCAGGCCGTCCGGCGTCTCGACGACGGCGTCGACCAGCTCGGTCCGCGCGCTCGAGCCGTCGCAGATGACGGACGCCTCGGGATAGAGGAACGATCCCTCGGTCACCGGCCAGACGGCGAGCCAGACGGGGGCTCCGGCGAACGGCTCTCGGTCGACCTCGCAGTGACCGGCGATGAGGTCCACCCCGTACAGCACGTTCACGCCGAACTGTTCGCTGGGGAGTGTGATGGTCGTGCCGGCCGCCTCGGTGGTGTTGCCCGCGATCGGCTCGATACCGATTGCCCATTGCTGATTCTCGTCCGACATCACGAAGCCGCGACCGCACCCCCACGGCTGGTCGAACTCGACGGACAACACTTCGTTCACGTCGGGCTCGACCGGCTCGGCCATGTTCTGCACGATGTCGACGGTTTCGAACGTGACCGTTCCGCTCGCTCCGTCGCAGCCCTGCGGCATCGCGTCGTCCGTCACGGTGCCAGAGCCGACGATCAGATCGTCCTCCGATACCTCGACACCGTCGGGCAGCACCAGGTCGGCGTGCTCGAACGTGCCCGCATCGGACGCCCGCCGACAACCGTCGGCATCGACGGTGACGATGGCCGCCACCGATCGGACCTCCGGTTCGGTCGTGTCGTCCGGCGCACTGGTCGACGGTGCGCGGCTCGTGGTCGCCGTCGTCGGCGCAGGCGTGGTGGTCGCCGTCTCGTCGACGACCGATACCTCCGTCGTCGACACGACGGTGCTCGATGGTGGGAGAGCGTCTCTGTTGCTCGTTGGCGTCGGGTTCTCGCTCGACTCGTCGTCGCTGCACGCCGACACGACGAGCAGACAGGCAGTTGCCAGAAGGGCCACATGACGAGGGCCGGTGCCGGACGTTGTTCGTGACGTCGCCATAGGTCGAGGGTGGCACGTCTGGCCTGCCCGGAGACGTCACCCCGTTGCTGGTCCGAGCAGATCCCAAGGGTTACCTTCGAGGTCTCGGAACACGGCCACACGACCGTACGGCTCGTCCCGAGGTTCCTCGTCGAACCGGACGCCGTGGTCGAGCATGTGGCGGTGGGCGGTGTCGAAGTCGTCGACGTGCAGGAAGAGGCCGACGCGACCGGCGAACTGGCGGCCGACCGCTGCCAGCTGCTCGTCACCGTCGGCGATGGCGAGCAGCAGCCCGGTCTGCGCCCCGGGTGGACGCACGACGACCCAGCGCTTCGGCCGTCCGTCGTCGGTCGTCGACGGCGAATCCTCGACCAGCTCGAAACCCAGGGCTTCGACGAAGAACTCGATGGCGGCGTCGTAGTCCCGCACGATGAGCGTCGTGTTCGCGATGTGCACGACCGGACCCTACGTCAGGGTTCGTACCCGACCCCGAGATCGGCGAGGCGATGTCGGAGGTGGTCGCGCTCGACCTCGTTCTCGCACAGTTCGATGGCTGCCTCGAACGACGCGACCGCCAGCTCGTGGTCGCCTGCCCGCGCTGCGAGATCGCCGCACACCGCAGCGAAGCGATGGTGGTCGCGCAACTCCTCCTCGAGGCCGGCGAGCACGGCGAGCCCGGCGTGCGGACCCTCGGCTTCCGCCACCGCGACGGCACGGTTCAACCCGACGATCGGTGAGCCGGTCAGTGCCTGGAGTCGCTCGTAGAGATCGACGATCGTCGACCAATCGGTGTCGTCGGCGGTCGGCGACCGGCAGTGTTCTGCGGCGATGAGGGCTTGGAGGCGCAACGTCTCGGCATACCCGTCGGAGTCCGGGAGCGAGTCGACCGCCGCCAGGCCGATGTCGATCTCGTCCCGATGCCAGAGCGAGCGGTCCTGATCGGCGAGTGTGACCAGCCGACCCTCCGAGACGCGGGCGTCACGACGCGAGTGCTGCAGCACGAGCAGTGCCCGCAGCGCCTGCACCTGTGGTGCGTACGGGCACGCCTGCGCCAGCACGTCAGCGAGTTGGACCGCCTCGCCGGCGAGGTCGGCCCGGAGCAGATCGTCGCCCGAGCCCGGCGAGTAGCCGGCGGTGAACGCCAGGTAGATCGTCCGGCACACCTCGTCGAGGCGGGCGGTCAGTTCGTCCGCCACGGGGTCGGCGAGCGGGATCCCCGCTGCGACGATCTTCTTCTTCGCCCGCGTGATGCGCGCTGCCATCGTCGGTGTCGGCACGAGGAACAGCCGCGCGATCTCGGCGGTCGGCGTGCCGATCACCAATCGGAGCGCCAGGGCCGTCCTGGACTCGAGCGCGAGCGCCGGGTGGCAGCACAAGAACATGAGGCGCAACTGGTCGTCGGCGATGACCTCGACGAGGTCGACGAGGGCGTCGGCGTCATCGGTCCCGTCGGACCCGTCGGGGCCTCCGGGTCCGCCGGGTGCGCCGGGTGGCGGGCGGG
>JAGQSS010000313.1:1652-4168 GCA_020439405.1 Ilumatobacter sp. | reverse complement strand
ATGCCGAGCGCGCCGGCCTCGCCGTCGGCACCGAACTTGCGCTCGACGAGCGCGTCGCCACCGAGGAAGACCGCAGCGCCGAGCAACATCATCGCGATGACCTCCCACTGCGCCAGCCCGTCGGTCTCGGCGAGGAGGTCGAACGACACCGACGCGAGCAGGGCTCCGGCGCCGAACCCGGCCAACAGCCCGACGAGCTTGCGCGGGACCGAGATCCAGCAGACGGCGACGCCGGCCACGAGCAGGGACGACTGCCCGAACAGGCCGAGGAGCAGCGCCTCTGCCCACCCGCTCACGTCACCGCACCGTCCACCGCCGGAACCGTACTCTCGGGCACAGCATCAGGAGCGCGGACCACCAGCGCCGCCACGGAGTAGAGGACGAGTCCGACCAGGATCGTGCGGTCGAACCCGAACGTCATCGACAGGATCGTCGTCGCCGTCGAGCCGATGACCGAGAAGAATCCGTTGACGGCCCAGCACCAGGCGACGAGGCGGCCCTCGTCGACACCGTCGACCGCTGCCATGCCACGGGCCAGATCGATACCGGTCGGGAGGAACATGCCGAGCAGCAATCCGACCGGGAACAGCATCGCGAACACCAGCGCGATCCGGAGGGGTTGCGACCAGGCGAGCACGGCGTCGGTGATCGGCTCGGAGACGAGCAGGTAGCCGATCGTCACGGCCCAGAGGGCGGCGAGCACGAACAGCATCCGTCGTTGCACGTCGCCCTGGACCCACCCCGACCACTTCGCGCCGACGGCGGTCGCGATCAGCAGGGTGAACAACGAGACCGACAACGACAGTGTCGGGTACCCGAGCAGGAGCGCGAACCGTTGGATCATCGAGATCTCGACGACGAAGAACCCGAAGCCGAGCGACGCGAAGTAGACGAACAGCCGCCAGCGGCCCGACACCACCTCGCGCTGCGACGAGCGGGTCCACAGGAACGGTCCGGCGAGCAGCACGAGGGCCACGATCGCCGAGACGACCAACAGCATCAGGATCAGGCGTTCACCGATCGCGATCTCGCTGTCCTCGAACCCACGTGAGAAGTTCGTCAGCACGTCGGAGTACGGCGTGAAGTGCCAGAAGAACGGACGATCGTCGGTGATCGGACCGATGTCGAAGCGGTAGCCGTCGACCAACTCGTCGACGCCGGCGTCGTCGGACACGATCAGCGCACCCGGCAGACCCGGTTCGGGTTCGCGGCCCGGTGCCGCCACGATGCGGGCGCCGTCGACGGTGGGGATCACCTCGTCGAGTCGTGCGACGGCGGCGGCGTCGATCGCGCTCGGGGACAACACGATCGTCGAGATGCGCGTCAGCTCGAGATCGCTGTTCTCGGCGGTGACCAGCACGTGGTCCGAGAACTCGCCGACCTCGTCACCGATCGCGTCACGGGCGGTCGTGAGGTACCGGGCGGTGCGGGTCGGGCGGGCGTCGAAGTCGAAGTCGCCGAACTGGGCGACCATCAGCCCGTCGGGCGTCAGGTGGTCGAACGCCTCCTCGATCATCTCGGCGGTGTAGAGGTAGCTCTCCGAGAGCACGAACGCACCCGACGTCGCCGCGTTCGACGCCGCGTACGAGTCGGGCGCCACGAACCAGATCATGTCGTACTCGTCGTCGGAGCGCGCCAGGAACGTGCGGCCGTCGCCCTGGACGTAGTCGACCTCCGGACGATCGGCGATGTTGCCCGAGTAGTCGGCGAACTCCTCGGTGAGCATCCGCTGCGTGACCGGGTTCAACTCGACGGCGTCGACGTGACCGACGCCGTACGTCAGCGCAGCCTGGATCTCGTTACCGCCGGCGGCACCGATGATCAGCAGCCGTTCGGGTGCCCGGCCGAGGACGGCCCACGGGAACTGCCGGTCGTCGGTCGAGAACCGATCGGTCGTGCGCGGCGTGCCGTCGTACTCCCAGATCGTCGATCCCCACAGCCCGTCGTGGTGGAGGATCTGGTGGCCGATGCCCGGTGTGACGTCGACGCGGAACACCGCCCCCCAGTCGCCCGCCACCACGTCGGAGTCGGGCGTGATCGTCTTGGTCGCGTCGGCGCGTACGGCGACGGTGCCGGCGAGCAACCCGACGACGACGGCTGCGGCGCAGGCGCCGGCCGCCATCGGGAGGGCGCGACCTTGACGGAATGCGATCAGTGGCCCCAGCGCCGCGAGCGCGATCAGCGACCCGATGACCATCACGACGGGGCCGACGGTCATCTGGAGCGGCACCGCGAGGAGGCAGCCGAGCGCGGCACCGACGAGGTCCCAGAAGTACAGACTCCTGACGTCGGCGGCGTCCCGGACGATCAGGAGCGAGATCATCAGACCGAGACCGAAGAACGCCACCGTGATCAGCAGCGACAACAGCACGACGACTCCGAGTTCGCCGACCGCACGACCGATCGAGCCGACCCAGATCTGATTGACGTCCGTGGGTACCGCGGCCAGCGCCGCGTAGGCGATCGCACCCGAGACCGCGACGAGCGGCGCCGCCACCCGCACGACGTCGAGCACG
>JAGQSS010000313.1:0-1553 GCA_020439405.1 Ilumatobacter sp. | reverse complement strand
ACCGCGGCCAGCGCCGCGTAGGCGATCGCACCCGAGACCGCGACGAGCGGCGCCGCCACCCGCACGACGTCGAGCACGTCTCGTTCCCGCAGTCGACGCGACAGCGCCACGGCCGTCGCGGCGACGCCGAAGCCCAGCAGCGACAGCCCGATCACGAAGTACGTGTAGTAGTAGAAGAGCTTGAACGAGACGATGCGCGTGTACGCGATCTCGAGGGTGAGCCCGACGAAGCCGACGAGCGCTGCGGTCAGTCGTCGCAGGTGCACGGGCGCACAGTAGTGACGACGTCGTCGTCGAGCGCGGTTCGTCGCGCCGAGCACCGCCGCGGCGCGAACGACACCGACAGCGTCCGGGCGTCGGGGGGCGACGCCCGGACGCCCGGCACTACTCGCCGTCGCCGATGCTGCGGTCCGATTGTGGCCCGCGAGCGACCGGGCCGGCCGCGGTCAACGCCGACTCCTCGGCGTCGGTGAACACGGTCGAGCGGATCAGGAAGCGAACGCCCTCCGGCGCCTCGAGCGAGAACCCACTCCCCCGCCCCGGGACGACGTCGACCGTCAGGCGGGTGTGTTGCCAGTACTCGAACTGGTCGGCCCCGATGTAGAACGGCGTCGAACGCCGGACGTCGGCGTCCACACGTCCGACGAGGCCCAGGAACACGTCACGTGCGCCGATGCGGAACTCGCCACGCGGGTAACACATCGGCGCCGAACCGTCGCAGCACCCACCGGACTGGTGGAACAGCACCGGCCCGTGTCGCTCGACCAGCGCGTCGAGGAGGTCGAGGGCCGCCGCCGT
Source organism: Ilumatobacter sp. (assembly GCA_020439405.1). Classification (GTDB taxonomy): domain Bacteria; phylum Actinomycetota; class Acidimicrobiia; order Acidimicrobiales; family Ilumatobacteraceae; genus Ilumatobacter. The sequence continues at coordinate 755 of JAGQSS010000313.1, read as the reverse complement.
GGCGACGACCCTCGGACACGAATCGATCACGGGATCAGAAGAACCCGAGCTTCTGCGGGCTGTAGCTGACCAGCAGGTTCTTGGTCTGCTGGTAATGTTCCAGCGCCATTTTGTGGGTTTCCCGGCCGACACCGGATTTTTTATAACCGCCAAAGGCCGCATGGGCGGGGTAGAGGTGGTAGCAATTGGTCCAGACCCGCCCGGCCTTGATCGCCCGGCCGAAACGGTAGCAGGTGTTGGCGTCGCGGCTCCAGACACCGGCGCCCAGGCCGTAGAGCGTGTCGTTGGCGATTTCCAGCGCCTCTTCATCGGTCTTGAAGGTACAGACGGAGACCACCGGACCGAAGATCTCCTCTTGGAACACGCGCATCGCGTTGTGGCCTTCGAAGATCGTCGGCGCGACGTAGTAGCCGCCGCCGAGCTCGCCGGGCAGCGTGACGCGCTCGCCGCCGAGGCGAACCTTCGCGCCTTCGTTCTTTCCGATCTCGACGTACGAGAGGATCTTCTCGAGCTGCTCCTTCGACGCCTGCGCGCCGATGCGCGTGCCGGTGTCGAGCGGATCGCCCGGCTCGATCGCGCGGGCGCGCGCCTCGGCGAGCTTCATGAACTCCTCGTAGATCGTGGAGTCGACGAGCGCGCGCGACGGGCAGGTGCAGACCTCGCCCTGGTTGAGCGCGAACATCGCGAAGCCTTCGAGCGCCTTCTGGCGGAAGTCGTCGTCGCGATCGAGCACGTCGCCGAAGAAGACGTTCGCC
>JAGQSS010000312.1 GCA_020439405.1 Ilumatobacter sp. | reverse complement strand
CGCGCCGAGCTGCTCCAGCTCCAGGCCGACCAGAGCGACCTCGTCATCGGCGTCGGCTTCCTCTTCGCCGGCGACGTGGCCACCGTGGCCGCCGAGAACACCGACACGAACTTCGCCGTCGTCGACGACGCCATGCTCGACTTCGACAACGGTGGCGTGCCGGTGTGCGACAACTGCGCCGGTCTCACCTTCGCCGAAGAGCAGGGTTCGTTCCTCGTGGGTGCCGCTGCGGCGCTCAACAGCGAGAGCGGCACCATCGGCTTCATCGGTGGCGTCGGTGGCTTCGGCCTGATCGAGAAGTTCCAGGCCGGGTACGAGGCGGGCGCCAAGGCCGTCAACCCGGACATCACGATCATCTCGCAGTACATCACGATGGCCCCCGACTTCGACGGCTTCGTCGCTCCCGACCGCGCTCGTGAGATCGCGCTCGCGATGTACGACCAGGGCGCCGACGTGGTGTACCACGCCGCGGGTGGTTCGGGTGCCGGCCTGTTCGAGGCCGCCGCCGAGCGCTCCGAGTCGTCGGGTGCGAAGGTCTGGGCGATCGGTGTCGACAGCGACCAGTACCTGACCGCTGCTCCCGAGGTCCAGGAGTACATCCTCACCTCGATGCTGAAGCGTGTCGACGTCGCCGTGTTCGAGATCACCAAGGCCCAGCAGGACGGCATGTTCGCCGCCGGCAACACCGTGTACGACCTGTCGGTCGACGGCGTGGGCTACTCGACGTCGGGTGACTTCCTCACCGCCGACCAGATCACGCAGATCGAGGACTTCAAGGCCCAGATCATCGACGGCACCATCGAGGTCCCCACGACCCCGGAGGGCTGATCGGTCGATGACCGATCGCTGTCACCGGTCCCGACCGGTGACAGCGTGATCACAGAATCAGTAGAGGGAGCGGAGGTCGACTATGTTCGTCCTCCGCTCCGTCGTTTTCCGACCCGGTCCATGTGGACCGGACGACGCGAGTCGGTCTTTCGGAGGAGGCGCCGTATGACGGCAGCGATCGAGCTCATCGGCATCACGAAACGGTTTCCCGGCGTCATCGCGAACGACGACGTCAACCTGCGGGTCGAGCCCGGCGAGATCCACGCGATCTGCGGTGAGAACGGTGCCGGCAAGTCGACGCTGATGAAGATCCTCTACGGCATGCAACCGGCCGACGAGGGCGTCATGAAGATCCACGGCCAGGAGGTGCACTTCTCGTCGCCGACCGACGCGATCGAGCAGGGCATCGGCATGGTTCACCAGCACTTCATGCTCGCCGACCAGATGACGGTGCTCGAGAACGTCATCCTCGGATCCGAACCGTCGAAGTACGGGCTGATCGACATCGACGAGGCCGAGCGGCACCTGCGCGAGGTCGGGGAGGCGTACGGCCTCACCGTCGACCCGCACGACCTCGTCGAGACCCTCGAGGTCGGTGAGAAGCAGCGTGTCGAGATCATCAAGGTGCTGTTCCGCGGCGCCAAGATCCTCATCCTCGACGAGCCGACCGCCGTGCTCGTGCCCCAGGAAGTCGAGGAGCTGTTCCGCAACCTGCGCGAACTCCAAGCCGGCGGCGCGACGATCATCTTCATCGACCACAAGCTGCAGGAGGTGCTCGAGATCTCCGACCGGATCACGGTCATCCGGCGCGGCAAGACCGTGACGACCGTCGACGCCGACTCGGTGACGGCCGCCGACCTCGCCGAACTGATGGTCGGCTCCGAGCTCCCGTCGCCCGAGACGACCGAGTCGACCGTCACCGACGAGGTCGCGCTCGAGGTCCGCGGCATCACCGTGCTCGACGAGACGAACCGACCGGCCGTCGACGACGTCTCGCTGACGGTGCATCGGGGCGAGGTCCTCGGCGTGGCCGGCATCGAGGGCAACGGCCAGACAGAACTCATCGAGGCACTGATCGGCACCCGCGACCCGATCCGCGGCCACATCACGCTCATGGGCGACGACATCACGAAGGCGTCCGTCCGGCACCGACGCGAAGCCGGCATCGGGTTCGTACCGCAGGACCGTCACGCCGAGGGGCTACTGCTCGACGCAGCGCTGTGGGAGAACGCGGCACTCGGCCACCAGACCAAGTCGCCGTTCTCCAAGGGGTTCTGGATCGACCGTGCCGGGAGCCGCAAGCGCACCGAGGAGATCCGCGAGGAGTTCGACGTGCGCTCCCCCGGGGTCGACGTCAGCGCCCGGGCCCTGTCGGGCGGCAACCAGCAGAAGCTGATCATCGGGCGTGAGATGACGAGCGACCCGGTGCTGCTCGTCGCCGCCCACCCCACACGAGGCATCGACGTCGGTGCCCAGGCCGAGGTGTGGAGCGACATCCGCGAGGCACGCGCCAACGGCCTCGCGACGCTGCTCGTGTCGGCCGACCTCGACGAGCTCATCGGTCTCTCCGACACGATCGTCGTGATGTTCCACGGTCGGCTCGTCGCCACCCTCGACCCGAGCGAGATCACACCGCGGACGCTCGGGAGCTACATGACCGGCGCGGCGCTCGAATCGGGCGTCGCCGCAGAAGGAGACACCATGCACGGAGATCAGGCGTGAACGCGGGCATGCTGCGCCGCGTCGGCCTCGCGGTCGCCGCCCCGCTCGTGAGCGCGGTCATCGCGATCCTGATCTCGTCGATCGTGCTCGAGCTGTCGGGGTCCGACGCGATCGAGACGTTCAAGACGATGATCGAGAACGGCACGAAGCTCGAGTCGATGATCGACATGCTGAACCGTGCGACGCCCCTCTACCTGTCGGCGATCGCCGCCGCGATCGGGTTCCGCATGAACCTGTTCAACATCGGTGTCGAGGGCCAGTACATCCTCGCCGCCTTCGTCGCCGCCGTCGTCGGCGCGAAGCTCGACCTGTGGGCGCCGCTCCACATCGCGGCGATCATGCTCACGGCGATGCTCGTCGGCGCCGCCTGGGCCGGTCTCGCCGGCCTGCTGAAGGTCACGCGCGGGGTCAACGAGGTCATCTCGACGATCATGTTGAACTTCATCGCGGTCGGCGGTCTCGTCGCCGGCCTGCTCCCGAAGTTCATCGACGACCCCACCGCGACCAATCAGGGCACGACCCCGATCGGTGAGTCGGGTCGCCTCCCCGATCTGAACTCATGGGTCGAGATCTTCACCCGGGAGATCACGAAGGGCCGTCGCCTCACCGGCGTGTTTCTCGTCGCCGTGATCGTCGGGATCATCTACCACATCGTCATCAACCGCAGCCGGCTCGGCTTCGACATCCGGGCCAGCGGCATGAACCCGACCGCCGCCAGGGCCGGCGGCGTGCCGCCCAAGAAGATGATCATGCTCGCCATGGTCGGCGGCGGCGTCGTGGCCGGACTCGTCGGCATGCCCGAGATCCTCTCCGACACCCACGCCTACGACCAGGGCTTCATCCAGGGCCTCGGCTTCGCCGGCATCGCCGTCGCCCTGCTCGGGCGCAACACGGCGCTCGGCATGGCGTTGGCCGCACTCCTCTTCGGATTCCTCGACTCCTCGGCCGCCGTGCTGCAGGTCAGCAACCTGGCGTCGAGCGAGATCGTCGTCATCATGCAGGCCACCATCCTGCTCGTGGCGGTGATCGCCTACGAGGTCGTCAACCGCATCCGCCAACGCGACGAAGTCAGACGGGCGGCACAACTCGTGGAGGCAACGGCATGAGCAACGTGGCCGATCTCGACATCGCCGAGGTGACGCCCGGGCCCGCCGGCCCCGGCGGTCTCGGCGAGACGTACAAGTCGCTGCCCGGCTGGGCACGGTGGATGATCACGGCGTCGCTCGGCATCCTCGTGCTGTCGATCGTCCAGGAGGTGAGCGGCACCTCGTTGCTGACGTCGAACGTGACGTCGAGCGCGATGCTGCGGTGGTCGATCCCGATCCTGCTCGCAGGTCTCGGCGGGCTGTTCTCCGAGCGGTCCGGCGTCGTCAACATCGGACTCGAAGGCATGATGATCCTCGGCACCTGGTGCGGTGCCTGGGGTGCGCTCGAGTTCGGCTCCCCGTGGTGGGGGCTCGTCACCGGACTGATCGGTGGTGCGTTGGGCGGTCTGCTCCATGCGGTCGCGACCGTCCAGTTCGGTGTCGACCAGATCGTGTCCGGTGTCGCCATCAACATCCTCGCCCCCGGCCTCACCCGCTATCTCTCCGAGCGCGTGTTCGGCGAGATGCAGGGCGGGTCGGTGTC
>JAGQSS010000311.1 GCA_020439405.1 Ilumatobacter sp. | reverse complement strand
GTAGGAGAACTCGCGCTCGGCGTCGTCGTGGTCGATCAGGACTGCGAGCCCGCCGTGCGGGTGCGCCTGTGCCCACTCGAGCATCTCGCGATCGCCGCCCGAGTTGCCGATCGCGATGAGTGGCCGCTTGCCGATGCTCGCCTGGATGTGGGCCACCTTCGCGCCGCCCTCGTTCGGGGCGCTGCTGAGCGCCATCGTCCGGCGGAGCTCCGGACGGCCCTCGTCGTCGCGGCCGAACTCGTAGCCGATCATCGTGCCGACGACCATGCCCGGCTCGACGCCGTAGAGGCTGTGGCTCACCTGGCGGACGAACTCGGTGCCGCCGCCGGTGACGACGCCGACCGCCACGTCGTGTGCCCGCAGCTCGTCGAGCAGTTCGAGCATCGGCTGGTAGACGACCCCGCCGATCGGCGCGCCGGTCGTGCGGTGTCGGTACCGGGTGACGAACTCGTCGACCGCCGCCGCGAACTCGTCGGGCGTGCGGCCGTCGTAGAGGGAGGCGAGCGCCGTCGCCACCTTGGGCAGGCCGATCTCGGCGACCTTCGCCATGTCGCCGCTCAGGATGGCGGCGAACTCCGGTTGCTCGCCGAGTGACGGGTCCTCCGCGACCCGACGGGCGAGGACGTCGACGAAGAAGTCGAGCTGGACGTAGGTCGGCTTCTCGCACCACAGCGTGCCGTCGTTGTCGATGTACGCGACACGCTCGTCGATCGGGACGTCGTCGATCGCGTCGAGGAAGTCGATGATCGCATCGCGTGTCGGCCCGGGCCGCCACGAGGGGAGTCGGTCGGTCATGTCGGTGTCTCCTGGTTCGTGTCCCACGCGCAGCGGAAGCCGACGTGGCTCATGCCGGTGTCGACCATCTGGGGTCGGCGTGCGGCGGGGCGGTAGCGGAGGCAGTACGAGTCGGCACAGAGATGCGATCCGCCCTTGATCACCTTGCGCGGCACCCGGAACTGGGGTTGGGCCGGGTCGTAGCTCGCGGCGACGTCGCCGCCCCGTGGGTCGGTGGGGACGCAGCACGGCTTGTCGACGTCATCGGGGTGCGAGCTGGTCCACCAGTCGTCGGTCCATTCCCACACGTTGCCCGCCATGTCGAAGAGCCCGAAACCGTTGGCCGGGAACGAGCCGACCGGCGCCGTGCGGAGGTAGCCCGATTCGCCGGTCGAGCGCCACGGGAAGTCGAGTCCGTCCCACGTGTTGGCGAGGATCCTGCCGTTGGGACGCGCGTCGTCGCCCCACGTGAACGCAGTCCGTTCGAGACCGCCGCCAGCGGCGAACTCCCACTCGGCCTCGGTCGGGAGTCGACCGCCGACCCACGAGGCGTACGCGATTGCGTCCTCGTGGGCGATGTGGACGACGGGATGGTCGAGGAGGTCGTCGATCGTCGACGCCGGACCGTACGGTCGCTGCCACGACGCACCGGGCACCCAGGTCCACCACTGGCTGAGGTGTCGGAGATCGACCGGTCCCGGCGTCGGGGTGAACACGAGCGAGCCGGGGACGAGGTTCTCGGGTGGTGCGCCCGGATAGTCGGCCGGGTCGAGTGGTCGCTCGGCGACGGTCGTGTAGCCGGTGGCGTCGACGAAGGCGCGGTACCGCGCGTTCGTCACCTCGTACCGGTCGATGCCGAACGGCGAGACGCGGACCCGGTGGGTCGGCGCCTCCTCCGGGTAGTGGTCGTCGGAGCCCATCACGAACTCGCCGCCCTCCAGTTCGACGAGATCGTGCCCGGCGTGGTGATCGGCCATGGCGTCAGCCTGCCCCACCGGCGGTAGCTCCGGTCGCATCGACGACCACGAGGTCGTGACGCCAGAGCCGCTCGACGAACGAGCCGGCGCCGTCACCGAGTTCGGCGCCGAGTTCGGCGACGGTGCGAACGCCGTCGATCCGTCGGAAGATGTCGAGTTCGGACGCGTCGACGAACATCACCAGATCGCTCGACGTGTGCGCCCGGTTGAGAAGCGCCGCGGCCGCGCCGGTCGGCAGACGCGCCGGATCGTCGACGACGAGTGCCGTCGGCATCGCGATCGGCACGAGTCGGTCGGGGCGATCGAACGCGACCTCGCCCGAGGCGTCGTCGTCGGCGGCGAAGGCGATGACGGTGTGGCGCTCGATCGTGCCGCGGAACAGCTCGAGCGCCGCGTATTGGTCGTCGACGGGCAGCGCGGCGATGCGGTCGGCGTGCGGTGTCTCGCTGATCGACCCGCAGTCGGGCAGGTAGGGCGCCTGCCGTTCCCACCTCCCGAACCGCAGCCCGGCGTCGGTGAGTAACTCGAGCAGGTCCGGGACCGAGTACGCACGGTCGCGCGGGTTGAGCAGCGCGTCGGCGAGGGCGTCGTCGTGCTGGAAATCGGGCGACGAGCGCAGCAGACGCGACAGCGGGTGTCCGTCCGGGATCTCCGAGAGCACGGCGACCAGGTCGGCGATGTCGGCCGGATCGGTCGAGATGCCCAGCCGGCGGCAGTAGTCCTGGATGAGGGAGATGCCGGTGCGTCCGTACGGGGCGTAGACCATCAGCGTGACGGCGCCGCCGGGAGCGAGCACGGATCGAAGGGAGCGGAGGCCCACGAGGGGATCGGCGAGATGGTGGAGCACGCCGGTGCAGACGATGTGATCGAACCGTCGGCCGAGTTCGCCGACCCGTTCGATCGGCACCCGTTCGACGTGCAGGTTGGTGATGTCGTACCGCTCGACCAGCTGCTGGGTGTGGGCGATCGCCGTCTCGCTGACGTCGACCCCGACGACGTCGAGATGCGGGTTGCGCAGCGCGTGGCGCGCCGCCTGCGACGTGCCGCACCCGGCGACGAGCAGCGTGCCGATCTCGTCCGGATCGCGACCGGGCCAGATCAGGTGGTGCGCGACACGATCCGGGCCGGCCGCCGACCGGGATGCGACGGCATCGAGGTCGGCGACCGGCGGCGGATACGGGTGGGCGTCGTAGAACGCGGCGATCGGGTCGCGGCCGGACGCGTTCATCGGATCGACGGTCGGGTCAGCTGGCGGCGGACGTCATCGTCTCGATCTTCTCGATGACCTGGCTGAGGTTGAACGACGCCGGCTCGTGCCGCTGCGGGAACTCCTGCAGCGTCGACAGCAGTTCGGCGGCGTACATCTGTGCGGGGACGATGAGGTAGACCCGGCTCAGCATCCAGTCCCAATAGGTGTTCGACGTGACGTCGGCCCGTTCGTACGGGTCGGTGCGCAGGTTGAAGATCTTGGGGACGCGCAGCTCGGTGAACGGCTCCGCCCACACCTGCAGGGTGCCGGCGGCACGCTGCTCGAGGAAGACGAGCTTCCAGTTGTCGTACCGCATGGCGGTGAGGTCGCCGTCGTCGGAGCAGTAGAAGAAGTACGGCCGTGGGCTCTTGTCGTCCTCGCCGGTGATGTAGCCGAGCTGGTCGAAGCCGTCGAGGTGGACCTTGAACTTCTTGCCGTTCAGTTCGGTGCCGGCCTTGAGCTGGTCCTTGATCTCGGTGTTCCCGGCCGCGGCCAGCAGCGTGACGAACCAGTCGTTGTGGCTCACGATGTCGTTCAGCACCGTGCCGGCCGGGATGCGGTCGGGCCAGCGGACGACACACGGCACGCGGTAGGCGCCTTCCCAGTTGGAGTTCTTCTCGTTCCGGAACGGGGTCATGCCGGCGTCGGGCCACGAGTTCATGTGCGGCCCGTTGTCGGTGGAGTACATGACGATCGTGTTGTCGGCGATGCCGAGCGCGTCGAGTTCGTCGAGCACCTGGCCGACGATTTCGTCGTGGTACACCATCGTGTCGTGGTAGGGCGACTGCCACCGACCGGCCCGGCCGAGATCCTGCTCGCGGGTGTGCGTGCGGAAGTGCATGTGGGTCGTGTTGAACCAACAGAAGAACGGGGTGTCGGCCTCGACCTGGCGACGCATGAAGTCGATCGTCGCGTCGCGGAACTCCTCGTCGCAGGTCTCCATGCGCTTCTTGGTCAGCGGGCCGGTGTCCTCGATCCGCTGGGTGCCGTCGGGGTTCGCCCACGACTTGAGCACGCCGCGCGGGCCGAAGCGCTCCTTGAAGTGCGGGAAGTCCTCGGGCTTCGGGTAGTCGGGGTGCTCCGGCTCTTCCTCGGCGTTGAGGTGGTACAGGTTGCCGAAGAACTCGTCGAAGCCGTGCGCGGTCGGCAGGTACTCGTCGCGGTCGCCGAAATGGTTCTTGCCGAACTGGCCG
>JAGQSS010000310.1 GCA_020439405.1 Ilumatobacter sp. | reverse complement strand
TACCGGTCAGTCCTCGCGGAAGATCTCGGCCAACGCCGCTTCGTCGGTACCGGTCAGGTTCGTCGCGATCAACTCGGCGTGGATGTCGGCCAGTGCGTCGGCGACGCGACCGCGATCGGCGTCGCTCGACAGCAGGAACAGGGCGGACGTTCCGGGTGTCACCCGGTCTCGGACGGTCGCGATGAAGTGGTCGTCGATCCCGAAGTCGTGGAGGGCCCCGCCTGCTGCGCCCATGGTCGCCCCGAACGCCAGACCGAACCACGGCATGAAGAAGATCGCGCCGAGCAGGAGCCCCCACAGCGCACCGCCGGCGGTCGCGAGGCCACGATCGGATCGCAGCTGCTCGGTCGTCGGTTTCTTCGTCCCCACGGGCCACGTCACGACCACCGCATCGTGGACCTCGATCGCGTGCTCGCGTTCGAGATCGAGCACCCGGGCGCGCACGGTCGACGCGGTGCCGGGGTCGTCGAACTTCCACACGGTGAGTGTGGCCATGAGCTGGTCCTTCCTGCGCCGTCGCAGTCGGCGGCGACTCTAGTTCACTTCCGTTCTCCGCCCATGGGTCACGTCTACAGTGGGCGCGGTCGCGATTCGACGCGCCGATCGACGAGGACGGGACACGTGAACACAACCGCTGAGCCAGCCGATCTGGGCCCCGGAGGGATCGCTGCGTCGTTCGATCGTCGTCCGATCGCGGTGTCGCGGATCTTCGCGTCGGCCCGGCACGAGACTCGCGTTCGCCGGCCCGCCGACGTCGCCGTGTTCGTGATCAGCGTGCTCGTGGTGCTCCTCGCTGGCTGGGCGTTCGACACCGGCTCCGAGTTCGACACCTGGGTCGGCGACATCTTCGACGACGCCCCGGGATGGATGCGCACCATCGCCTCGGCGGCGTTCTCGCTGAGCGGTGTCGCCGTGTTCGCGGTCGTGGCGCTCGTCGTGTCGCGCTCCCGTTGGGCACTCGTGCGCGACGTGCTCACGGCGTGCCTGATCACGCTGGCCGCGGCGGTCGCGCTGGCCTGGTGGGTGTCGTCCGCGTGGCCCGACGTCGTGCCCGAGATCTGGGCCGACGACGTCCCGCCGTTCCCGATCGTCCGTGTGGCCCTCGTGGTCGCAATCGCCGGCACGGTCCGACTGTCGCTGACGACCCCCGTCCGGCGGCTCGAACGCTGGGTCATCGGCGGGGCGGTGCTGTCCGCTCTCGTGCTGGGGTATGCGACGTTCTCGACCGTGGTGGGTGGGTACGCGGTCGGGGTGGCCGCGGCGGCGGTCGTCCGGATCGCCTTCGGGACGTCGATGGGTCTCCCGACGCTCGAACGACTCGAGGCGGCGCTGGCCGACCTCAACCTGCGGGTGGCCGACCTGGCATACGACGACGAGCAGCCGAACGGCTGGCTCGAGGCGAGCGCCGTCGACGCCGAGGGACCGGTGGCAGTCCGGGTCTACGGTCGCGACGCCGCCGACAGCGTGCTCGCCAACCGGGTCTGGCGGGCCATGTGGTATCGGGACGCGGCGTGGTCGATCGGCGTGTCGCGTCAGCAGCTCGCCGAACACGAGGCGCTGCTGCTCCTGCTCGGTCATCGCGCCGGTCTGCGAGTCCCCGACGTGGTGGCGGTGGGCGAGACGTCGAGCGGCGACGTCGTGCTCGTGACCCGCGATCGGGGCCGGCGCCCGGTGTCACGACTCGACGCCGAGGCGATCGACGACGATCTGCTCGACCGGATGTGGGCCGAACTCACGCGGCTGCACGCCGCCGATCTCGGGCACGGTCACCTCGACCCGCAACGGGTCACCGTCGATGCCGACGGTGCGGTCGGTTTCCGCGACCTCGCACGCGGCGAGATGTCGCCGTCGTCGTTCGAGCGCAACGTCGATGTGGTCGAGATGCTGGTCACCACGGCGCTCCTGGTCGGCCCCGATCGAGCGGTCGCGAGCGCCGTGCGCGCCGCGCCCCGTGACGACCTCGTGGCGGCCGTGCCCACCGTGCAGAGCGCCGCACTGTCACGCGACCTCTCCGCCGCCGTGCGCGACTCCGACCTCGACGTCGACGCCCTCCGGAAGGGACTGATCGAGACGCTCGACGTCGACGTCCCCGAACTGGCCAAGCTGCGGCGCGTCCGACTCGTCGACGTGCTGATGACGGCGCTGCTGCTCGTCGCGGCGAACGCGCTCATCAGCTGGATCACGAGCATCGATCTCGACCAGTTCCTCGAGGAACTGAAGACCGCGTCGGTCGGGTGGTTGATCGTCGCCTTCCTCATCAGCCAGTCGACCAACATCGCCGAGACGATCTCGATGCAGGGCGTGGTCTCGCATCCCCTGCCGTTCGGGCCGACGATGCAGTTCCAGTACGCAGTGTCGTACATCGGGTTGGCGGTGCCGTCCGACGCCGGCCGCATCGCGATGACGATTCGATACCTCCAGAAGTCGGGCGTGCCCACCCGGGTCGCCGTGGGGCAGGGACCGTTCACGACCGTCTTCGGTTGGATCATCGACCTCCTCCTGCTGCTCGTGTCGGCCAAGGTCATCGGCGCCGATCTCGAGTTGCCGGAAGACGCCGACTTCACCGCGTTCATCACGATCGTGGTCATCCTCGCGATCGCCGCCGTCGTGGCGGTGATCACCGTGCTCGCCGTGCCGAAGTTCCGGAACCGGATCGTGCCGCCGATCATGGAGACGGTCCGTGAGTTGAAGGGGGCGCTGGCCGAACCCGATCGGGCGGTCAAGCTGCTCGGCGGTCTGCTGGCCAAGAAGCTGCTGTTCGCGATGACCCTGGCGTCGATCCTCTACGCCTACGGCGAGCCGCTGCCGTTCGCCACCGTGGTGTTCGTCAATACGGCGGTGTCGTGGTTCGCCGGCGTGTTCCCCGTGCCCGGTGGCATCGGCGTCGCCGAGGCGAGCTTCGTCGTCGGCCTCACCGCGTTCGGTGTGCCCGAGACCGCAGCGCTCGCGGTGGCCCTCACCCACCGCCTGTTCACGACCTATCTGCCGCCGTTCGCCGGCTTCTTCACGATGAAGAACCTGGAGAAGAACGGCTACCTCTAGCGTCGTTGCCACCCGGTAACACCCGGTGTGGGTGAGTTGCGATTCCCGGCGATCCTCTAAGCTGCGGCGCTGCGGGGCCGACCGTCGGCGCCGCGACACGAAGCGTGCGACGAGGAGGTCGTCATGGCGTTAGGACCGATCGAAGTGCTCGAGATCGCGTTCCCGGGCAACCAGTTCAACGGTGAGATCCTGCCCGAACTCGAGCGGCTGGTCGAAGCCGGCACGATCTCGATCATCGACGGCTTGTTCCTCCGGAAGGGCGCCGACGGCGAGATCGACTTCTTCGAACTCGAAGAGGTCGGTGCCGACGAGAGCGTGACCCGGCTCGCGGCCCTGCTCGACGAGGTCGAGTCGCTCATCTCCGACGAGGACGTCGCCGCACTGGCCGAGGGCCTCGCGCCGGAGAGTTCGGCGGCGATCCTGGTGTTCGAACACACCTGGGCCAAGCCGTTCCGCGACGCGATCGTCGCATCCGGTGGCGTGCTCGCCGCCAACTTCCGCGTGCCCGGCATGGTGGTCGACGAGCTGCTCGACGAGCTCGCCGCCCTCGAAGAGGCCGACGCCTGACCATTCCACACGAACGCCACGATCGATTCACAGGAGACACGAACCATGCCACGACGTTTCGGACGACCCGGACTGGTCGGCACGATGGCCCGCACGGCCGTCGTCGCCGGAACCGCCAACGCGACGGTCGGCGCGATGAACCGCCGCCAGGCCGGCAAGCAGCAGGCCGCCTACGAGCAGCAGGCCGCGCAGCAGGCGGCCTTCGAGTCGCAGGCGCAGATGGCCGAGATGCAGGCCCAGCTGAACGCCATGCAGGCCCAGCAGGCGCCCCCGCCGCCCCCTGCCGCTCCGGCGGCACCCGCTGCAGCGGCGGCCGGTGGCGACCTCATGACCGAGCTCCAGAAGCTCGCCGACATGAAGGCCGCGGGCATCCTCACCGACGACGAGTTCGCCGCCGCCAAGGCCAAACTCCTCGCCTGACGAACCGCACCGAGATCCGGGTCAGGTGCCGGAGGTGACGCCGAGGTACGAGGCGTTACCGGCAGGTCACCTGACCCGAGACCGGTAACGGATCACACCTCGGCGAAGACGGTCGACCAGTCGTTGGCCATGCTGACGACGACCCAGCCGAGTCGGTGGCCGACGTCGACGATCGGCTCGGGGTC
>JAGQSS010000030.1:17921-21123 GCA_020439405.1 Ilumatobacter sp. | reverse complement strand
CAGCCGATCCTGGCCGGCGACCAGGACTACGGCGCCGTCGTCGTGGTGACCGGAGGCCTGCCACTCGACGCAGATCAACTGCTCGCGGTCGAGCGAGCGGCGACTGCGATCGCGGTGCGTCTCGCCCACGCCAGCGCAGTCGCCGCAGAACAGGAACGGTTTGCCACGACCTCGCTGGAGGAGCTGATCGCCGGCCACGCCGGCGACACCGCCGACATCACCGAACGGGCGCTCAGCTTCGGATGGGATCTGTCCCGTTCCCGTGCTGTTCTGCTCGCCTCGATCGACCCTCCGATCGACCCGAACACGCTGCAGTCGGCGCTCGCGACCATTGCTGCCTCGGCACGCGCCACCTTGGGACGTGACGCGATCGTATGGACGCGCAGCACGACGATCGCAGCGCTCGTGGCCCCTGCGACCGGCGAATCCATCGAGCGACGACGGATTGCCGAAGCGCTCCGCCACGACCTCGATGAGCGGATTCGCACGGTCACGATCAGCATCGGAGTGGGTGGATGCGTCGACGATCCGAGGGAATTGCCGCGTAGCTATGTCGAAGCGAGCCGGGCGGTCGATGTCGGCCGCTGGGCCAAAGGTCGTCACGTCACCGAGGTCTTCGACGAACTCGGTCTGGAGCGACTGTTGGCCTCGACGCCGGCCGACGATCTCGCCGGCTTCGTCCAACAGACCATCGGAGCGCTCGTCGAGTACGACCATCTCCATCGCAGCGATCTCGTCGCAACGCTGGGTGTCTGGCTCGAGACCCGCAACATGGCGGAGGCCTCGCGTGTCGTCCATGTGCACTACAACACGTTCAAGAACCGCCTCGACCGCATCGAGTCCATCCTTGGTCCGATCGTCACCGACCCCGCCCGCACACTCGAATGCGAGGTCGCGATCTACATCTCGCGTCACTACGACGGACCCTGGACGACACCCGACACGGTGTGACTATCCGACAGTCGTCGTTCGGCGACGTCGTCGGATGTGGCCAGTGAATGCACGGTCCGGCTCGGTGACACTGGTCGGCGTCCACCACGATCCCTGGAGGCTCACATGGCTAGCACCACGCTGCACGAACCCGACACCGCCCGACTCACGGCGGCGTCGACGATCCAAGCGATACTGCCCGGCCTCGTCGCGTTGACGCTCGACGCCAAGCAAGCGCATTGGAACGTGACGGGGCCGGGCTTCGTGCAGTTGCATGGCCTGACCGACGAGTTTGCTGCCGACGTCCGCACCTGGACCGATCGTCTCGCCGAGCGGGCGGTTGCGCTCGGAACACCGGTCGACGCACGGCCCGGGACCGTGGCTGCCGCGACGGGCCGATCGCTGCCGATGGGCTGGCTGACCGATCGCGGGGCGGCGGTCGAACTCGCCGAACGCATCGACCCAGTTGCCGAGTTGATCCACACGTCGCTCGCGGAGCTCGAGTCGTCCGACGCGGTCGCGCACGACGCGGCCATCGAGACGCTCGAGGGACTCGAGAAGTACCGCTGGATGCTCCTCGCTCACACCCGCTGACGCACGTGTGCCTCGGGGCGCTGAGCCATCACCCATCCAGACGGCGAGAAGGAACAGCACGGATGTACGACGACCAACTCGACGATCGGATCGACGAAATCGAACAGGAGTTGCTCCGGGACGACCCTGCATTCGGTAGACAGTTCGCACAGCTCAGACCTGCCAACGGGCGGCACGAAGCCGCCGTACTCACACTGCTCGTGTCCAGCGCTGTGTTCTTGATGATCGGCCTCGCCGCGACGTCGGTCGCCGCGTGGCTCATCGGCGTCGTCAGCTTCGTTGCATCGTTCGCCGTCGACGCGCGACACGAGCGCCTCGTGCAGGCCGTCCGTCGGCCGACCGAGCTCGCTCATCGCCACCGTGCTGGCGGTCGCCGACGACGGGACAGGCGCCGTGTCAACGGCAGGCCCCGGGTGTCGACGTGACGAGCATCTGGTACGAGCACGCTCGCGATCGAACGTGGACGAGCACCCCGCCGTCAGCGGATGCTCTGCACTTCCATCAGAACCTCGCGGGGTACTCCCCGACGTCCCTGGTCGACCTTCCCGAGCTTGCCGATGAGCTGGGTGTCGGCCGGGTGGTCGCCAAGGACGAGTCGTCGCGGTTCGGGCTCCCGGCGTTCAAATCGCTCGGCGCGTCATGGGCTGTTCGGCGGCTCCTGCGAGAGCGGGCCGACGACAGACCGGTCACGGTGGTGACCGCGACCGACGGAAACCACGGTCGCGCGATCGCCCACTGGGCGCGTGTCTTCGGACATCACGCACGCGTCGTCGTGCCCTCGGGCGTCCACCCGCACGCGATCCAGGCGATCCGCGACGAGGGAGCCCAGGTGATGACGATCGATGGGTCCTACGACGATGCCGTCGACACGGCCATGGCGGTCGCCGCCGGGCCGGATCTTGTCCTGGTTCAAGACACGGCGTGGGACGGTTACGAACGAATTCCCGGTTGGATTGTCGACGGCTACTCCACCTTGTTCGCCGAGATGGACGAGCAACTCGAACTGGCCGGTGCAGGAACCGTCGATCTCGTCGTCGTCCCCGTCGGTGTCGGCTCGCTGCTCCAAGCTGCGATCACCCACTACCGACGACACGCTGGCGGCCCCGCCATCATGGCGGTGGAATCCGACGCAGCGGCGTTCGTGGCCCCGAGTCTTGCCGCCGGCGAACCGGTCACCGTTGCAACCGGGGCGACGATCATGGCTGGGCTCAACTGCGGCACACCGTCATCGCTGGCCTGGCCGATGATGGTCCGCGGACTCGACGCCGCCGTCACGGTCGATGACGACATCGTTGTCGCCGCCGTACGCGACCTCGCCGCGCTCGGTGTCGCGGCCGGACCGTGCGGAGCTGCCGGTCTGGCCGCGCTGCGGATCGCGCTCGGCGAGAACACCGTCCACCGGCGGCGCCATCTCGGTTTGAACTCGGACAGTCTGGTCGTTCTGATCGTCACCGAGGGCGCCGAGGCCAACCCGAGCCCCGGGACTCACTGAGCCGACCTCGCTCGATCGGCGTCAGCCGTCAGAGGCTGACAGGAGGACATGTCACGTTCGAGGTCTGTTCCCCGAACTCAGACTCCTTGTGAGCGACCCCCGCCATCCGGGTGAACAGGGTGTCTGCATCGTCGGCGCTGAGACTGGCGTCGAGATGAGGGAGCAGCACCTCTTCCTCCTTCCGAA
>JAGQSS010000030.1:3772-17821 GCA_020439405.1 Ilumatobacter sp. | reverse complement strand
GTGCAGATTGAGGATTGCCGCGAGGCCGACCAGTTGATGGCCGAGATCACGGGCGAGTTCGGTGTCGGACCAGCGTCGGTCGATGCTCGTCGCGGTGTCGGCGAGTCGGCCGATCCGGGCGACGATCTCGGCATGGTCGGCTCGCATCGTGGCGGTCGCGCCCGGTGCCGCCATGGCGGCCTCGACCGCCGGATACAGGACGGCCTCTTCCGCGGAGCCGCTCGGGTCGGTGCCGTCGTGGATCATGTCCTCATGGTTGGTCATGGTTGCTCCCTGTCTGGGCGTCGTTGGTGAGGTGTCGAGTCGACACCTCGGTCGCGCGATCGGGGTGTCCGCCGAGTCCGTCGGGGCGGTCGTGTCGCCCACGCACGCCGACGACCGCCTCGGAGGGCTTGGGCCTGGCATTCGCTCGCAACACCGAGAACGGGTCGGCATTCATGCGGTCCGGAGTCCACGGCGGGTCCCAGACAACGTGGACGTCGACGCTCGTCTCTGGGAGCGCGGCCGCGACGGCCGCTTCCACCTCCGCAGGGAGCTGTTCGGACACCGGGCATCCGGGAGTCGTGAGCGTCATGGTGATGGTGACGTGCCCGTGGTCGACATCGATGTCATAGATCAGTCCGAGTGCGACGACGTCGATGCCGAGTTCGGGGTCGACGACGCCGGACGTTGCGTCGAGTGCTTGGCCGACGATCATGGTGTCGGTGATGGGGTCGATCATGCGGGTGCTCCGACGGTTGCTTGCGGCGATTCCGCGGTGTGCGCGTCTCGGGCATGTCGCAGGACGCGGCGGGGTCCTGCCAGGAGGTTGAGCGCGGTGATGATCCCGGTGACCGCGAGGAGGAGTGCGCCGGCCATCACCAGGACGCTGCGAGCGGTGAGCAATCCGACGATGATCGCACTGCTTCCCGCTGATCCGAGTATGAGTGCGGCGATGGCGAGGCGACGCGAGTAGAGGTCGGAGAACAGGAGCGGCCGACCTGTCGGACCGGTCGCGATGCCTCGCGAGCGCAGCAGCTGATAGCCGATGAACGGGATGATCTTGTGGACGTGGCCGATGATCGCGAGGCCGAGCCATGCCGTGAGTGCCGTCACTTCCGCGCTCACGAGATGGGTGCGGGCCGCCGTGGAGATGTCGAGTGTCGCGGCGAGCAGTGCCAAGACCATGGCGGTCAGGAGGAACCCCGAAGACACGAAGATGAACGCGTGGAGCACCTCGATCGCGCGCCGCCGGTAGCGAACGTGGAGCGCCAGCGACGTCAGGTGTGCGACGGTGCCGGTGGCGACGAGCAGCCCACCTGCCCAAGCAATCAGTGGCGGGCCGAACAGCAGCCCTGGGACGAGGACCACCACCCCACCGGCGAATGACCCGACCGCGATCCGACCGCTGCGGTCGGAGGGGCGGTGAGAGAGCAGGAACATGGGCCAGAGCTTCTCGGCGACCGAGACGTAGGTGAGTCCGAGCCAGCCGATCAGGCCCAGGTGGGCGTGTGCCAGCACTCGCTGGGGAAGGAGCGGGAACCAGGCGGTCTGCCGGTTGAATGCGTAGACGACACCGAAGCCGACGGTGGCGATGAGGAATGTGACCGAGGCGCGCAGTCCCCAGACTGGCAGTCCGGTGGCGCCCCGGCCGAGGGGGCCTGACAGGTTCCAACCGATGAGCGCGACGGAAGCTGCGCCGATCAGACCGGCCGCGGGCACGAGATCCTCCGGGCCGTGTGCGAATCCTGTGGGGAGTAGCCACGCCGTCGTGACGATGCCCGCCCACGAGACGCGCGCTGCTGGTACGGAGCGCAGTGGTCGTTGGCCGATGACGGGAGCGAACTGGTGGAGCGCGCCGAGGACGGCGACGGTCAAGAATGCGAGCATGCCGACGTGTACCGCCGCGAGGGTCCCGGGATAGATGGGCGAAGCGACGATCTTGTCGGCGGCGAGCATCGACGCTGTGCCGAAGCCGATGAGGCCGATTGCGGCGGCGCCGAAGTACGACAGTGGGACCGACGCGGGCGGGACGTTGCCGAGCGCGCCTGGCGGGGTGGTCATCGGTGGATCCGGCAGGCGTGGCACGACACGGCGTGCAGTTGATCCTGGACGATCTCGCCGTTTCCGGCGACGATCACGCGGTGGCCGATGTCGGTGATGACGCTCGCGAGGTGTGCCTCGTCGGTGTCGTGGGTGACCAGTACACAACCAGCGCTGAGGCTCGCGTGGACGTCGGTGACGGTTGGCTGGTCCCGTAGTGCGGCGACGATGTCGTCGAAGCAGTAGGGGCAGTTGACGTCGACTTCGAAGCTGCTCGTCACACCGACCTCCTCGTTTAAATCTACTAAGAACTAGTATTATAGGTGAGATGTTGGATGAGAACAAGGTGATCGTGCGGATACCCGGCTGGTCGTCGCTGTCGTCCGGAGTTCCGCTCCGGCTGGTTCACGGCGGCCGGGCGATGGTGGTGGTGCGACTCGACGACGAGGTCTTCGCGCTCGAGGATCGCTGCAGCCACCAGGACGTCCCGCTCTCGCAAGGTGAGGTGGACAGCGGGCACCGCACGATCGAGTGCTGGAAGCACGGGAGCAGGTTCTCGCTCGACGACGGCGCACCGTCGGGGTTGCCGGCGACCCGTCCGGTGCCGACCTACTCGGCGTCGGTCGAGGGCGACGAGATCGTGATCGTACTGCCGGCGTCGGACTGACGCGAGCGCAGCAGGTTGGCGCGCCATGCCCCTCTCGCGGAGCGTTGCGCGGCGACGGCGAGTCGGACGATCACATCGAACACCCAGACACCGAGCGCAGCCGCCATCAGCGTGCTGTGGCCGAGCAGCGCGAAGACTGTGGCCAGGTTGCCGAGTACGAGCCCGGCCCATGACCGTGTCGTGCGGAACCCGCTGCTGAGTCGTTCGTGCCCGCCACCGCGGACGACGGGGACCAGGTACGCCAACGAGGCGGCGAGGACTTGTCCGTACGCGCCGATCACCAGTGCGAGCAGCACCGATCGGTCGATGCCGTGAGGCCCGTACGAGGCGGCGATCCACAGTGTCATCGCGAGCCACCAGGCGATACCGGCGAACAGTTGGTACAGGCGCGGACCGGCCCAGGTGAAGTGCTTGCGCTGCGGCTCGGGGAGCAGCGTGGTCAGTGCGGCGAGACCGACGCCGTATGCGGCAAGCGCGATCCGGGTGGCGCTCGCCAAGCCGAGTGCGGCGGCGGACGCTGCTGCAACGGCGCTGAGCCACAGGCCAGCGGCGACTGCCCTGATCCGGTGTGGCGTCGCGCTCGCGGCCATCTTCGAGCGTTCCTGGGTCGCTGCGAAGTACGGCAGCGTGCCGGCGATGACGACGCCGACGAACGCGAACAGATTCATCAGAACGTGAGCATTGCGTGCCTCGGTACCCAAGAACCCGGTGCCGAGTCCGATACCGAGCGCGATCCCCGTCAGGGCGCCGGCGAGCGCCAGTACGTACGCGTCGATCGCGGGCGCGAAACGGGGTGTCCGCGCAGCACGCCGCACGTGGATGAGGATGGCGATCACCGCCGTCAACGCCAGGGTGACGAGTGCTCCTCCAACCGCCGTCCAAACGTCGTGACGCGATTCCCGGCCGACGACGACGAGGGTGGCGCCGACCGCCAGCACCCATTGCTGGGACGTGACGACTCGTCTCGGTGGTGCCGGTGACGCGGACCAGGTGACCGCCAACATCTGTGTGACCGTCGCGATCGCGGAGGTGAGGGCACCGGCGAGGAAGAGGTGCAGGGGGACCCAGACACCCGTCCGAGCCGGTACCAGCATCGCGAGCGCGGTTGCGACCACGAAGGCGCCTGCCATCGCCAGCCCACGGCGGGTGTGGCGGTGCATCTCCGCAACGCGATCCGCATCCCGGTCTGCTCGCTGGCCACCTGTCATCGCTGGATCAGCCGTCCGCCCATGCGGCGTCGACTGCTCGGTGTGCGAGCTCGATCTCGTCCCACTGCTCGGGGTCGAGTTGATGGAACACGTGCGGAAAGAGGTCGTACTCCTCATCGTCGATGTGGGTCACGAGCAGCCGGAGCGCGTCCAGCACCCGAGGCCCACCAGGTCCGTGCGCGAGCCACGATCTCAGATCGTCGTGATCGTCGCACAGGGCGCTCACCTGGTCGGCCAACGCCGGGTGTCCGCGAGCGTGGACGAACAGGCCGATCTCCTCCTTGGCGGCGTGCATCTCGAGCAGGCGAACGAACTCCTGGAACGTCCCGGTGGGATCGCGACCGTCACGGATCGCGTCGTAGATCGCATCATCGAGCGCACGGAGTTCCGCGTGCTCGCGAGCGAGCTCGGCGGTCGGGCCGCTCAGTCGGCATCCGCAGTAGTCACACACGAGGTTCGGTCCCTTGCGCTCATCGGCGCTCTCACCGTTGTACCGTCACCATCTTTAATCTAGCATCGACTAGCATAAAGTGCAGCTCGACCCGAGGAGTGCAGATGCCAACGACGACCGAACTCGACCTGCGACCGATGCCACCGGCGCAACGCCACACGACCATCTTCTCGCACCTCGAGGCGATGTCGGTGGGTGACACGCTGCGCATCGTCAACGACCACGACCCCAAGCCGCTCCGGTACCAACTCGATGCCGAACATCCCGGGCAGTACCGGTGGAACCCGGTCGACTCCGGCCCGACGCGTTGGATCATCGACATCGTCAGCAGGGCCCGCGTCGTCGACGCCCGCCCCGTCATCGCGAACGGTGGCGAGCCGTTCGACATGATCATGGATGCGGCCGCCTCACTCGGCGACGACGAGATCCTCGTCGTTCGCGCGCCGTTCGATCCCGTACCGCTTCAGGGAGTCTTGGGCGAGCAGGGCTTCGGCTACGTCTCGGACCAGATCGCGGAAGACGATTGGCGGACCACCTTCGTCCGATCGTGACGGCCCGCACGAGAGGATCGAGCGGTGGACCATCGACCCCGTACCCGAGTGGCCACCTCTAGCCTGGGAGAGACCGACGACATCGGATCGGTACGAAGCACGCTGGCAGGCCAGCTCTCGACGGCAGACGACACGACATCATGACCACATTGCAGCAACAGGCGAAGGCGTTGGGCGATCCCACCCGTCATGCGATCTTCCAGTACATCGCCGACGCGGGCGACGTCGTCGACGTTGCGGAGTTGACCGAGCATTTCGGGTTCAACCACAACGCGATCCGCCAGCATCTCGCCAAGCTCGTCGACGCCGACCTCGTGATCGAGTCATCGGCGCCGGTGACAGGCCGGGGTCGCCCGAAGCTGATCTATCGAGTCTCACCGTCGACCGAGAGCCGATGGGGAGTCGCCGGGCCGTACGAGCGGCTGTCCTGGTTACTGACCGAGATCGTCCGCAGCGGCGACACTCCCGTCGAGGTCGGTCGCCGTGCGATCGAGCGACAACGCCTCGGCTCGTCCTCTCACGATCGTGACCCGATCGACGCCCTGGTGGCCGAGATGGAACGCAGCGGATTCGAGCCGACGGTGCGTCGACACGGTGATCAGGTCGACATCGTGCTTGGAACGTGCCCATTCGCGTCCACGGCCCAGATCGACCCTGACACGGTGTGCAACCTCCACCTCGGCATGGCCTACGGCGTGGCCGAACTCGTCGACGGGCTCGTGATCGACGAACTCGTACCCCGCGACCCGCGGCGAGCGAACTGCCGTCTGCGATGTCATGTCACCCAACCTGTCGACCGATAGGTCCGACAGGTGACGACCGCTCCTCCCCGATTCGCTGTTCCGTCATGACCGGCAATCGTTGGCTCCAGATGATCGCCGAGAACCCTGGGCACTCGGCGTGGTACATCGAACGATTCCGCAACATGGCCGCGGAAGGCGCCGACCTCGAAGGCGAGGCACGATTCATCGATACGATGATCCCACGGCAGGCCAGAGTCCTCGATGCCGGCTGTGGCCCCGGCAGAGTCGGCGGACCGTTGGCCCGACTCGGCCATACGGTCGTCGGCGTGGACATCGATCCGGCGCTCATCGCTGCCGCCGAGCGCGACCACCCCGGTCCGACCTGGTTGACCGCCGACCTCGCCACGCTCGACCTGCCGTCGATGGGAATCGTCGAGCCGTTCGACGCGATCGTCTGCGCCGGCAACGTGATGACATTCCTCGATCCCGACACTCGTCGCCTCACCGTCACCCGACTCGCGGCACACCTTGCCACCGGCGGTCGTCTGACCGTCGGCTTCGGATCAGACCGTGGATACGGCTTCGACGAGTTCGTCACCGATGCCGAGAACGCCGGACTCACGGTTGAGCTCCAGCTCGCGAGCTGGGACCTCCGCCCGTTTCACGACGCGGCCGACTTCCTCGTCGCGGTGGCCGCGCTCTCCGAGTCGCGATCGAACAGCGGGTAACGACCCGTGCGGATCGTGGCGCTCGGTGACGCCGCGACCGGGCACGAGGAGCGCATCCGGTCGTACGTGCCGAGTTGGTCGGCGAGTACCGCCTCCGAGAGCGGCTCCCCGGTCGGGACCGCATCAGCCATCGAGCCATGCTGCCGTAGTCGGGGGCCCCGGACCACGAGGACGGGTGCTGATCGACGACGAGCCCGACGATCGATCCAGGCTGCCCGACGCGCTCCTGGGGACAGGCGCGGTACGCGCCTGAAGATTTCAGCTATGCGCAGTTCGTGCAGTGGGCGACGAACGGGATCATCTGCAGCCGCTCATCTGCGATCGGTCGGCCGCAGCCGACACAAGCCCCATAGGTGCGCATCTCGATTCGGGTGATCGCCCGACGGATCTGGAAAACGTCCGCGCGGATGGAGTCGAGAACAGCCCTGGCGCTGTCGCGATCCTCTTGAATCGTGTCGGGGTCGCTGAGTACGAGCTCGAGTTCGAGGATCTGGCGTTCGCTTCGTTCGAGCTGGTCCACGAGGCGGCGCTCGACGGACAACAAATCGCGCTCCGATGCACGGGATGCGTCGGTGACGGTGTCGTGGGACATGGGCAACTCCAGCGAGACAGCGGTTCCGGACCGTCCGGATCCAATAGCGACAGTAGAACCAGGTCGAGACGACGTCATGTCGGGTTAGCAAGGCTGTCGTCGGTGCGTCGACGCTCAGTCGCGCATGATCCAATAGCACGCGGCGTCGTGTCCTCGGAGGTTTCGCCACGAGTGCACTCGACCGCCCTCGACGATCAACACGTCGCCGGCTCGCAAGACGGGACGGTCGTCGTCGAGTTCGACCTGGATGAGGCCCTGGACGGAGGCGACCGCCGCGACGCCGCGATGGTCGAACGGCGGCGGCTGGCGGGCGTCGCCGGGCAACTTGACCAGGAACAGTCGGAGCCCGACCGTGGCATCCGTCGCCAGTGCGACGATCGTCGAGTTCGAAACGACTCGTGCTCGGTCGTGTCGGGTGAGATGGTATGGCCGTCGGTGCGCTCCGGCGAGCAGCCGATCGACGGAGACGTCGAGTCGATCGGCGAGGGTGACCACGGTGTCGAGCGACAGCCCGCGCGATCCGCTCTCGGCCTGGGAGATCGCGCTCGCTGTCACCCCCGCCGCTTCAGCGAGTTCTTGTTGGGTGAGGCCGAGTTCCTTCCGGACGGTGGTGAGCCCACGGGCCAGCCGGCCGCCTGCCGGAGCGGGGATCACCTCGACCCAGCCGGCGTCGTGTCGCAGTCGGTACGAGATGTCCTGGAGTGCGTCTGGCCTGCCTTCTGCCTTGAGGACGCGGAGACGATCGTGTCGGACGTCCAAGAGGCATTGCGTGATCTGCCGGGCGTGCTCCGTGAAGGACGCACCGAGTGCGGATCCAACTTGCCAGTACGCCGTGACCCCGGCGTCCAACATGGCTGGGCA
The DNA here is from genome assembly GCA_020439405.1 of Ilumatobacter sp. Lineage (GTDB taxonomy): Bacteria > Actinomycetota > Acidimicrobiia > Acidimicrobiales > Ilumatobacteraceae > Ilumatobacter. The sequence goes on along the minus strand of JAGQSS010000030.1, from coordinate 9,998 downwards.
GACACGTTCGAAGAATGCCGACACGGCGTCAACTCCCCACCGGCGGATCACCGCCGCGAGGTCGTCGACGACAAGGCACGTCGGTGTGTGTCGCTTGACGTGTCGCTCGATCGCGTCGACGAGGTGCCCGGCAGAAGAGTTCTCGGAGCCCGGAGTCGCGTCGATGGTGGTGGCTCCCGGCACCGCGAGCAACCGTTCTGCTCGGAACGAGACGAGCACTGCGCTCCGCCCGGGGCGCGCTGCGCTGTTCACGAGACCGATCGCGAGTGATCGGTAGAGATCTGGATCGTCGCAGATCCATGCCACGTTGTCCCCGGAGATCAAGCCGCCGAGCGCAGCGTCCAAGCTGTCGAATCCCGTGCCGACCCGGTCCACACCCGAAGTTTAGCTGTGCTTAGTGCAACGGTACCAATCATCAGCGCAGGATCTGGCTGCCTCGGATGGATGTGGAGCGTTGAGCAATTGAATTCTAGTTTGCAATAGAAGTAATGTGGCTTTTCACACCCTGCCATCGAGCGGGCACCGACGACCAGGAGAGCGACCGTGACGACGCTGGACCAGCCAAGATCGACCGAGACCACCGTCGACGCCGTCGTATCCGACACGTACGGCGTCCTGCGCCGGCCCGTCGCGACCGTCGGATGGCGCTCGTGGCTGTTCACCGTCGACCACAAGCGGATCGGGATCATGTACGGCGTCGCGGCGATCTCCTTCTTCGTGCTCGGTGGGGTCGAGGCGTTGCTGATCCGACTTCAGCTCGCGGGACCCGACGGGACCGTGCTGTCGGCCGACGTCTACAACCAGATGTTCACGATGCATGCGACGTCGATGGTGTTCCTCTTCGCGATGCCGATGGCGGCGGCGTTTGCGAACTATCTGATTCCGTTGCAGATCGGAGCGCGGGATGTGGCGTTTCCGCGGCTCAACGCCTTCAGCTTCTGGTGCTTCCTCGTCGGAGCGCTCTTCGTCAACACGTCCTGGTTTCTCGGGGGTGCGGCAGACGGCGGCTGGTTCATGTACGCCCCGAACTCGGGCGTCGCGTACTCGCCCTCGCACGGCATCGACATCTGGGCGATGGGGCTCCAGATCACCGGCATCGCGTCGCTTGTCGGTGCGATCAACCTCATCGTGACGGTGATCAACCTTCGCGCACCGGGGATGACGTTCATGAAGATGCCGACGTTCACGTGGATGGCGCTCGTGACCCAGTTCCTGCTGGTCTTCGCGATCCCGGTAATCACGGTTGCGCTCGTGCTCTTGACCCTCGAGCGCAGCTTCGGTGCCCCGTTCTTCATGCCTGACGCGGGTGCCGACCCGTTGCTCTGGCAGCACCTCTTCTGGATCTTCGGTCACCCCGAGGTGTACATCCTGATCCTTCCGGCGTTCGGCATCACGTCGGAGATCCTGCCGGTCTTTTCGAAGAAGCCACTTTTCGGTTACCCGCTCGTCGTGTTCTCCGGCGTGGTGATCGGCTTCATCGGGTTCGGGGTCTGGGCGCACCACATGTTCGCCTCGGGCCTCGGGCCGATGTCGGTCGCCATCTTCTCGGTTGCGTCGATGGTGATCGCGATCCCGACCGGCGTGAAGATCGTGAACTGGACGATGACGATGTGGGGCGGCAAGCTGCGCTTCACGGTTGCCATGTTGTTCTGCATCGGGCTGATCGTGCAGTTCACCGTGGGCGGGCTGTCCGGCGTGACGCATGCGGTGGCGCCGTCGGACACGCAACAGACGGACACCTACTACATCGTTGCGCACATCCACTACGTGCTCTTCGGCGGCGCCGTGCTCGGGTTCTTCGGTGCGTTCTACTATTGGTGGCCGAAGATGTTCGGCAAGTGCCTCGACGAACGTCTGGGTCGCTGGAACTTCTGGCTGATGATCATCGGAATGAACCTCACCTTCGGTCCGATGCACATCATCGGTCTCCAGGGCCAGCCGCGACGGATGTACGTCTGGACCGAGGCGCGTGCGGGGGAGGGGTTCTTCAACCTCGGGTTCTGGAACACCGTCGCCAGTGTCGGTGCCTTCGTCATGGCGATCGGGATCCTGTTGTTCTTGATCAATGTCGTGTACTCCCACCGGACGTCGCCGCCCGCCCCAGCCGATCCGTGGGACGCCCGCACGCTCGAGTGGATGACGACGAACCCGCCCGCTCCGCACAACTGGGATCGGATCCCACGGGTGCACCGCCTCGACGAGTTCTTCCATCGAAAGTACGAAGATGTCGGCACCGGCGACCGACACGACCTACGCCGAGTCGCTACCGTCGACGACGTGCTCGCCGAACTCCGGGTCGACGATCCGAGCACGATTCACATGCCCGATCCGTCGTATTGGCCGCTCGTCCTGGCGCTCTCACTCCCGATCATCGGATTCGGAGTGATCTACCACGTGGTCCTGGCGGTCGTCGGCGTCGTGCTGTTGATCGCAGCCGTGTTCGGGTGGGCGCTCGAGCCGTCCTCGGCGCCAGATCGTCGGGTGCCCACCGAGTCACTGACGTAGCCGCACCGGCGGTCGCCCCTTCGACGACTCGCCGCGAGGCGGGCCGGTCAGGACGCGTGCGGTGCCCATCCGAGCCAACTGGCGAACGCGTCGACCAGATCGCCGACGGTGTGTGCCGTGATCAGGTCGTCTGGGTCGTCGACGGCGGCAGAACCGCGCTCGCCGAACTCCTCGACGATCGCATCCCACAGTGCCCATCGCAGCGCCTCGTGGCCGAGGCCGACGTCGGCGAGGGCCGTCTGGCGGGCCGGCCGCCCACGCTCGCCGGGCGTCGCCAGTGCGACGAGTAGGTCGATGAGCTGATCGGCGTCTGCTCCGGCGGAGTGCTGGTGCGTTTCGGCGGGCATCGTCTCTCCTTCTTGATTTATCTATAATTCAGTGTATATAAATGGGCAGTGTGAGTCGAGAGCAAGGGTTGGCACCATGAACGCACCAGCGACGCTCGCAGCCGACGGTCGAGGCAGACTGGGCGCCCGGCAGCGTTCGACGTGGCGGACGGTCGGGTTGCCGAGCGAGCATGGGGGCTGGGGACTCACGCTCGAGCCGGTACTTCTCGGCCTGCTCGTCGCCCCGTCGTGGCCGGGCGTAGCGATCGGTCTCGTCGCATTGGCGGCGTTTCTTGCCCGAACGCCATCCAAGCTCGTGTTGGTCGACCTCGTCCGACACCGGTGGCTCCCGAGGACGACACGGGCGGCGACGCTCGCGGGCGTCGAGGTGGCGATGATGCTCGTCCTCGCCGCTCGCGTCGTGATGGTGGCGGGTTGGGCGTTGGTTCTGCCGATATTGCTCGTTGCGCCGCTGCTGCTCGTCGAGCTGTGGTACGACGCCCGGTCACGTGGCCGCCGCCTGATCCCCGAGCTCGCTGGAGCGGTCGGCATCGCTGCGACGGCAACCGCGATCGTCGTGGCCGACGAACGCTCGTGGCGACTCGGATTCGCCCTGTGGGCGGTGCTCGCCGGTCGCGCGCTCGTCAGTATCCCGTTCATCCGATCGCAGATCCTCCGCCTGCGGCGCGGATCGCCCATGTCATCGTCATCGATGGCCCTGCAGGGTCTCGGAGTGCTCGTCGCGATCGCCGCAGGAGCGGTCGAGCACAGCGTGTTCGTCGGCACGATTGGTGTCGTCGCGATCGCGGCGTTGCAGGCGATGAGCGGTCGGCGCGCGGTGCCACCTCCCAAGGTGCTCGGCATTCGTCAACTCGCGTTCGGTCTCGCTCTCAGCACGGTAACGGCCGCCGGCGTGCACCTGGTCGGTTGAGAGCGGAGCGAGTCGCCGTGTCGACGACGAAGTCCGAGCACACCTCCATCGAGCCGACGTGGGGCGCGACGTGAGCGCTCCCAGACACGTTCCCGCAGGCTTGCACGGCCAGCCGGTCGCCGAGATGAATCCACCACCGGCCAGGCCGCCACTGTTCAGTGAGATCACCCCGATCCCGCACCGCCCCGGCTTCGGAACGCCGTGTCCCGATGGCGGATACGCTCTGCACCTCGCCCGACGGCGACTCCCGCAGTGGGACCTGATGGCGGGTGAACGCGTCGACGACGTGCTCGCCGCTGTGTCGGTCCTGGCCATCAAACGGGCGAGCCGACTCGGCCGTGCACCGGTCATCCACGACGTCGACGCCGCCGCAGCGATCCTGGGTTATGACGCCGGTGCGCCCGACGGCCTGGTGCGGTGGCGGACTCGAACGGTCACCGGGATCCGCCTGCGCTACGCCGAACGACGGGCCCTTGCTGACCGGGTTCCGGACCGGTTCCTGCTGGCACCGCTCAGCGCCATCCGCGCCGAGCGAACCGATTGGCGGGCACTCGTCGGCCTCGAACCCGCGTGACGCTCGAACATCGGGACCTTCGACCCTGACATGAATCATTGAGTCGATGACTCAATGATTCATGTATGCGATTGGAGATTCTTCCGCGGACGGAGCTGACGCTTCGGATCATGCAGACGCTCGCCGACGGTGAGCGCCGCCGAGCGGCGATGATCGCGGATCGGGTCGGGTCGTCGGCCCAGTACGTCGCCCGGCTGCTCGCGCCCCTCACCCGCGCCGGATGGGTCCGGTCGGTGCCCGGGCCGACCGGAGGTCACGAGCTGACCGTCGACCTCACGACCGTCTCGGTGCTCGATCTCGTCGCGATCGTCGAAGGTGTCCCGGACACCGAACGTTGCGTGATGGCCGACCGCCCGTGTCCGGCGCCCGAACCGTGCGCGCTCCACGACGCCTGGGTGCCCGCACGCGATCTCATGACGACGCGGCTCGCCGCAACCCCGCTCAGCACACTCTCGACACCATCAGAGGTCCGAACATGAAGATCAGAACTGCCAGCAGCATTGCCGTGATCGCGGTGATGGGTTTCACCGCGTCGGCGTGTGCCGACGACGCGCCGGGGATCCCGGCCGCCGCCGGCGGCGACGGTGCCGCCGCAGCGGCATCGGTCGGTGACCTGTCGCCGGGTGCCGTCGTCGAGTTCCACGCGACGGAGTTCTCGTTCTCGCCGATGCAGTTGACGGCGGCTCCGGGGGACTACACCGGCGTGCTCGTCAACGACGGAGACATCGCCCACGACATCAAGATCGGCGACGGCGACGCCGTCGTCGCCGCACCGGGCGAGACGGTCGAGTTCTCGTTCACGGTTCCCGAGGGCGGGGTCCAGTTCATCTGCTCGATCCCGGGCCACGAGGACGCCGGCATGGTCGGCACGATCTCGACCCCGGGCGGCGAGGCGGCCGCGTCCGACGAGGCCGCCGACGCGATGGACCACGCCGGCCCGGCCGCGGAGGCGTCGGTCGAGGCGAACCCCGACGCCGCCGCGTACGTCGTGCGCGATCCTCGTCCGCCCGCACGTGGCGAAGGCGACGGGGTGACGTTGATCCCGGGCGGTGCGGACGACGGCGGTGATCTGATCGAGTGGGAACTCGAGATCGAGGAGAAGATCATGACTGTCGCCGAAGGGTACGAACAGTTGGTGTGGACGTTCGGCGGCGATGTGCCCGGCCCGGTGCTACGGACCCGGGTCGGTGACACCGTTCGGGTGCATCTCGTCAATCCGACCGAGGCGACGGTGTCGCACTCGATCGACTATCACGCCTCGCAGGTGTCGATGGAGGACGAGATGGCCTCGATCGCTCCCGGGGAGGATCTCGTGTACGAGTTCACCACCGACTACGCAGGCGTCTGGATGTACCACTGTGGCACCGCTCCGGTGCTCCATCACATCGCCAACGGCATGTTCGGGATGGTGATCGTCGAGCCCGAGGAGGGCTTGCCGCCCGTCGACGACGAGTTCTTCTTCGTCCAACACGAGTGGTACCTCGGTCCGCAGGGCGAGCCCGGCTCGTTCGCCAAGGCGAACCAGGCCGCACCGGAACCGGACTTCCAGATGTTCAATGGCGTCGCCGCCCAGTACGCCGACAACCCGATCGACATCGAGACGGGCTCGGACGTCCGGATGTACGTCCTCAACGTCGGACCGTCGATCGACACCTCGTTCCACGTCGTCGGCGCGATCTTCCATCACGTGACGAAGGAGGGCGTCCACCTGGTCGAGGGCAACGACGGCAACTGGGGCTCGCAAGCGGTCGATCTCGCTCCCGCTCAGGGCGCCGTGATCGAGATGCGTCCGGCCGAGGACGGTACGTATGCGTTCGTCAACCACGCCTTCAACTTCCCCGGACGCGGCGCCCTGGGGCTGTTCACCGCGAGTGGTGACGGGGCCTGAGG
>JAGQSS010000030.1:0-3672 GCA_020439405.1 Ilumatobacter sp. | reverse complement strand
CTCCGCAACCTTCTCGAGCCGCATACACGGCGCGAGGAGATCGGCATCTTCGCGGTCCTCGCACACATCGACTGCGAACCGATGTGTCGGAGGCACTTTCTCGACGATCACGTCGACATCGAACGCGCACTCGCCGGCGACGACCTGGACCGTGCGGAGATCTCTGCGCTCGTCGAGCTGGTCGAACGACACATCTTCGAAGAGGAGACCGACCTGTACCCGGCGCTCCGTCAGCTATTCTCGCCCGCTGATTGGACCGCGGTCGAACACCGACTCCGCCAGCTCGCGACCGACCAACCGATTTGAGCCACCCGGCTACTGCCGTCGTCGCCGTGATCGACGCCGACCGGCCGACGTCACCGAACCGGCGAGGTACGCCACTTCGTCGCGGTGTGTACCAACCCGACGAATGTCGCCGACCACGCCAGCATGGCAGCGGCGAGGGTCACCTTGGGCAACCAGCCCAGATGGTCGAGCGCGATCGCAGCGCGCATCCGGAATGTCGCCGCACCGTACATGCCGATGGGGAACACCAGCGCCCAGTACGACGGGTGGTAGACGACGGGCAGCCGGCGGACCAGATGCCGCCACACGCCGATCGCGACCATCAGCGGAAACCAGAACGTCGCAGTGGCCCATGCGAGCACGGTCATCCCCTCCAGGAACGGTGACAGCCGCTGGATCCGCACCGACGCCTCGGCGGCGAGCAGGATGTTCGAGCCGGCGAGCACGCTGATCGCGACCGCACCTGCCGCAATCCACGCAGGTGGGGAGGCCTCGGTCGGGTCGAGCGGATCGAACGTCCAGCGAAGAAAGACCATGGTCATCACGATGAGGTAGACCACGAGACCGAGGGTGAACATCGCGATGACCGCGAACGCGAGGAGATCGTGCGGGTGGCGTCCGAGAAGGAGTGCTCCCAGCACCGCCACCGACTGGGTCGACACGATGATCAAGAACCATGTGCCGTTGATGCCGCCGGCGAGTCCGGGTTTGTCGCTGGAGATCACGACGGCGATCAGTGTGATGTAGAGCAGGACGACGTAGATGGGCAGGCTGAGCCACCACAGAGCCCATGCGAGATCCCACCAGCCGTTGACGATGCCCGATGCGCTGCCGAGCACGTTGGTGCCGGCGACCGTCGTGAGGAACGCGAACCCTTTGGCGTGGTCGGTCGCGTCGGCGAGGAAGAGGCGTGGGTAGCGGACGACGCGGGTCACCGACATCACCCAGAGCACCACGTAGCCGATCGCGGCGATCGTGTACAGGGCAACGGCGAGCCAGTGGATTTCCTGCTGCTCGGCTGCGATCGAGATGATCCCCGTCGCCATGACGAGCGCGAAGTAGCCGGGGAACAGTGTGGCGATCGGTCCGGTCGATGTCGGCACGGTGCCGGCCGATGGGATGTCCGGCGATGACACGGCGCGTCAGGGCCTGAGGAAGCGGAGGAACGCAGCGGCCCCCAGGAACAGGGCAACGGAAAGGCCCGCTGTCGCCCATGCGAGCGACTCGTCGTCGTCGAGCAGTGCTTCGGCGGCGACGGTGACGAGGAACACCTGAAGCGACATCAGCACGATGATGTACACGACCACCGCCGAGGACACACGTCGGTTGCGTCGGGAGGTCCTCACGCTTCCTCCCGGCCGAGCGCCCAGATCCGGCCGTCGCGGACTTCGACGTCGATCTTGCCGAGTGGGCGGGTCGGAGGGCCCGAGAGCACGGCACCCGTCGAGGCATCGAAGTTGCCTTCGTGACACGGGCAGTGCCAGCGCTCCTCGTCGGGTTGGAAGTAGACCACGCAGCCGAGGTGTGTGCACTTCTGGCTGAACGCCACCACGTCGGCGTCGTCGAGGCGGAGCAGGACGGCCGGGTCGGCATCGGTGGGATAGCGGAACAGATACGTGTCGCCGACGGCGACCTCGTCCAGATCGACGATTGCGCGGGGCTCACCCTGGTTGATCGACCTCAGTTGCGTCCACGCGGCGAGTCCGACGTTGCCGAGCGCCATCGCGCCCGCTCCGAGCACCAGGTACCGTGCGAACTCCCTGCGGGTGACCTCGTCCTCGGCCGCCGCCTCGTAGGGGAAGTCACGCCTCCACGTGACCGGTACCGGTTCCGGGGAATCGCTCATCGGGCGCCGTCCTCGATGGCGAACGGGTCGTCGAGCCATGAGGTCCGCACCTCACCGAGCACGTCGATCGGCCCGGCAGCGAGATCGTCGACGACGGTGAACACCTTGGTGCGGACCTCCTGGCGGCCGAAGAAGAAGTCACGCAGCAGCGAACCCTGCCGTTGATCGTGGAACTGTTCGATGGTGCCGTACCACAGTGCCTCGCTCGGGCACACCGACGCGCACATCGGCGCGTAGCCCTCCGAGGTTCGATCGGTGCACATATCGCACTTCATCATCTGGTCGATCTCGGCGTAGTACTTGGGAACCCCGAACGGGCAGGCGAGCACGCAGTTCGAGCACCCGATGCAGCGGGGCTTGAGCGCCGACTGGACGATGCCGTCCTCGTTCTGCTTGATCGCGTCGGCCGGGCACACCTGAGCGCACGTCGGATCCTCACAGTGCATGCACACCATCGGCGCCGTCTGAGTGGTCGTGGCGCGGTCGAACCGTTCGAGATGGATCAGCGACCGTCCGCGATGCGTGCCGCATTCCATGCATGCCTGCACACACGCCTCGCAGCCGATGCAGCGACTCTGGTCGATGACGAACACGGGATCGTCATCGATCCCGAAGCGCCCGCGTGGGGTGCGGGCCTCACCACGGGTGAGCGCGACATCGGGCACCTCGCGCCTCATCGGGCACCTCCCTGCTCCGCCAGGGTCACCGACACCGCCGCGACCTTGAACTCGGGCATGCCCGAGATCGGATCGAGCACCGGGTTGGTCAGCTGATTCGCCGCCTGTCGTCCGGCCCAGTGATACGGGATGAAGACGGTGTCGGGGCGGATCGTCTCGACGACGTTCGCGGGGAGCGTGATCGTTCCGCGACGGGACGTCACCGTGACCAGATCGCCGGTCGTGACGCCGAGTCGCCCGGCGAGGACGGGGTGGATCTCGCAGAGCGGCTCCGGGTACTGCTCGACGAGAGCGCCGATGCGGCGGGTCTGCGAGCCCGACAGGTACTGGCTGACGACGCGACCGGTCGTCAGCCAGATCGGGTACTCCTCGTCGACCTCTTCGGCCGGTGGTCGGAACGGAACGGCATGGAACCGGGCCTTGCCGTCCGGATGGTGGAAGCGTCCGCCCTCGAACAGGCGCGGGGTCCCGGGGTGACCGACTTCGGGGATCGGCCAGAACAGACCCATCTCGTCCTCGATCCGCTGCCAGGTCGCCCCGGTGTAGTCGGCCGCGCCGCCGGAGGACGCTCGGCACAGTTCGTCGAAGATCTCCTCGGGGTCCTGGTAGTCGAAGTACTGCTTCGCGCCGAGCCGGTCGGCCAGGTCCGTGAAGATCTTCCAGTCGACCCGTGCCTCGCCGGGTGGGTCGATCGCTTTGTTGATCTTCACGATCCGGCCCTCACCCGTCGTGACCGTCCCCTCGTCCTCCTCGTGCAGCGATCCGGGCAAGACGACGTCGGCGTAGCGGCCGGACTCGGACAGGAAGAAGTCGATCACACCGTAGAACTCGAGTTGCTCGAGGGCCCTGGCCGTGAGCGCCGTG
>JAGQSS010000309.1 GCA_020439405.1 Ilumatobacter sp. | reverse complement strand
GGCGCGACCGACACGGCGGTGTCGAGACCGACGATCGACGGATCGTCGACGACGCGCCACCGGACGAAGCGTTCGGCACCGAGACGATTCAACGGATGCGGCGCAGCACCGACCTGACGATGCGGTGCGACCGCGTCGACGATCCGCGCGAGCGAGTCGGCCGCCGGCACGTCGCCGTGGAGCATCTGGAACGCCTCCCGGTCATGGGCACCGACGCCGACCTCGAGCCGGGTGGTCCCGGTGTGCGGGTCGTCGACCACGCGACACACCTCGAGACCGCGCACCTCACCGACGAGCACACCGTGCTCGACCGACGGCTCGGCACCGCCGTCGACGATCAGCTGGCGGAACGACTCGTGATGGCCGGGCAGTTCGGTCGCCGCTGCGAGCGGCTCCACGACCGCGGGCAGCAGGACGCGACCGTCGGCGTGCCACACCTCGATCGGCATCGAGAACTCGGCGGCGCGCCTCGCCAGCTGGCCCGTCCCCTGCTCGGCGACGACGTGGACGTGGCCGGCACCGTTGCGCATCGCCCAGAGCACCGCGGCACCGAGACGTGTGGCGGGCTGATCGTCGATCAGGACCCAGGCGGCGTCGTCGACGAGCAGTGCCGCGCCGGGCGGGAAGTCGATCGGCTCGGGCACCTCGTCGGCGGCCAGGTGGTCGCGCACCAGGGCGCGCAGCTTGACGCCGTTGAGTCGGCTCCGTCGGGCGGCATCGTCGTCGCTCACCCCGACGACGGTATCGGCGTCCCCGCCGCAGCGTCACCGGCCCGTCAGGGAACGAAGTAGCCGAGCACGTCGGCGATCAGGTCGCAGTCGGCGAGCGGGTTCGCGAGCGACACCGACTGCTGATCGCCGATCCGGCAGATCACCAGGTTGGCGATCGTGTCGCCGGCCCGCAGGTTCAGGTTCGACGTCGACGGGTCGACACCGCCCCGCGGCCACACCGACACGTGCGACGCGGCGGCCACGTTGGTGGCGGTCACGTTGAGCACAACCGCGGTCGCAGCGGCCGGCACGCCACCGATCCCGGCCACCTGGAGGTCGACTCGGTGACCCGGTCCGGCAGGCCGCCGCGCCGCGCCCAGCCCCAGGCGGGTGTCGAGAAGCCGTTGCGGCGAAGTCGTGACGAGCCGGTCGCCGGTCGTCCCGAAGTAGCCGAAGACGTCTCCGACGACGTGTGTGGCCGCGGCCGTGGAGTCGAGGCGGAGCGCACCGTCAGGGCCGAGTTCGCAGACCACGAGGTTCGGGACGACGTCGCCGGGGGCGAAGTTGACGTTCGACGTCTCGGCGGGTGTGCGGCCGGTGGGGGTCATGCGGAGGTGGCCGTGGCGATCCGGGCCGACCGCGGTGAGGTTCAACACGACCGCCGTGGCGCCCGACGCGGGCACGCCGGCTCGGCCGGCGACGGGGATGTCGACGTGCTCGCCCGGTTGCAGGGCGCCGGCCCGGACGCCGGTGCCGTCGCGCGAATCGAAGAGTCGTGCGGGCGACGTCGGCACGAACCGGACGCCGGACGACTGTCGGGCATCGACGTAGCCGAACACGTCGACCAGACAATGGGTCGCCCCGTGGGAGTTGAACACCTCGATGTGACCATCTGCGCCGACCGCCATGACGACCAGGTTCGGCACCGTTCGCCCCGGCACGCTGTTCAGGTTCGACGTCTCGGGTTTCGTCTGACCGCCCGGGTACACGGTGAAGTGCATCGGATGGGACGGGTTCACCGCCGTCACGTTCGCGACGACGGCGGTCACGCCCGTCGCCGGGATGCCGGCGACGCCGGCGACCGGGACACGGACCAGCTGACCGGCGCCGACGGCAGCACCGCCGCCGAGGCGGGTGTCGAAGATGCGTGTCGGTGCGATGGGATGGAAGTAGGTGGAGGCCGTCGGTACCGGCGTGGGAACGGGCGTGGGCGCCGGACCGGGCCCACCCGAGCCGAGGACCGGACCGTTCGGCGGGGTCGACCCGGGCGCACCGGCGAACAGCCCGAGGTTCTCGAACGTGCCCCCGAGCACCTCGGTGGAACCGCCACCCATCCATCCGTCGATGACCGACGCGTAGTACGAGCGGAAGTCGACGTGGTGGGCCATGCGGTCCCATCGACGGAGTCCGGCGAGCGTCGGCTGCTGACCGTAGAAGCCGCCGCGCACGTTGGCGCCGAACACGAAGTGTGGTGCCGACGTGCCGTGATCGGTGCCCGCACCGTCGTTGTCCCACGGGGTGCGACCGAACTCGGAGAACGTCATGAGCGTCACGCGACTCGCCCAGGCCGGATCGAGCACTTCGAAGAAGCGGCGGACGGCCGCGTCGAGTTCGCCCATCCGCTCGGTGTGCTGGCTCGGTTGGCCGGCGTGGCTGTCGAAGTCGCCGAAGCCGGCGGTGAGCACGCGGAAGCCGAGGTTGGCGTTGATCAGCCGAGCGGCCACCTCGAGACGGGCGACGATCGCCTCGTCGGGCAGTGCGTCCTCGGCCGGGATGACGGGCGACAGGGTGCGGGCGAGATCGAGTTGGTCGACGAACGCCTGGCCGACCGGGCCCGACCATCCGGCGGTCGCGCCGGCGGCCATCGACCGGATCGTGGCGTACTGCCGCTCCGATCGGGCGTCGGTCACGCTCCCGTAGCCGGGCCGCCCGGCCGACACGACGGTCCCCTGCCGCTGGGCACCGATCAGATGGAGCGGCACGGAGGTTCCGACTTCGGCGGCGGCGTAGAGATCCTTGCCACCGGCGAGGTAGCCGTCGAGCCATCGGCCCATCCAGCCGGTCGTGGGGATGGCGTTCGGTCGACCGGCCATCCAGTACGCCATCGAGTTGAAGTGGGAGAGGTCGGGGTTGCCGTAACCGACGCCCTGGACGATCGCGAGGTGGCCGTCGTCCCAGGCCCGCTTGAACGTGGGGAGGTTGGGGTTCAGGCCGACGCCCGAGGCGAGCGGGAGCGTCTGCGAACCGGGGATCGCGAGCCCGCCGTGCATGGTGACGTAGTTGCCGTCGTCGTACGGCACGACGCTGTTGAGGCCGTCGTTGCCGCCGAACATGCCGAGGATGACGAGCACGCCGTCGTCGCCCCCGAGCGGGCCGGCCGCCCACGCGCTCGGGTCGTGACCGAAGGCGTGGTCGAGCAGCGAGCCGGAACCGCCGGCGACGACACCGGCGCCGAGGCCCATGCCGACGAGGTTCAAGAAGCGCCGACGATCGAGCGTGGTCGCGGTCGGGGCCTCGTCACGCGAGAGGTGCCGCAGGGCGTCGGCGGTGGAGATGTCGGGGTCGAGCATGATTCAGGCCAGGTGCATGTCGGGGCTGACGAGGACGAGCGCGAGCAGATCGGGGCGTTCCCAGCGTTCCGACGCGGTCGAGAACGCGACGAGAGCGTCCCGGCTGGCCGGTGACAGCGTCAGGAACATCAGGTCGAGGAAGCGGTCGACGAGGTCGGCGGGCAGGTACCGGAGCGTGACGTCGATCTCGTCGCGCGAGATCGTCCCCCCGGCCAGGTGGATCAGTCCGTCGCCGTTCCAGTACCCGCGCATCGACTGCCACGCGAACTGCCGTGCGGCATCGGTCCGCTTCGCCATCGCCGAGGCGTTGACCCAGTAGCCGTTGTGTTTCCAGCCCGACACGTTCGGCGGGTACAGAGGGCGCTGCCCCATCCCCTCCATCAGCCAGAGCGGCGTACCACCGTCCGAGCGTTGACCGGTGGCGACGAGGGTCGCGACGACGAACTCGACGGGCGTGCGCACACGACCGGCGACGACGTCGGGCGCGTAGAACTCCGGGGCGAGGAACAGCTCGGTGAGCCAGGGGACGATGTCGAAGTCGGCGTCGAGTGCCGCGTCGCGCAGGCGGGCGAGGACGGCAGGCGGGATCGGCGTGCCCGCGAACTCCGCCCAGAGCTTCTTCGAGACGAACTCGGCGGCGACCTCGCGCGTGGGGCGATGGCGATTCCCGACGTTCGTCGCCCCCGCCGGGACGACGCCGTCGCCGAGGACGACCTCGATCGTCTCGGCCCCGTGACGCGTCGGGTCGCCCCCGTTGTTGATCGTCTGGCCGAGGTACTGCTTGGTCGAGGCGTCGTGCCAGTCGGACCGCCACACGTACTGGCCGGTGTCCCACTGGTCGGTGTGGCCGGTCCACGCAGCTGTGCTCGCCTCGACGTCGGCCTCGGTGTAGTTGCCGACGCCGAGGAGGAACAGTTCCATCAACTCGCGGGCGAAGTTCTGGTTGGGCGACGTCGCC
>JAGQSS010000308.1 GCA_020439405.1 Ilumatobacter sp. | reverse complement strand
GATGCCACGCTCCTGCTCCTGCGCCATGTGGTCCATGGTCGCGGCGCCGTCGTGCACCTCACCGATCTTGTGCGTGATTCCCGTGTAGAACAGCACGCGCTCGGTAACGGTCGTCTTGCCGGCGTCGATGTGCGCCATGATGCCGATGTTGCGGGTGCGCTCGAGGGGGAACTCACGCTTGGCCATCGTCAGATCACTTCCGTCTTTCGGGTCGAACTCTCAAGGAACTGGTTCCGGGTCGGGCCGATGGACCGGCCGGAAACACGATGTTCGAGTGTAGCTGCCCACGATGCGGGAACCACCTGGGTGAATCCGGAATTCAACCCCCGTTCGGCGCGAGTACCGGCGGTGGTCGGTTGATGTCAGACATGAACCGACCACACCCTCCGGTTCGACCTCCCGCCACCTGGTCGGTTCATGTCTGACATCAACCGACCAGATCCGTTCCTCAGAGTTTGCGGAGTTGGACCTCGCTGACGCGGTGATCGGATTCCTTGCGGAGGATGAGGCTGGCGCGTTCGCGGGTCGGGGCGATGTTCTCGACGAGGTTCTTGCCGTTGATCGTCTGCCAGATGTGGCGGGCGGTCTGCTCGGCCTCGGCGTCGGTCAGTTCGGCGAAGTGACGGAAGTAGCTGTCGGGATCGCGGAACACCGATTCGCGTAGGGCGAAGAACCGGTCGACGTACCACGACTCGATGTGGCGCACGTCGGCGTCGACGTAGATCGAGAAGTCGAAGTAGTCGCTGACGAACTCGACGCCCTCACGCGCGACCTGGAGCACGTTGAGTCCTTCGACGATCACGATGTCGGGTTGGCGGACCGTGGCCGACACCCCGTCGAGGATGTCGTACGCCACATGGTCGTACACCGGCGCCGAGACCTCGGATTCGCCGCTCTTGACCGCACGGAGGAACGCCAGCAACGCACGCGTGTCGTAGCTCTCCGGGAACCCCTTGCGATCCATCAGACCGCGCTCGAGCAGCACCTCGTTGGGATAGAGGAACCCGTCGGTGGTGATCAGATCGACCTGTGGGTGGTCGGGCCAGCGGGCGAGGAGGGCCTGCAGGATGCGGGCGAACGTCGACTTGCCGACGGCGACCGACCCGGCGACGCCGATCACGTACGGCACCTTCGGGGCGATCGACCCGAGGAAGGTCGACGACACCCGTTGGAGGTCCTGGGTCGCACTGACGTACAGGTTGAGCAACCTGGACAGCGGCAGGTACACGGCGGCCACCTCGTCGAGGTCGATCCGTTCGTTGATGCCACGGAGTGCCTCGAGATCGTGCTCGCGCAGCGTGAGCGGCGTCGCGGCGCGCAGCTCGGCCCAATCGTCACGCGAGAACGTCAGGTACCGGTCGGACACGAGTCTTCACCGTACGCTGGCGCGATGGCCGTCACGAAAGCGGTGCGCAAGAAGCTGGGGCAGTTCTACACACCGCCCGACCTCGCCGAACTCCTCGTCGAGCGGACGTTGGCCGACATCGCGTCGTTCGGCGACTGGTCGGGCCGCGACCCCCACCGTCCGGTGCGGGTGCTCGACCCGGCGTGTGGCGACGGGCGACTCCTCGAACGCGTCCGGGTCGAACTGCACATGCGCGGGTACACGGTCGAGGCGGTCGGGTGCGATGTCGACGCCGACGCACTCGCCGGCATCGGTCACCCGAGCACCCGCACGATCCACGCCAACGCCCTCGAATACGACTGGGGCGACGAGCGATTCGACATCGTCATCGGCAACCCGCCGTACCTGTCGCAGATGTCGTCGGCCACGACGCGCGGCGGATCGAGTCGTCACGGCGGCGGACCCTACGCCGACGCCGCAGCAGAGTTCCTCGCGCTGGGGGTCGCACTCGCCGAACCCGAGGGCGGGCGGGTGTCGCTCGTCCTCCCCCAGTCGGTGCTGGCCGCACGCGACGCGGCACCGATTCGGTCACGGGTCGACGAACTCGCCGACCTCGCCTGGTCGTGGTGGGTCGCCGACCAACGCTTCTTCGATGCCAACGTGAACGTCTGCCTCCTGGGCTTCCGCCTCCCGTCGACCCGTCCCGCGGCACCGCTCGAGTGGACCAAGGTCGTCACCGACGTGCTCGGCATCCCCGAACTCGACCTCGACGCGCTCGACACCGACGGGACGGTCGGCGACCGCGCCGAACTGAACGCCAACTTCCGCGACGAGTACTACGCCCTCGTCCCTGCCGTCGGCGACCACCACGACGGGCCGCCGCTCGTCACGAGCGGCCTGATCGACCCGGCTCACTGCCGGTGGGGCGAACGGTCGATCAAGTTCAACAAGCAGCGGTTCGACCGGCCGCGGGTCGACGTGTCGAAGCTCGAGGGTCGATTCGTCGAGTGGGCGAATCGCAAGCTCGTCCCGAAGGTCCTCGTCGCGAACCAGACCCGGATCGTCGAGGCGGTCGCGGACGTCGACGGGGCCTGGCTCCCCGGGGTCCCGGTGACCACGGTGGTGCCGACCGCCACCGACCCCGACGAGATCCGACGCGCCGTCCTCGAGATCGAGGCGGTTCTGTGCGGCCCGATCGCAGCGGCGATGTGCTGGCACCTCGGCGGCGGGACGGGACTGTCGACGAGCGCGATCCGTCTGTCGCCGGCCGTCGTCGCGGGCGTGCCGTGGCCCGCCGGCGATCTCTCCGCGGCCGTCGCGGCCTGCCGGGCGGGCGACGTCGTCGCCGCCGCCCGCGCCACGCTCGACGCCTACGGGTGCGACCCGTCGTTCGCTGACGAGATGCTCACTTGGTGGGCCCCAGGGCTCCCGAGCGGTGTCCGCCCGGATGACGACGAAGGGGCAGATGACTGACCACCGCGTCCCAGCCGGGTGACCCGGCGATCATCCACAACACCGCGATCCCGATCAGCTCCGCCAGATGGGTGGCCTCGGCGAACGCGGTCCGGTTCCCGGCGATCGTGTCGGCCACCGCCGCGGCGAGCGTCGCTGCTGCGAGCGCGCCGACGAACGGCAGCAGCCCGTAGGCCCGGTGGGGTCGCCACGCGGCGTAGGCCAACCCGATCGCGAGCGCGAGTCCGGACGCGCCGAGGTGCCGTGCGAGGTGTGCCGATGCACCGTCGGCGTCGCCGAACACGAGCGGCCCGATGTTCTGCACCGCGATGACGAGCGCACACCAGGCGAGCACCGGTCGCATCCAGCCCCCGCGGCCGAGGCGGGCCGGGCGCGCGTCGGCCATCACGGTGGCGACGAACGCCGGGTCGTGGCCGCTGGGACGGAGCCGGACCGTCCGGTTCAGCGACGCAACCCGGTCGACGAACCGACGACAGCCGGCGCACCCCAGCAGGTGACCGTCGAGACGGTCCTGTTCGGCGGCCGAGATCTCGTCGTCGAGCGACGCGGAGGCGAGCTCGCGAAACGGCGAGCACGGGTCGACGGGGACGGAATCGGAGTGCTCCACGTATGTGACGGTCGACCCTAGGGACCGTTTGGTTCCCACGGCAGACTGATCGCCCATGGACCGGCTCACGCGATTGCTGCTCGATGCGCAAGGAGGCGACCGCGACGCGCTCGAACGCTTCGTCGCCGAGACGCATCACGACGTGATCGATCTGTGCCGCTACCTGGGCGATCGCGACAACGCCGACGACCTGGCACAGGAGACGTACCAGCGGGCCGTGGCCTCGCTGCACCGGTATCGGGCATCCGGACCCGCACGCCATTGGTTGCTCACGATCGCGCGCCGGACGTGTGCCGACGCGACCCGGAAGCGGACGCGTCGCCGGCGGCTCGATCAGCAGGTCGCCGCGCTGCCCGACGACACGGCCACGCGTGCCGAGACCGATCAGCCCGAGATCGACGAGCTGCTGGCGCTCCTCGACGACGACCGACGCGCCGCGTTCGTCCTGACCCAACTGTCGGGATTCCGCTACGACGCGGCCGCCGAGATGCTGGGCGTCCCGATCGGTACGATCCGGTCACGGGTCGCCCGCGCCCGAGAGCAGCTGCTCGACGTCGTGGCCGAATCCCGGGAACTCCCACCCACCGCCGAACGACCTGGATGATGATGTCGATGCCCCGACGCGCCTGGCGCGCCGCCCTGTTGTTGCCCGTTGCCGCCCTCACCCTCGCCGCCTGCGGTGGCGACGGCGACGGACCTGCGTTGTCCGCGGAGGCCGAGGCCGGCCGGAACACGATGCGGACCAACGGCTGCGCGTCGTGCCACGGCGCCGACGGCCAAGGTGGCGTGGGGCCTTCGTTCCAGGGTCTCTACGGCACCGAGGTCG
>JAGQSS010000307.1 GCA_020439405.1 Ilumatobacter sp. | reverse complement strand
CCCGTTCACCCGGGTCGACCGTGAGATCGAGTCCGTCGAGGACCCGGTGGTGGTGGCCCGGGTACCGGAAGCCGAGCCCCCGGATCGTGACCCCGCTCACGCCAGCACCGCCACGAGCAGCGCCGTCACGGCAACCACGGCGGGGACCACCGCGAGCGGCCAATCGCCGGCGGCGGTCGGCCGCTCGTCGAGATCGGGCATCCGGCCGTCGAAGCCACGGGCCGACATCGCCTGGTGGACGCGCTCGCCACGCTCGTACGAGCGGACGAACAACGTGCCCGCCGACGAGGCGATCGGGCCGACCTGCCACAGCCAGCGCGGGTCGTGGCACCGGGCGACCATCGCCTGACGCATGCGACGCAACTGATCGACGATCAGGTCGAGGTAGCGGAACATGAACGAGACGATGCCGACGACGACCGCCGGGACGTGCAGCTCGGACATCGCGCGCACGACGTCGGGCACCGCTGTCGTCGCCGCGAACACGATCGCCGCCCCGGCCCCGAGCAGTGCCTTGGCCGCCACACCGAAACCGGCCCACAGTCCGTCCTCCGACAGCGACAACCCCAGCACGTCGACCCGGTCGCCGCTCCCGACGAACGGGACGACGACGGCGAAGACGAGGAATGGGAGGACGACGAGCAGCCGAGTGAGGACGGTGCGGATCGGCAGGCGGGCCAGTGCGACCAGCGCCGCGACGACGATGGCCTCGACCGCGAACACGCCGATCGACCGACGCGGCGTGAGGGCCACGACGACGACGAAGGCGACCAGCCCGACCAGCTTCGGCGCGGGAGCCATCCGGTGCAGCCGACTCTCGCCCGGCACGTGCAGATGCGCGTGACCCGGCGAGTGGGCGCTGCCGGCCATCAGTGCGCCAGTCGGCGACCGGGCCGTCGCGCCGCGGCGACCATGCCGTAGCCGACGAGCAGGGTCAGTGCGACACCGGCGACACCGGCGACGGCGAGGCTCACGGTCTCGTTGCCGATGCCACGCGTGGCGTAGTCGGCGAAGATGCTGTCGGCGATCGCGTGCTCGTCGGCCGACGACTCGAAGCCCTGATCGATCGCGACCCGTTCGAGCCCGTCGGGATCGTCGACCGCGAACTGGCTGACGACCGCCGCGAAGAAGACGGCGACGAGGACGCCGCCGAGCACGAACCCGCGCGCCCCGACCGGGCGACGATCGGCGACGGCATCGAGGTCGAGGTCGCGGGCACCGGCGACGAGGTCGGGACGCGTGGCGAGCACGGCCGACACCATGAGCGCGCTCAGCACGCCCTCGCCGATGCCGATGAGGAAGTGCACACCGACCATCGCGGTGAACACGGTGTCGAACGGCACCGGCGCCGATGCGCCGAACAGCCACTCGATCGAGAACGCCATCGACGACAGGACGACCGACGCCGCGGCGGCGAGCCCCGTCGCGAAGACGACACCGGACGCGTTCGACGGCAGGACCCGACGGAACAGGCGGTACAGCGCCCATCCGCCGAACGCCGGCACGATGGCCATGTTGAGCACGTTGTACCCGAGCGCCGTGATGCCACCGTCGGCGAACAGCAGCGCCTGGACCACCACCACGACGCTGACGACGACGGTGCCGACGTACGGTCCGAGGAGGATGGCCGCGAGGGCGCCGCCGAGCAGGTGCCCCGAGGTGCCGGAGGCGACCGGGAAGTTGAACATCTGGGCGGCGAACACGAACGCTGCGGTGATGCCGGCGAGGGGGACCTGACGATCGCCCAGTTCGTCCCGGGCGGCGCGGAGCGAGACGGCGAGGACAACCACGGAGATCATCGCCGTGACCGCAGCGACCGTCGGCTCGAGGAAGCCGTCGGGCGCGTGCATGGCGAGGACGGACATCAGCGAACCTCCGGGGTGGGTGACGGATCGCGGGGGTCGATACGCACCGCAGCGATCGTACGACCACCGAGCTCTTGTTGCAAATGACTCGCAATACGACGGCTCCGGACCGGAACGGTGAGGAACGGATGTGGTCAGACCAGATCCGTTCCTCCCGTCAGCGGGCGCGAGCGTCGACCCTGGAACGGATCTGGTCTGACCACATCCGTTCGCGCGGGGTTGGCGGCGTACGCTCGAGGGGATGGAGTTGGAGGGGACGCTGCGCGAGCACGGACATCGCGTCACTCGGCCGCGCAGCGTCGTGTGGCAGGTCCTCGACGACACCGACGGCCACCTCAACGCGCAGGAGATCGCCGACCGCGTGCATGCGCTCGACCCAGGGATCAACCAGTCGTCGATCTACCGCACCCTTGCCCTGTTCACCGAGATCGAACTGGTGCGCGAGTCGCGCCACGGGGACGCGGCCACCTGGGAGCGCGCGCACGGCGACGCGGTGATCCACCTGTTCTGCGACCGCTGCGGTGCCGTGCACCACCATCACGCACCCGGCATCGAACGGCTCCGCCGCGAACTCGGCGCCCATCCGGGCTTCGTGACCGACGCCATCGACGTGCGCGTGACCGGCCATTGCGCCGACTGCAACCCCGGCTGACCGAGCGGTCGCGTCGCGGTAGCGTCGGCGCATGAGCGACGACCGCGGCCTCGTCCGCACGATCGACGAACTCGAGGCGCTGTACCCGTGGCAGGACGGCATGGAGCGCAAGGTCACCCCGGCGATCACGCCCGAGCAGGCCCGCTACGTCGAGGAGTCGCCGTTCGTCGTGATCGCCACGGTCGGTCCCGAGGGCGTCGACTGTTCTCCCCGCGGCGATCCGGCCGGCTTCGTCCGCATCGTCGACGAACGCACGGTGATGCTGCCCGACCGGCGCGGCAACAACCGGGTCGACACGCTCCGCAACATCGTCCGCGACGGGCGGGTCGCGCTGCTGTTCTTCGTGCCGGGCATCGGCGTGACACTGCGGATCAACGGCACCGCCCGGCTGCTCACCTGCCCGGCGCTGCGCGAATCGTTCGCGATGGCCGACAAGGTGCCGACGTCGATCATCGAGGTGTCGGTCGGCGAGGTCTACACCCAGTGCCCGAAAGCCCTCATCCGGTCCGACCTCTGGAACGCCGAGCACCGCACCCACGACGATCTCCCCACGGTCGGCCAGGTGATGACCGGCATCGTCGAATCGTTCGACGTCGCGGCCTACGACGCCGCATATCCCCAGCGCGTGGCCGACACGATCTACTGACGCCGCGTTCTCCCCGGCTCGTGGCCGGCCGACACGATCTCCTGACGGCGCGTCACCCGACCAGCACGTTGGCGAAGATCTGCCACGCCAGCGCCGTCTTGGCGACCAGACTCAGCACCCCGTAGGTCCGCTCGCCGACCAAGTAGTCGCGCCACTTGCCGACCCGGCGGTACTGCAGCCACTGGTTCACGGCGAAGCAGTTGAAGAGCACGAAGATCGACACGATGATGCCGTAGACGAAGGTGGGCGGCCCCTCGGCCCCGTCGACCGACGTCACGCCGTACACCAGCGTCGCGACGATCGCGATCCAGGGCGCCGCGCCGGCGATGCACCCGAACCAGAACGGGCCCCACCACACGTCGCGGTCGGGCGGGTTGACGACCTCCATCACCCACCCGAACAGGATCATGGCCACGTTCGCGGCGGCGATCGCGATCAGCGCTGCCATGTCGGTGATCCCGGTGATGTTGGCGATGATCACGATCATCAGGGTCGCCGACAACGAGTACTCCACCCATCGGAACCGGTTGCGGCCGTGTTCCAACTCGCGCCGGTACGCCGTCGCGCCGGGGGGCAGCGCGACGACGAGGTGGAACAGCGCCGACAAGAACGCGAAGGTCGCGACCGCCGGGCCGAGCGGGTAGCTCCACACGTCGGACACCACCCCGTCGGTCGGGTCGGTGCCAGGAGGACCGCCGATCGAGAACGAGCTGATCGTCATCTCGAACCCGTTGCTGAGCACGAGCATGAGGACGCCCGAGGTCAGGTGCAGCACCGCCAACGCAAGGTTCATCATGCGGAGACGACCGAACTCCCGATCGGTCACCTCGACGGTCGGGGCGTCCTGAGCGCGCGTGAGCATGGGCGCCGTGTCCCCGCGATCCCGGCAACTCAAACCCTGCCGCTCCGCCACGACGGCCGTCCGGACGAGCGACCACACTTCGTCCATGAGCGACTGGCAACACATCAGGTACGAGCAGCCGGCCGAACGCGTCGCCCGCATCGTGCTCGCACGGGCCGACATGGCGAACGCACAGGACTACCGGAGTGACGGGCGAGGCGCCAGCCCACTCCGGGTCAGGTGCCAGAGGTGACGGGCGAGGCGCCAGCCGAGCCCGTTACCGTTGGTCACCTGACCCGGGACACGGCG
>JAGQSS010000306.1 GCA_020439405.1 Ilumatobacter sp. | reverse complement strand
GATGTTCCACATCCTGTACGACGGCACCGTGGTCGATCAGCGCAACACGGCGGTGCTCGGGGGCGACGCCGACGCGATCTCGACCCGGCTGGGCGAGACCTTCACCGATGGCCTCGATCTCGCCGGCGCCGTGCGAGTGGGTGTCGCCGCGCTCGCCGGTCCCGACCGCGAGGTGCCGACGTCCGAACTCGAGGTCGCGCATCTTGCACGTGGCAACGGCCGGCGGTGCTTCCATCGACTGGCCGAGGCCGACGTCGCCTCGATCGTCGACGCCTGACCCGACTGGCCGAGGCCGACATCGCCGCGATCGTCGACGCCTGACCCGACCGCCGACGGCCGGACGAACGTCTACGATCGGGCGATGGCCGCGATCGATCTGAACTCGGATCTGGGGGAGTCGTTCGGCATCTGGCGGCTCGGCGACGACGAGGCGATGCTCGACCTCGTCACGAGCGCCAACGTGGCCTGCGGGTTCCACGCCGGCGACCCGTCGACGCTCCGACGTGTCTGCCAGGCCGCCGCCGATCGCAAGGTGTCGATCGGTGCGCAGGTGTCGTACCCCGACCTCGCCGGGTTCGGTCGGCGCTTCATCGACATCGACCCGGCCGAGCTCCGAGACGCCGTGCTGTACCAGCTGGGCGCGCTCGACGGTTTCGCACAGGTGGCCGGTGCCGGCGTCACCTACGTCAAGCCGCATGGCGCCCTCTACCACGCCTGCGTCTCGCATCCCGAGCAGGCCGAAGCCGTCGTCGAGGCGGCACACGAATACGACCCGTCGATGGCCGTCCTCGGCGCACCGGGTTCGCCGTTGCTGGCGGTCGCCGACGCGCTCGGCATGGAACCGGTGCCCGAGGCCTTCGCCGACCGCGCCTATCTCGCCGACGGCACCCTGGTGCCCCGCAGCGAGCCGGGCGCCGTGATCCACGACCCGGAGCTGGTCGCCCGTCGTGCGGTCGCGATCGCCACGGAAGGCCGGGTGACGGCCGTCGACGGTTCGGTCGTTCAGGTGTCTGCCCGGTCACTGTGCATCCACGGCGACACGCCGGGAGCCGTCGCGCTCGCCCAGGCGGTCCGTGCGGGCCTCGAGATGGCCCAGGTCGGCATCCACCCGTTCACGCTCTGATGCGCATCCTGCCGATGGGGCCGACCGCCGTGCTGGTCGAGGAGTTGCCCGCACCGCCGGCATCGGTCGCCACGGCGCTCGCCGAGCGTCGGCTCCCGGGTGTCGTCGACATCGTCCCGGCGGCCAGCACGGTGTTGGTGACCGTCGACCGGACCGGTGCGCTCGAGGCGGTCGTCGCCGCGCTCGAGGGCGGCATCGATGCGGCCGGGTCCGAGGGCGGCGGCGCGGTGGTCGAGATCCCCGTCGTGTACGACGGCGACGACCTGGACGACGTCGCCGCGCTCACCGGACTGACGGTCGACGCGGTGATCCGTCTGCACGCCGGCGCGTCGTACCGGGTCGCCTTCTGCGGTTTCGCGCCCGGCTTCGCCTACCTCGAGGGTGTGCCGACCGAACTCCATCTGCCGCGCCGGGCGACGCCGCGCACGCGGGTTCCGGCGGGGTCGGTCGCGATCGCCGCGACCTACAGCGCTGTCTATCCGACGTCGTCGCCGGGCGGTTGGCACCTGCTCGGGCGGACCGACACCGTGCTGTTCGACGTCGACATCGACCCGCCGGCGCTCCTTCGTCCCGGTGTCGGGGCCAGGTTCGTGGCGACGTGAGCCTCGAGGTCGTCGAGTCCGGGATGTTGTCGACCGTGCAGGACGGCGGACGACCCGGTTGGGCGCACGTCGGGGTCCCGCACAGTGGCGTCGTCGACCCGTCGCTCGCGGCGGTCGTCAACCGGCTCGTCGGCAACCCGGGCGATGCGGCACTGATCGAGACGGTCGGTGGACTCCTCGTGCGAGCGACCGGACCGCTCACGATCGCGAGCGACACCGAGCCCGTCGCACGCACCGTGCGTGCCGGCGACACGATCCGGGTGCCCCTCGGCGGTCGGCAGTGGCACTACCTGTCGATCCGTGGCGGCGTCGTCGCCGAGCCGGTCCTCGGCTCGCGTTCGACCGACACCCTGAGCGGGCTGGGGCCGGCACCACTCGCGGCCGGTGACCGGCTGTCGGCCGGCGCGGAACCCGCCGAGGCGCCGCACGGCGAGACCGTGCCGGTCCACCATGTCGTCCGGCCTGCCCGGATCCTGCCCGGGCCACGGCTCGACTGGTTCGAGCCGGACGTGCTCGAGGCCATGGAGCTCGGCCGGTGGCGAGTGACCACATCGAGTCGGGTCGGGGTCCGACTGTCGGGCCACGCGTTGGCGCGTGTCGACGGTCGTGAGCTGCCGAGCGAGGGGCTCGTCAGGGGCGCGATCCAGGTGCCTCCCGACGGCGATCCGATCATGATGCTCGCCGACCACCCGACCACCGGCGGCTACCCGGTCGTCGCGGTCGTCCACCCCGACGACGTCTCGATCGTCGCCCAGACAACGGTCGGTGGCGACGTCACCTTCCGACTCGTTCGCTGACCGCGAGCATCGCCGGTTCGGGAACGCCCATGCGCGACGCTGCGGCCGGCCGCCGCAGCGTCAGCAGGACACCCACCACCATCACGACGGCGCCGACGGTCTCGGGGCCGTTCGGGACGCGGTCGAGCAGGAGCGCGGCGGAGGTCATCGCGACCACCGGAGCCAGCAGTACGAACGGGACGACGTCGGCCGACGTGTTGCGGGCGAGCAGCGAGTTGAAGATGCCGTAGCCGACGAGCGAAGCGAGCCCGGCCGTGTACAGCGTCGACACGAGTGATCGCCAGCCGAACGCGGCGATCCCGTCGACGACCTCGTCGGGGCCGTGCACGACGAGTGCGAGGACGAGCGCCGGCACGGGGACGACGAGCGCCGACCACACGGTCAACGACAACCCGCTGCTGACACTCGACGATCTCGAAACGACGTTGCCGACGCCCCAGGAGCAGGCACCCGCCAAACAGAGCGCGAACGCGACCAACGGGACGTCGCCACCCCGTCCGAGGCCGACCACGACGAGACCTGCGGTCCCGACGAGCACGCCGGCGATCTGCATCGCTCGCGGTCGCTCGCGGAGCACGATGGCGGCGAAGGCGATCGTGAACAGCACCTGTGCCTGCAGCACCAGTGCCGCCAGCCCCGGAGGGAGACCGGCAGCGAGCGCGAGATAGAGGAAGCCGAACTGTCCGAGCGACATGAACGCGCCGACGCCGAGGACCGTGCGCAGTGGGGCATCCGGCCGTGGCACCACGAAGACCGCCGGGACGAGCACGGCGACGAACCGCACGGCGACGAACAGGAGGGGCGGCACACCGCGCAGACCCCAGTCGACGACGACGAAGTTGAACCCCCAGATGCAGGCGACGAGGACGGCGAGCAGGCGGTCGCGGGCGGACATGTCGATCAGGATGCCGTCGCCGACCGTGAAGCACCAGCGAATGCTCGTGTATCGAAACGTGTACGATCGCTACATGATCGATCTGGCCGCCGTCCGATCGCTGCAGGCGGTCGACACCGAAGGGTCCGTGGTGGCCGCCGCCGATGCACTCGGATTCACCCCGAGCGCGGTGTCGCAACAGATCAAGCGGCTCGAACGACAATCGGGTGTCCCGCTGCTCGAGCGGGTCGGACGCGGCGTCGTGCTCACCTGGCACGCGCGCCAGTTGGTCGACGCCGGCACGCATCTGCTCGCCGAGGTCGAGCGGCTCGAGTCCGGTCTCCATCGAGCCGCCGACTCGATCGTCGGCCAGGTCCGGTTGGCGGCGTTCTCGACGGCGATGCGTGGCATCGTCGCGCCCGTGGCGAGCCGACTCGTCGCCGACCACCCCGACCTCACGATCCGACTGGTCGAGCGGGAGCCGTGGGAGGCGATCGACCTCGTGGCCACCGGACAGTGCGACGTCGCGCTCGTCCATCGTTGGGGGCACGTGTCGATCGACGTCCCCGATCACGTCGAACGACGGACCGTCGGCGCTGACGTCGCCGATCTGATCGTCCACCGCGACCACCGCCTCGCCGAGCGCGAGGTCGTGACACCGCACGACCTCGTCGACGAGGACTGGATCGCGACGTTCGACGGCACGATCTGCCGGCAGTGGCTCGTCCGGATGCACGACACGACCGGTCGCCGACCGCGCATCGCCCACGAGTCGATGGAGTTCGAGTCGCATCTGGCCCTGGTCGCCGCCGGGCTCGGTGTCGCACTGATCCCGCGCCTCGGCCGGGCGACACTCGGCGCCGACGTCGTGGCGGTCGGCGTCGTCGATCCGGTCCCGACGCGTGAACTGATCGTGGT
>JAGQSS010000305.1 GCA_020439405.1 Ilumatobacter sp. | reverse complement strand
AGAAGTGGTACGAGGTCTACCCGGTGCTCAAGAACCGGCGGAACCAGACGGCCGGTTCGCTGTCGGGTGGTGAGCAGCAGATGCTCGCCGTCGCTCGGGCACTCATGAGCCGCCCTCGCATGGTGCTCCTCGACGAGCCCTCGCTCGGTCTGGCGCCGTTCCTGGTGCAAGACCTCTTCCAGCGGTTCGGTGAGCTCAACACCGAGTCGGGCACCACCCTGCTCGTCGTCGAGCAGAACGCACAGCTCGCGTTGGGCATCGCCCATCGCGGCTACGTCCTCGAAGCCGGCCAGATCGCCATCCAGGGCACGGCCGACGAACTCATGCACGACGACGCCATCCGGCGCGCCTACCTGGGGGTCTGACCACATGGATCTGTTTCTGCAACGAGTCTTCGACGGGCTCGCGAACGGCTCGGCGTACGCGCTGATCGCCGTCGCACTCGTCCTCATCTTCAAAGCGACGACGCTGATCAACTTCGCCCAGGGCGAGTTGGCGATGCTCGGCGCCTTCTTCTGCATCCAGCTCTGGTACTGGGGCGTGCCGATGTGGGGTGCGGTGGTGATCGCGATGGTGCTCACCGCCCTGCTGGCCGCCGGCGTCGAACGGACGCTCATCCGACCGTTCGACCCGAAGGATCACTTGCCACTGGTGA
This sequence comes from Ilumatobacter sp., assembly GCA_020439405.1. Taxonomy (GTDB): domain Bacteria; phylum Actinomycetota; class Acidimicrobiia; order Acidimicrobiales; family Ilumatobacteraceae; genus Ilumatobacter. Next base: position 3,693 of record JAGQSS010000305.1, on the reverse strand, counting down.
TCATCACGCTCGGTCTGTTCCTGGCGATCAACGCGTTCGCCGGCATCGTGTGGCGCTTCGACCCGCGCCAGTTCCCCGAGCTGTTCCCGTCGGGCAACGCCCTCAACATCGGCAGCCGGGGCCTCTCCTGGTACGCCGTGTTCACGATCGGGCTGACGATCATCGTGATCCTGTTGCTGCAGCTGCTGCTCAACAGGACCAAGATCGGTCTGGCGTTCCGCTCGGTGTCGTCGAACCTCGAGTCGAGTGAGCTGGTCGGCATCAAGGTCGGCTCCACGCTGCAGTTCGGCTGGGCGCTCGCCGCCGCCGTCGGCACGCTCGGCGCCTGCGTCTACGTGGCCAACCCGCTGCTGTCGCTCGAGCCGTACGTGATGCTGCGTGTGCTGATCTTCGCCTCGTCCGCAGCGGCGCTCGGTGGCCTCGACAGCATCTGGGGCGCCCTGGTGGGCGGCCTGGCGATCGGCTTCGTCCAGTCGCTGCTCGTCCAGTACCTCGACTTCATCCCGAGTGAGATGAGCCTGGCGGCCGCCGTGGTCGTGCTGTTGATCATCCTCTTGTTCAAGCCCGCCGGATTGTTCGGCACGGCATCGGTGGAAAGGGTCTGACCATGGCGACCAAGTACATCCTCGCCGGCACCTCCCAGCACCGCACCTGGAAGCTGGTCACCTGGGGCCTGTTCATCCTCGTCGTGATCCTGGTGGCGTTCGCCTACGTCGACACCGGGTTCATCGAGGTCGGTGGCAACAAGTACAACGTCTCGATGATCCGACTGAACAAGGCGATCGCGTTCGGTGTGGCGATCCTCGGTCTGCAGTGCGTGGTCGGCTTCACCGGCCACGTCGCACTCGGCCAGAGCTTCTTCGTCGGGTCGGGCGCCTACATCACGGCGTGGCTCGTCGCCGATCACCAATGGCCGTATCTGGCGACGCTGGCCGTCGTCGTGCCGGCCTGCTTCCTGATCGGCATGATCCTCGGCCTGCCGGCCCTGCGCATCAAGGGTCTGTATCTGGCCCTCGTCACCTTGGGCATGGCAGCGGTGTTCCCGTCGATCGTCAAACTCGACGCCCTGTCCGATCAGACGGGCGGTTCGGGCGGCAAGTCGACGGCCGAGTCGAAGCTCGAGTCGCCCGAGTGGGCCACGAGCATCTTCGACGGGATCGCCGGCGTCTTGCAGCAGATCCCGTTCTTCGGCCAGTACTTCGGTGACGGCGACCTGTCGTCACGTGAAGCCGACCGCATGTGGAAGTTCGTCCTGTTCATGCTCGTCGGTGCGATCTGCTTCTGGCTCGTCGCCAACCTGATCAAGAGCCGCCCGGGTCGTGCGATGCGGGCCATCCGGGACAACGAGACCGGTGCCGCCGTGTCGGGTGTCGACCTCTCGATGACCAAGACGCTCGCCTTCGGTGTGTCGTCGGCCCTCGGTGGTGTGGCCGGCACGATCTACGTCATGGAGGTCGGCATCGCCTCGCCCGACGACTTCACCCAGTTGCTGGCGATCAACCTGATCGTCGGTCTGGTGGTCGGCGGCGTCGGCACGCTGTCGGGCGCCGTGGTCGGCGGCCTGGCGGTGGTCTTGATCCCCGACTGGGCGGCCTCGACCGAATCGGTCGCCGGGGTGCCCGAACGCTGGCTGCAGGGCCCCACCGGCGGCTTCCTGCTCGGCGTGATGCTGATCGTGCTCACCTTCGTGCTGCCGGGCGGCATCGTCGCCGGCTTCCGCAAGCTCCGGGCCCGCTTCGTGCAGGTCGTCCCTCGCCCACCCGACGGTTCGGTCCCGGCGGCGTTCGCCGCCGCAGCCGCGGGTGCTGCGACGCCCGGCGAGACTATGTTGTCGGACGAGTCCGACGACGAGCTGGTGCATTCCGGCCCGTCGGACGGAGGGGCCAACGACGAATGATCGAGAACCGGGTTGCCGACGCATCTCGGTTCGACAGGTGTGAACACGACCGACCGGCATTTGGGTCCGGTCGGTCTTCACAAACCCAGCGGGTGGTTCGCCAGCCGCAACCAACAACCACAACCCAAGGGGGAAATACATGAGCAAGCGCAAGGGGATGCGGTTTGCCGCAGCCGTGCTGTCGCTCTCACTCGTTGCCGCTGCGTGCGGTGGCGACGATGACGACGACGGTGCGGACGAGCCCACCGAGGAGCCGGCCGAAGAGCCTGCCGAGGAGCCCGCCGACGACGCCGAGGAGCCCGCTGAGGAGCCCGCCGACGACGCCGAAGAACCGGCGGACGACGCCGAGGAGCCGGCCGACGACGGTGGCGACATGGAAGAGTTGCCCACCGAGGGCGAGGTCGAGGTTGCTGCCGGCACGGTGCTGAACCTGCCCGAGTGTCCCGACGACTGGAGCGCGACGCAGGGCGTCGACGGTGACGAGATCCGTCTCGGCATGACGGTTGCGCGGTCGGGTCCGCTCGCTGCGTTCGGTCAGATCGGCGAAGGCATGCAGATGTACTTCGACTTCCTCAACGAGAACGACCCCATCGCCGACAAGGATCTCGTGCTCGTCCTGAAGGACGACGCCTACGAGGCCGGCCGTGCGGTCGCCAACGTCGAGGAGATGATCGACACCGAGGACATCTTCGCCATCGTGCACTCGGTCGGTACCCCGGTCAACCTGGCGATCCGTCCGATCACCGACGAGAACTGCATCCCGCAGTTGTTCAACTCGACGGGCTTCCCGCTCTGGGGCGACCCGGCGAACTTCCCGTGGACGATCGGCAACCTCCTGAACTACGCGACCGAGGCCGACATCTGGTGCACGGCCATCAAGGACGAGTTCGGTGAAGGTGCGACCGTCGCCGCGTTGTACATGAACAACGACTTCGGCGCCACCTACAAGAACACGATGGACAACAGCGCTGCCTGTGAGGGCATCGAGGTCGTCGAGGAAGCCCTGCACGACCCGGCTGCCGACACGATCCAGAACGAGATGACGACGCTCATCTCGTCGGGTGCCGACGTGTTCATCGCCGGCACGACGGCGGCCTTCTGCCCGCAGACCGTGGGTGCCGTGGCCGGCTCCGACTGGCGTCCGCGTTACTTCATGTCGTACACCTGCAACAACCTGTCGAGCTTCTTCACGCCCGTGCAGGATGCTGCCGGCCTGCTGGCCGACGAGGGTGCCGGCGTGCGCATGACCAACTCGAACAAGGTCTGTGGTGACCCGGCCTACGCCGACGATCCCGCCATCCAGAACACCGAGCAGGTCCTCGCCGACTACGGCGGCGTGAGCTGTGCGGACGGTTCGTACTCGACGGGTGTCCTGTACGGCCAGCTGGTCGAGAACGTCCTGCGTGACGCAGCGGCACGTCCGGGTGGCCTGAACCGGGTCAACCTGATGGCGGCCGTGTGGAACGGCGACTACACCAACGACCTGCTGCTCGGCGGCACGCTGAAGACCGACGGCGTCAACGATGCCTACTGGACCGAGGCTGCTCAGGTGCAGGAAGTCCAGGTGGTCGACGGTGGCCTCACCTTCGTTCCGCAGGGTGACATCATCGACACCGAAGGCCAGGGTGGCAGCTACCAGGGCTGACACGAACTGACCTGAGTTCCGGACGACGGCCCGGGGGTAGGAGCCCCCGGGCCGTCCCGTGCCCGTACCCCAGGCGGGTCAGGTGTCGGAGGTGACGCCTTCATCGGGTCAGGTGTCGGAGGTGACGCCGAGGAACGAGTTCGCATCGGGT
>JAGQSS010000304.1 GCA_020439405.1 Ilumatobacter sp. | reverse complement strand
GTCGGTACGGATCACCCACCGGCCCGACGCCACCGAGATCGAGATCGACGACGACGGGCGTGGCACCTCGTTCACCGAGCTCGAACGGGCCACGGGCCAAGGCATCGTCGGGATGCGCGAACGGGTCGAGTTGTTCGGTGGCACGCTGACGGCGGCACCACGATCGGGCGGCGGGTTCCGGGTGAGAGCACTGCTGCCGTCGACGTCGCCATCGACCTCACCATCGGCGCCGCCGGCGTCGACGGCGTCACCGGCGCCGACGTCCGCCGGCGTCGACGCTGCTGCGGGGGGCCGGCGATGATCCGCGTCGGGGTCGTCGACGACCAGGCACTCGTCCGGACCGGGTTCGCCCTCATCCTCGAGTCCGAACCCGGGATCGAGGTGGCGTTCCAGGCCGCCGACGGCCGCGAGGCGATCGCCGCTGCACACCGGCACCGGGTCGACGTCGTGTTGATGGACATCCGCATGCCCGAACTCGACGGCATCGCCGCCACCCGCGAGATCACGTCGTCGACCGACGCGCGGATCCTGATCCTGACCACGTTCGACCTCGACGAGTACGTCTATGCGGCCGTGCGCGCCGGCGCGAGCGGCTTCCTCCTCAAGGACACGCCGCCCGACGACCTCGTCCACGCCGTACGTGTGATCGCGGACGGCGAGGCACTCCTCGCGCCGTCCGTCACCCGACGGCTGATCGAGGAGTTCGTCGCCGGGTCGACCGAACTGTCGACCGTGGCCGGGCTCGACGACCTGACCGAACGCGAGCACGAGGTGCTCGTGCTCATGGCGCGCGGCATGTCGAACGCCGAGATCGCCGAGCAACTGGTGCTCGGCGAGACGACGATCAAGACCCACGTCAGCCGCGTCCTCCTCAAGCTCGACGTCCGCGACCGGGTCCAGGCCGTCGTCGCGGCGTACGAAACCGGACTCGTTCGCCCCGGACACCCCTGATCCTGCGCCGACACTCTCACGCCCCTCCCGGAACAACTGCGAGAAATGACACTTTGCGTGGTCGAACGAACGTCGCTCGCGTTTCCCTCGCGTGCGATGTCATGGTTCCCTGAAGATCGGGAATATTGCTTGACGTAAAGCTGGCATATATCGGTACTGTGCGTGGGTAAGCACGGCGGGCGAACTCAGAGCGTGGAACCGTACGAGTCGTCCTGACAACCACCCACGGTGAAGGGTAAGGATCCATGTTCCGACGACTCCTACTGATGTTGACGCTCCTGATCGGCGGCGTCGTGATCTTGGCGCCGTCGCCGGCGTCAGCGCACACCCCGACGGTCGAGCCGACGTGTACCGGACTCTCGGTCGATCTCATCTACTACGAGCATCGCGAGAACCGGCCACCTGGGGCGTCGTACGACAACAACTCGGTCACGGTGACGATCGACGGGGACGCACAGACGTTCATCTTCCCGGGATCCTGGTCGGGGACGTTCCCCTGGTCGTCCTCGCAGGACCACACATGGAAGGTCGAGATCGACACCAACCTCTACAGCGGTCATCCGACCGCGTACGACGCGGAGTTCAGCGGCACACAGCAAGCGTGCACGACCACGACCACGACCACGACCACGACCACGACGACCACGACTACGACCACGACACTCCCGTGCGAATGGAACCCGCAGCTCCCACCCAACGACCCCGACTGCACCCCACCCACCACGACCACGACCACGACCACGACCACGACCACGACCACGACACTCCCGTGCGAATGGAACCCGCAGCTCCCACCCGACGACGAGGGGTGCGTGCCTGACGTCTCGATCGAGGCGATCTGTGCCGAGCTGACCGTCGACGACGAGTTCGAGACCTACTGGTACCGGATCACCAACAACGAGTCCGTGGCACTGGAGATCACCTGGGCCGGCGGATCCGTCACTCTCCAGGGTGGCGAGAGCGAGATCGTCGGAGCCGATGCCAACGGCGTGCAGATCAGCGTCGACGGCAAGGTCGTCGCGACGGCCGATTCGCTCGACACCGGCTCGACCGACCCGGCACTCAACATCGACATCTGCCAGATCGACGTCCAGTTCAGCAAGGACGTCGTCGGTCCCGGACCCGGCGCCGACACCCTGTACACGATCAAGGTCTCGCGGCTGACGGTCGACGGTGAGTCGGCGACCTTCGAGGAGGAGATCACCTTCGATCTGCTCGACAACGAGTCGAAGCTCATCCCGCTCCCCTCGACGTTCAACCCGGCCGGCATCGAGTACCAGATCGAGGAGATCGACGCCGGCGGCGCGAGCTCGTCGGCGATCAGCCCCAACTCGTTCGTCCTCGACGGCCACCGCGGCGAGACGATCAGCGTCGAAGTGATCAACTCGTTCGCTTCGGTGTCGATCGACAAGACGACGTCGGCCACCACCGTGGTCAACGGTGACGAGCTGAACTACACGCTGCAGGTGACCAACACCGGTGCGCTGACGCTCGACCCGGTCGTCGTCGACGACCTCCTCCCGAGCGCCGTCAGCTACGTGACCGGCACCGTCGCCGGCGGTGCGGGGACGTGCACCCTGACCCAGGCGTCCAAGCCGCAGCTCGTCACGTGCACCTTCGACGACGCACTGGCCCCGGGAGCCGATGCACCCACCATCACCCTGCTCGTCAAGGTCGACAACATCGCCGAAGGTGTCGAGGTCGTCAACGAGGCCCGGGTCCGCGGCGTCTACGACGCACCCGACCCGACGGCGGAGAACGACGTCCTCGGCGAGGCCGGCCTCACGTGTGTACCGACCGAGGGCGAGGTGTGTGACATGTCGCCCCGTGCGGCGGTGACCGGTGGCACGGCCACCACGACCACCGAGCCGGCCCCGACGACGACCACCCAGGTCGGTTCGGGATCGGCGACGACCACGATCGTCGCCGAGCTGCCGCCGACCGGCTCGAACGGGACGAACACGATGGTGTGGATCGGCGGGCTGCTCCTCGCCATCGGTGGAGCGATCACCCTGAGCGTGCGCCGACGCACCGCCTGATCGTCGACCTGACCGACCCCTGAACGGGTGGCCGCCTCCGGGTGGCCACCCGTTCGCAATTCCCACGCCGCGTTCACGCACCTGTCCTAGGGTCGACGACATGCACCGCTCCCCCACGATCGTTCGACGCGCCGCCTTGCTGGCCGTGACCGCCGCCCTCGTCACCGCCTGCGGAGGTTCCGACGACGAGTCGTCGACCACCGACGCCACCCCGGCCGAGACCACGGTTCCGGAGACGACCGCGCCCGCGACGACGGTGCCCGACACGACGGTCCCGGCCACCACCGTCGCCCCGACGACCGCACCCAGCCACCACGCCCGAGACGACCGAGCCGGCGCCCCCGACCACCGAAGCCGACACCAGCATCCCCGGCGACGTCGACCCGGTGCTCGCCCAGTTCTGTTTCGACTCCGAACAGGCCTACGTGTTCAACCAGGTGACGAACGTGCTCACCGACCCGACGCCCGAACAGGCCGAGGCCTCGCTGTCGATTCTCGCCTTCACGATCGACGCCGCGGCCGCATCGGCCCCCGAGGGGATGGCCGAGCAGCCCCAACGGGCCTCCGAGATCATGGGCGAACTCATCCCGGTCTTCGAGGAGTACGCCTACGACGTCGATGCCATCTCCGAGTCCGGTGCACTCGAGCCGATGGCCGAGAGCTTCGCCGAGTTCGACTCGATCATGACCCAGCTCGCCGACTTCGTCGACGCCGAGTGCACCCCGGCCCGCGCCGTCCTCGACAGCCAGGCGATCAAGCTCGCCCCGGTCATCGACCAGCTCCGCGACTGGCCGCTGCAGCCGATCGCCAACCAGGCGGGCGACATCCGCCTGCTCGTCTCGGCCGACTGGCCGGAATGGATCGGTTCGACCGAGGTCGAGGCCGTCACGCTGCTCCAGGCATCGAACGATCTCGACGAGTTCGACGCCACCTGGAACGTGCCGGGCGTCGCCGCGACGGTCGGCTACGTCGAGCCGGGCACGGCCGACCTTGCGATCCTGTTCGAGACGTCACTCGCCGCCCCTGACTGCACCCTCGACAGCAGCGAGGACTACGTCGACGACGTGTACTACGGGCAGCTGTACCTGCTGAGTGAATGTGGTGGCGTTGACACCGATGCAGCGGTGCTCGCCGTCACCGACGGTGCGACCGAGTCGGTCGAGGTCTCGCTCGAGTTCCAGTTCCCCGGCGGCTACGACCGGGCCCTGCTCGACCAGATGCTCGCCACCTTCGCCGCCGGCGCCTGACGACCCCCAGCCGGGTCGGGTGTCGTAGGGGACGACTCACCCTCCGGGTCGGGTGTCGTAGGGGACGACTCACCCTCCGGGTCGGGTGTCGTAGGGGACGACTCACCCTCCGGGTCGGGT
>JAGQSS010000303.1 GCA_020439405.1 Ilumatobacter sp. | reverse complement strand
AGGTGACGGGCGAGGCGCCAGCCGAGCCCGTTACCGTTGGTCACCTGACCCGGGACACGGCGCGCGACCGGATCACAGGTTCCCGGGTCAGGTGATCGACGGTAACGCCTCGTCCCTCGGCGTCACCTCCGACACCTGACCCGATACGTCCTCAGGTCAGGTGGCGCACTCGCTGGCGCCGATCTCGGCGACGTAGGGGCCGGTCTCGCCGAAGTCGATGTAGAAGTCGGGGTCGTCCTCGAAGGTCGGGAACGCATCGAGTTCTTTCAGCTCCGAACCGAGCGCCGACGCACCGCCGACCCGGTCGAGCCAGGTGCGGAACGTCTCCCCCGCCTCGCGCTCACCGGCGAACCGCCGGATCACCCGCACCGCGGCCTCGGCCGCGTTCTTGGCCGGCAGACGCGTCGCCTTGTCGCCGAAGTGGATCTGCTCGTCGCCGACGTAGCCGCCGAGCAGCATCTGGTACCCCGGAGCCGAGCGACCGTTCGCCCGACGCTCGGCACCGAAGAAGCCGATGTCGGCGACGTGGTGCTGACCGCACGAGTTCGTGCACCCCGAGATGTTGATGCGCAGGCCGCCCACCTCGGCGAGCCCCTCCTCCTCGAGCCGGTCGCCGATCGCCTTGGCGAGCCCACGGCTCTGGGTGACGGCCAGGTTGCAGGTGTCGGCACCCGGGCACGCGACGACGTCGCGAACCAGCTCGGCACCCGGCTGGGCCATGCCGATCGCGTCGAGTCGCTCGTAGAGCGCCGGGAGCTGCTCGTCGGACAACTCGCGGAACACGACGTTCTGCCGGTTGCTCAGGCGTACGCCGGCGCCGAACTCGCGCTGGATGGCGGCGAGCGCCCGGAACTGGTCGGCGGTGATGTCGCCGAGTTGGGCATAGGCGTAGGCGCTGACCGAGCCGTTGGCGGCGCCGCGCACGACGTTGGCGTGGTGCCACCGCACGTACGGCGACAGGCCGCCGATCGAGACGGGGCGGGTGTCGATGCCCTGACCGATCTTGGTCACTTCGCCGTCGGTGGTGGAGCCGGCGGGCTCGTCACCGTGGCGGAGCACCTCGTCGGGGATGCCGCCGGGCCACGACGACGACGCCGGCAGGAACTTGCGGCTCGCGAGTACTCGGCGCTGCACTTCCTCGAACCCGAGCGTGTCGACGAGCCACTTCATGCGGGCCCGCAGCTTGTTGTCGCGGTTGCCGGCCTCGTTGAACACCCGCAGGATCGCCTCGATGGTCGGCAGGAGGTCTTCGCGGGTGGTGAACTCCTCGAGCGCCAGCGCCGGGTGGGGCGTCGCGCCGAGACCGCCGGCGATGAAGACGCGGAAGCCGCTCTCGACCGTGCCGTCGTCGAGGGTGCGGGTCACGGCGATGACGCCGGCGTCGTTGAACATCGCCTGGCCGCAGTCGGTGGCGCAGCCGGAAAAGTTGATCTTGAACTTGCGCGGCAGCCGCTGTCCGAGCGGGTTGCGAACGAAGTGCTGATACGCGGCCTCTGCCCACTGGGTGATGTCGAGGACTTCCTGCGGGCAGGCACCGGCGAGGTGGCAGCCCTGGATGTTGCGGACGGTGTCGCCGCAGGCCTCGCGGCTCGTGAGGCCGACGGCCGCCATCAGTTCCATCACGTCGGGGATGTCGCTCAGCTCGACGAAGTGGAACTGCAGGTTTTGACGGGTCGTGATGTGGCCCCAGCCGCGGCTGTAACGGTCGGCGATGTAGCCCATCATCTCGAGCTGCTCGGGCGTCATCGACCCGTACGGCACCTTGACGCGGATCATCTGGTTGGTGCCGCCCTGACGTTGGCCGTAGATGCCGTTGGTCAGGCGGAAGACACGGAACACGTCTTCGGGCACCTCGCCGGACTGATAGCCGGCGAGCTGCTCACGGAACTTGGCGATGTCGGCCACCTGGCCGGCATCCCATGCCTCGGTCGGGAGCACGGTGATGCCGTGGTCGTGACCGGATTCGGTGTCGGGGCGTTCGAGGATCGTCATGACGGGACTCCTTCGACGAGGGAGGCGAGGACGGGCACGTCGCGGAGGACGTCGCGAGCGGCGACTTCTCCGACGACGATGACGGACGGATTGGCGACGGGCTCGTCGCCGAGCCGATCGATGGTGAGCCGCTGGATGCACTCGTCGGGGCACGTCGCGTTGGTGACGACGGCGACGGGCATGTCGGCGCGCATGCCGCCGGCGATGAGCCGGTCGGCGATCGATCGGGCACGGGCGGCGCCCATGAGGATGACGAGCGTCGTACCGGTGTTGGCGAGTGCGGTCCAGTCGAGCTGGCGATCGTTGTTCGGGTCTTGATGGGCGGTGACGATGCTGACCCCGCTGGCGACGCCGCGCATCGTGACCGGGATACCGGCGGCGGCCGGACCGGCGACCGACGACGAGATGCCGGGCACGACCTCGACCTCGATGCCGGCGGCGCGCAGCGCCTCGGCTTCTTCGCCGCCGCGACCGAACACGAACGGGTCGCCGCCCTTGAGGCGGACGACCGTCTCGAAGCGACGGCCACGATCGACGAGGATCTCGTTGATCTCGTCCTGACTGTTGCGACGCGAACCGGGCGTCTTCCCGACGTCGACGAGCTCGGCCCACGACGATGCCGAGGCGAGCAGTCGCGGGTCGACCAGGCGGTCGTGCACGATCACCTCGGCGCGCGCCAGCAGCGATGCGGCGCGCAGGGTGAGCAGGTCGGGGTCGCCCGGGCCGGCTCCGACGAGATGGACGGTCATGACGGCACCTCCTGGTGCTGTGTGTCGACGTGGGTGTCGGGACGTCGGGTCAGGCCGAGCGCCGAGCGGACGTGGTCGCGGGCGGCGTCGACGTCGCCCGCGCCGATCAGGTCGAAGAATCGGTCGTCGACGGCGTCGGTCCAGCCGTCGACCTCGGACGTGCCGGAGGCCTGTCGGACCTCGGCTCGCACCTCGGCCAGCACGTCGAGCGCGGCGCCGTGGGTGTCGGTGAAGAGGGTCTCGAGTCGGCGGCGAGCCCACTGCGCCATCGCCGGGCTCCGGCCGTTGGTCGAGACGGCGACCTGCAGGTCGCCGCGCCGGACGACCGACGGGAGGATGAACCCGCAGTTCTCCGGGTCGTCCGCCGAGTTGACCCACACGTTGGCGGCGTTGCCGTCGCGTGCGACCTGGCGGTTGACGGCCGGGTCGGAGGTGGCGGTGATCGCCACCGCATAGGAGGCGACCTCGCCGCGCCGGTATGGCCGCTCGTGCCAACGGACGTCGGGGTCTTCGGCGATCTCGGGCACGGCGTCGGGCGCGACGACCGTGACGTGGGCGCCGGCACGGAGCAGCCCGGCGACCTTGCGGGCGGCGACGGGGCCGGCACCGACGACGAGGGCGCGCTTGCCGACCAGGTCGAGGAAGACCGGATAGGGCGCCGGGAAGACGCCGCTCACAGGTGCAACCCGCACTCGGTCTTGGTGCCGCCCCAGCGACCGGAACGGCCGTCGGTCGACGGCTCGGTGCACGGCCAGCAGCCGATCGACGCGTAGCCGTCGTAGGCGAGCGTGTTCACCAGCACCTCGTGGTCGGCGATGTAGGACTCGTACTCGTCGTCGGTCATGTTCGCCATCGGGTTGACCTTGACGAGGCCACGACGGTCGATCGACACGATCGGGGTGTCGGCACGCTCCGGGCTATCGACCCGGCGGAGGCCGCTCAGCCAGGCATCGACGTGGCCGGTCAGGTAACGGTCGAGCGGGGCGACCTTGCGGGCGGCGCAGCACGCGTCGGAGCCGTGCTCCCAGACGTCGTCGGCGTCGGCCGGCGGTCGCAGCACGGTGAGGTTGAGGGCGTAGCGCTCCATCGCACGCCGGACCGTGTTGAGGGTCTCGGCGAAGTGGAAGCCCGTGTCGAGGAAGATGACCTCGACGTCGGGCGCGACCGACGTCGCCAGGTCGATCAGCGTGGTGTCGGCGAACGACGCCGTCATCGCCAGCCGATCGCCGAACCGGTCGTGCGCCCAGGCGATGATCTCGCTCGGGCTCGCCGACTCGAGGCGTGCGTTGATCAGTTCGAGTTCGGTTTCGTCGAGCGACGGTCGGGAGCGGAGGGTGACGGGGGTGAGAGTCTGCATCGCGGGGTTTGTCCGGATCATTCCCGACCTGGTTGGTCGGGATTTGCGACGACACTACGCTCGGCCACCTCGGGATACAACATAATTCCGATCAATTTTGTCGGGTTTAAGTCCGGACAACCATGCTGACCAGGAGGAACACGGTGCGCCGATCGATCGACGACTACCCGGCGACGCCGGACGACATCCCGCCCGGCTGGGAGGACGACCTGGCGCCCGTGTCGTGGGCCGTGGCGATCAGCGACGACTACGACGACGCCGAGCCCCGCGTCGTGCTCACCGTCGAAGAAGTCGGACA